>JAWOGU010000313.1:0-22707 GCA_046496595.1 Chloroflexota bacterium
CCCGCTGCTCACTCAGTCGGATCGCTTCCAAAATAACCTGCGTTACTTGCTGCGGGTTACGCACCGGCATACTGCCAAAGCCGATAAAAACAGGCGGCGGCCCAGCTTCCAGAAAGCGCAACAGCGCGGCGGGTGGCTCCCACTCCGGCTCTTGCGGTCGCCAATAGCCAGTGAAATGAATGTTGTCCCCCAATCGGGCGGGCGCGGCACAATCGCCTCACTAAAACCAAGCAGGATCGGTAACTGGCCCATCTGCTTGAAGCGTCCCCAAAACGGCTGCGGCGGCAGTTCCAGCGTCTGCTGCCGCCAGCGGTTTACCGCTCCGCGAAAACCAGACCAGACGATTTGCTCCGCCAGCCGGTAAGTGAGAGGGGTGTAGCCGGGCACAAAAGCCGGCCCCGGCGGAAAGGCAAGCATGGGAAAGGCGCGGGTGCGCAGCAGGGGCATGACGGCGGCGGTGATGTGGGGAATGTGCAGCTTCTCGGCCAAATCCAATCCAAATAAACCGCCGGGAAGCTGGTTAATGATGGCGTCGGTTTGCCAGATGGCTGGTTGGGAGAGGATGGTGGTAATGCTGCTGGCTAACTGCCAGTAGGATGCTTTGAGCGCCTGCCACATTTGCCACACGTTGTAGCCAGATTCGGCGAGGGAGATGCCGCTGCTGCCGGTCATGAGCTGTTCGGCGTGGCCGGGAACGGCCGTAAATTCCAGGCTATATTGAGCCGCCAGTGTCGAAAAACTGGCAAAGGTCACAATGCGCACGTCTAAGCCGCACTGCCGTAAGCCAGCGCCCAGCACCACGTAGGGCAGCACATCACCCCGCGATCCCAGAGCCAAAATGGTGAGGTGGGTCATTCGGTTTGGCGAAATTCCTTTGTTGACATGATTTTCATGGATTTTCGGCGTAGTTTTGGCGCGATTGCGGGAGAACGGCCGTTACCTTCACCCCACCAGCAGCCATAGAGTCCACCGTCAACCTGCCCCCCAACTCCTCTGCACGTTCGCGCATGGAATAGAGGCCGACGCCATGCCGCTGATTGGGCGGCAAGCCCCGGCCGTTATCGATGATAGTGAGCATCAAGCGCGATTCCTCGGCTTGCAGATGCACGGTGCAGTGCCGTGCCTGCGCATGACGCACCACATTGGTCATGGCTTCGAGGGCAATGCGATAGGCGGCTACTTCCACAGCGGCGGAGAGCGGCGGTAATGGGTCTGGTGTGGCGGTGAGATGAATGGCGGGGGCGGAACGGCCGTTTAATTGTGCCGTATGTGCCCGCAATGCCCCCACCAGCCCCAACTCATCCAGCGCCGGGGGGCGCAGTTCATGCACCAGCCGCCGAATTTCGGTCACGGTTGCCTGATTTTGCGCTTTCAGGCCGTGCAGCAGACGCGTCGCCTCGGGTGGATTGGTTTCCAGCAGATCCAAAATGGCGTCAAAGGCAAAGGTCTGGCTGGCCAGGGTGGGTCCCAGTTCGTCGTGCAGGTCGCGGCGGATACGGCGGCGTTCTTCCTCACGGGTGAGCACCAGCTTTTCGCGGGATTTTTGCAAGGCGTTGGTCAGGCGCAGAGAGTAGGCGGCGGCCCCGGCCTGGGCGGCGATGTCGCCGAGAAGCTGCTGTTCTTTGGCGGTGAACGGTTCGCCCGGTGAGCGGGGGGCGGCTTGCAGCCAGCCGACAACCTCCCCCTGGTAACGCAGCGGCCATTCCTGGAGAACGGCCGTTCCCGGTTCGCCACTGCTGGCGGCGGGCTGTCGTTCATCGTTGGCCACCAGTTCAATGGCGGCGTAGGGCAGTTTGAGGGTTTGGCAGATAGTGGTGGTGATGGCGGGCAGGGTTTGGTTGGGAACGGCCGTTTCCCCCAACTGCCGCCCTAACTGTGACAACACCTTGTAGGGATCGTCCCGTTCGCCAAACATGAAGCGGTTGACGCTGCGCTGCAATCGTTCACGCAGCGGCTGAAACAAAACGGCAATGAAACCGGTGGCTAACAAGGCAATGGCAAAGCTGCCGCGCGTGTGTAGGATGGCGCTCAGACCGCCCACCACCAGCGTGTAAATGGCGACGATGCTCAGGGTCAGACCGCCATACACCAGGGTGCGATTGATGAAGATGTCAATATCCCACAACCGGTATTGCAAGATAGCCAGCCCCAGAGAAACGGGGAACAAGGCAGCCAGGAAAATCATCAGCGTGCCACCGAAAAGATTCCAGGTAAGGCGTGGAAGGCCGGGTGACAGGGGAAAGAATTCCATCAAAAGAAACCACAGCAGAACGCCGAGCATCAGGGACGTGACGCCAATGACCACCCATTTTGTCTGCTGTTTTTGCGCCTGATTGGAATAGGTGCGGTAACGAATAATCTGCGCCGCCGCGCCGAGCAGCATGAAGAGCAAAAAGGCCATCGCGTTGATGGCGTCGGGCAGGTTGTCATCCAGCCCAGGCGAGAGGATGAGGTTGACGACGCCAAAGGGTAGGATGACAAAGAGGAGCAGGTAGGCGCTGTAACGAGTCCAACGGTTGATGAAACGGCCGTTAGGGAACAAAAGCAGCAGCAGAAGCAAGGCCGTCGCGCCGATTTCGCTGACTACATCGCCCAAGAAGGCTACCCACTGCGCTTCCTGTGTCCAGGCCCAAAGGATGTTGCCCAGGGAGACGCCTAGATAAACAAGCCCCAGGCAGGCCAACACCCCGAGCCAACGATGGGTACAGTTACGGAAGATGACAACCCACAAAATAACCACCGGCACAATCAGGATCAATTCGACGGCCGTGTGAAAAACAGCATAGGCAGACGCCGAGACGCCCCATTCCTGCAAGATGGCAAAATCAGCCGGAACCAGAATGATCGCCGGGCAAACGGCTTCTATACACACGGTTTGCAGTTGCCACAGCCGGGCAGGAATTGCGCCCAGCAGCAGGGCCATTGCGCCCAGGGCAAAAATCAGGAGGAAAAAACGAACGGCCGATTGCCATTGCGCCGGGATGAGATCCAACGGTTGATCGTTGAAGGGCAGGGGGTGGGAAACGGCCGTTGGCCCTTGCAGTTTTTTCCGGGCAGCTTCTACCAGATTCATCTGCTTGTTTTTCCTGAGCTTATCAAGTCCACAATTCGGCGCAGTTGAGATCATCGCAGGCGGTGAGGGCGCGTTGCAGCATGGGCAGCCAGACCCATTGCGTGGATTCATTAATGCCGCCGCGACAATACTCCACGGCGATGTAAACACCCATAGCCACACACAGCCGGTAATCGTCCCACAACTGCTCCCAGCTGTAACCAGGCACGCCGCGCTGCCTGAGCGTTTCGTGGTAATGGCGCAGGACGGTTAATTCCCATTGGCGGTCTGTTTCGCCGCCGGGGTGCAGGATGAGGGCATAGGCCAGATCATAAACGCCCAGCCAGGTCGTCAGGCTCCAGTCGAACGGTTGGCGGTCTATGAGATACAACGGCCGTTCCCCCTCGCGTGGTACCATAATGTTGTAGCAACCGGCGTCGCCGTGAAAGAGCGTGAAGCCGTTGGCATCGTGGGTGCGGGCGATCATCGCCTGCGGGTGGCGGGCAAACAGGTCGCGGATGGCGGCGGGCCAGTGGGGTTGCAGTTCACCGGCGACCCGTCCAACGATATGCCCAACGCCCGGCTCGGCAATTTCCACAAAGCGGCGGATGTGGTCGGCGTCGTGCAAGGAGGCGTTGGCCTCGGCCAGCCGCTCTGCGCCCCACCAACGGCCGTGCAGAATGGCGAACGCCTCAGCCAGCGCCAGGCCATATGCCAGGGTGGGCGGTTTATCGCAGGCAATTGTATGCGTTGCGGAAATGTCTTCGAGCAGCAGATGGTAGCGATGAATAGTGGGGGAGTAACGGCCGTCGTAACAACGCAGCAGCGGCGCATCCGGCACGTCCACATAATCGCGCAGGTAATAATCCACTTCGGACGAACCAAAATATTCGCCGTCGCCGGTATCGGCGTCCACCATTTTGAGGAAAAGGCGCGACGGCCGTTCCCCCTGCGCGTCCGGGCTGTATTCCAGGCTCAACGAACCGCTGGTAGACCAGTTGCCCCGGCCGCCGGCCATGTCAAACCCCGCCACGCTGCCCTGAGTGAGTGCGCCGCTGCGGGTGAGAACGGCCGTTAACCATTCATTTGTCACTTGTTCCAGATTGGTTATGAGTTGGTCAGTCATAGGGCACAGTTTACCATCTCTCCTTGTTTTTTAGTGCTGTCAATTGCTGGCCCGCCAGCGCCACACGGCCCACAACGAACGAAGCAACCCCCATCCGAGCGTCAACAGCAGAATAACCAGCAGCAGCAGCCCCAGGTCAGGTTCAAAACGCAGGGTCAGCGGCACATTGGATTTGGCGGTGGGCAGGCGGATAAAGAGCAAGTAGCCGACCAGCGCCAGGTCAATCAGCGCCAGCGCGGTGAAGAACCAGGCGTCGCGGCGGGTGAAGGCTGCGCCGCGCAGATGCCGTATGGCAATTGCGCCGCTCACCAGCAAGAGGAGGATGAGGATGATCGCCAACGGCCGTAACTGTTGCGTCAGCCAAGCTTCCCCCGGCGGATAGTGCTGCGCTTCCAGCCCCAACGCCAGCAGCGCCCCGTCAAAGGCGACGTTGCTGAAAGCGGAGCCGTGGGTGGGGCCGGGGCCGTTCATCAGCAGCACCACGCCCAAATCGTACGCGGGAATGAGCAGCATCAGATTGCTGAATCCCAGCCATTCGCCGCCATGGGAGAGGGCAGTTGGGGCTTCCTCTCCGGGCAAGGCGGCGTCGTCAAACGGCCAGACGGCCCAGCCCATGGCATACTGCACGTCCGGGCCGGTGGCGGGATCGGGTGTATGCAGCGCGGCCATGCTTGCGGGGGAAAGGAGTTGGGTGGATTGGTAACGGCCGTTTTGCAACTGCGCCAGCACAAAATGGGCCATATCTTCGGCGCTGCCAATCAGCCCGGCTGAGGGCTGCACGGCCCGCGTGTAGGGCAGCCAGCCATCAAAGCTCATCTGCCGCCCAAAGAAGGGGTAAAAGGCGCTGCTCATGCCGGCGGCACGGGCGCTTTCTAATGAGGTGAACGAGCTGCTCATCTCCAGTGTGTCAAAGATGTTGGCCTGAATGTAGTCGCCATAGGATTGGCCGGTCACTGTTTCAATCAGTAATCCCAGGATGTCGTAGTTGCTGTTGGAATATTCAAACGCCGCGCCCGGCTGGTTGTTCAGTTCGGTATCGGCCAACTGCCGGATGCTGGCTGCCAGCGCGTCGGGAGCATCTGGCTCCAGGTTTCGGCGATAGCCCTGCGTTTCATCCAGGCCGCTGGTCTGGTGCAGCAGTTGGCGCACGGCGATGGGTGTATCGGGCAGGAGCCAGGGCAGATAGTGTTGAATGGGCGCGTCCAACTCGATTTGCCCCGCTTCGACAAGCTGCATGACGGCAACGGCCGTTACCGGTTTACTCAGCGAAGCCAGTAAAAACGGCGTTTGGGGCGTCACCGGGCCGCCCGCTTCGTTGGCGACGCCATAGCCCGCCAGATGGACAATCTCGCCCTCCCGTACAACCGCCAAAGCCGCGCCGGGGATGTTCAGGCTTTCCATCCGCTCATGCATGAAGGCGTCAATGGCCGGGCTGTTCCCGCTCATTTGCGCTGCGGCGTCGGCAGCCGTCAACAGCAGGAAGCTAAGCAGGACCAAAAGAAACGTTAGATTGAATCTCAGCAAACGCAGCAGGAGCTTTTGTTTCAACCGTTTGCACGGATCACCCGTCGGACTGGTTATGGATGGAGCCATGGACAATCTTTTCCTTCGCTTGAAAGCAATCGAGCGCAATTGTTTTGGCCCCACCTGGTTCCACCATTATAAACCAGGGCGCAAGTTCCCTTAACGGCGGTAAAAATGGCCGTTATCTGGCCGCCACCGGCGCAACTGTTTGCATATAGGCCCACAGCGCCCGCAGTTCCTCATCCGTATAACGGCCGAATGATTCCCAGGGCATCTCTTCCGGGTTGAGCAGCGTGCCATCCGGCCGCACCCCTTCCGTCACCGCCCGCAAAAACTCCGCCTCGGTCCAGGCGCCGATAGCCGCCGGCGTAATGTTGGGCGAGCCAAACATCTCGCTGCCCGCAAAATCAGCCATGTGGCAGGCGGCGCAAAAGGCAGCCAGGTATTGGCCATAGGCCAGCGTTTCTTCTGGTGAGATAGGCGCAAGGGGCGGCTGGCCGGTATCCACATTTTCGACAGTGACGAGGGGGAATATCTTCGTCGTGTGCATCACACGCAGCATCGGGCCATAGCTGGGACGAGGATAGTCAGTATCTACAGGAGGCGCGCTACGTATATAGGCAATCAATTTTTCCATATCGCCGATATGAATGGCCTGATGATATTCATAAGGCATCCCGACAGTGGGTGAACCATCTGGCTTTACGCCATACCAGATCGCCCGGGCGATCTCTTCATCGCTGTAGTTACGGCCGATCCCATTTTCGCCCGCCGTCAAATTGGCGCTGTAGATTTGCCCAAAGGCGGGATCATCAGAAAAGAGATCTCCGGCCAGGTTTGCCCCATGACAGCTCTCACAGTAGATGGCAAACAACTTTTCGCCAGCGGCGATACTTTCGGGATCATTGGGGACGTTGAGGTTGAAAACGGCCGTGACCTCATACGTCTTGTTCAACCGGCTGGCGCTGACGGCCCACATAACAACGTAGGCCAAAATAATGATGCCCAATAACCCCCCAATTGCAATCCCAATCCATTTCAAAACACGTTTCATTTGAATTTTCCTTGTTGGTATAAGCGGCCGACCATAAATCGGCGGCGTATAGGTCTACCCGGTCGCTGAGATGGGCCGCATCCAGATTTTGCTGCGCCGTTTCCAGGGCGGCTTCGCTGTCCATGATGGTGGCGGTGAGCTGGGGGTGTGCCTGGCAAAAGTGAATGGTGTACTGGCCGTGTCCGCCGCCTACATCGAGCAGGCGGCTGGCGGTGGCGGGCAGCGCCACCTTTTTCACAATGCCCGCCCCTACCAGGTTGGCATTGCCTTGCATCATTGTCTGGTGGGCGTGGCTGAGGCCGGGGGTGCTGGCGGTGAAGTCGTAGAAGTTAAACGGCCGTTCCCCACTCTGTATCACCTCTGGGGCATGGGGCCACAGTTCCCGAAAAAAGGTGTCAAAGACAAGCAGGGCGGCATTCATGTCCAGCATCTCGTCTTGCAGAAACCATTTGTTGGTCATGGGGCTGTTGTGGTAACGGCCGTTCCGTTCCACCACGTAGCCAATTGCCGCCAGCGCCGCCAGCAGTTTCTCCAGCCCGCGTTCCTGGCAGTTGAGGGTTTGCGCCAGTTCGGTGGGGGTAAACGGCCGTTCCTGCAAAGCGGTGAACAGGTTGAGGCGAACGGCCGTGTTCACCGCCTGAAACGCCAGCGCCCCCGCCAGGTCAAGCATCGGCGCGGGGGCGGCGTTCAGCGTAAAAAAGGCGGTCCGTTCCAGAAAATTGGGTTGAATGGGCATAGGTGCTCCAACACATTGGACAACAAGCCGCTTCAAGCGCCGACTGGCACAAGACGTTGGGCGAGACTCAGCATAACCATTGGCAAAGGGGGCGCAATTCCAGCAGGGGCGCCATACAAGAGATTTGAGGCAGTCGCGTATTGCGGGAAAATGGCCCATTTTTGTCCAGGTGATTTAATATCTCTTGATTGCAGGATTACTTCTCCTGTATCCGCCCATATTGTTATGTTTAGCAACCTTGTTTTTTCAGGGTCAAACGGCTTTATTTTTGCACCGCTCAGTGAATTTTCGTTAGCGGCCTTGTCTCCCCAGCGGTCATTGCTTCGGTAGGTGGCTATGGTACCTTTAAGAAACGGCCCGCGATCTGGAGCCATTCCCAGGCTTAGCGTGTGGAGATGATTGTGGCCTTCTTCCATGCCAATTTCACCATATGTGACGATTCCATTTTCCTCTAACGAGGATGCATAGAGCCAAACAAGCCTTAGGTGAACGGTGTGAATATTACCCGCTGTATCTGTTTTACTCGTTTGAAGCCATTCCACGAACTGTTGTAGGTAAACTGTGGGGCTAATCACTTCAGGGATGGGCAGGGGCCCTTTCTCAACAGGTTTTACGTCAGGAACTTTCTCAAATGGCATTGTTTTACTCTCCTTTGAATGAGGTTAAAGGGAAATGGCTCGTTGAACATTTTCTTCCCTTTGTAACGATTGACTTCTGAACAGCATACCTTTCCCGCTTTCCCGCTGTCATGGGGGCAGGCTCCTATTTCGGTCGGGAAATCCTGGTAACCTGCCTCACGTCTTATTCGCCAATCTCGATGGTGATGTGGTTGGCCACATCCGGCGCGCCCTCAGCCGTTAACTGGATCCAGGATTATGCGTTCGACGGGCACGGTGTTTACCTCGCCATCACCACGGGGAGCAGGCTGGTATGCCTCTACATGCTGCCCATTGGCGATCTACTGGCGTTGGCGTAGTCGCGGCTAATCCGTTCGCTGACCGCTGAGGAATGTCGTCAATACCTGCTCTGGAGCGGTGTGAAGCCGGCCAGTAACAGGGGTACGCCAATGCCGCTGTCTACTCTCACGCCACAACGTCCGCACTACGGCCACTTGCACAGACTTCACGCAGACTGCTTTCCTCCACGTAACGGCGCGCCGACTTGCGCTCCAAACAGCCATTTCCCGCCCTTTCTCATTCTTTTTCATTTAATTCATTTCCCCAATAACAGGGGCAACTCCCTGCCACTGGCGACGGCAAACGGCCGTTATCCACAACCCACCGCAGCCGCCAACATATACCAGATAACAGCCCCACACGTCCCATGTCCCCGCCAGTAAACCAGCGCATTCGGCTGCCGCCGCAAACAGCGCCTCGCCAGTGCCCCATTTGCCGTATAACGCCGCCGGCAAAACGCATCTTCAGGCAAACGGCCGTTCCCTGCGTCCCCGTAACGTCGCAGGTCTGCCAGTTGGCGATTGAGATGCCGCTGCCGGCCGCGTCCCATCCCAGAGGGATATGCGGACCGTTGTAGCTGTTGGGCAGACGCCAGGCCAGATAACGCTGGCCTGGCTTGCCGTGTTTTCCTTTGCTGTCGGCGCGGCCGTCCCGTTCGGCCTGGCGGAAGCAGGCCAGATCGTCGATGGGGTCGGTGGCCGTCTCGGCCCGCACCCAGGCATGGGCGACGCCGTCGATGGTAGGCTGCAAGACGGTGACGGTAACGGCGCAGCGGCCCAGGGTCAGGGCAAAGAGCAGCAGGATGAGCAGGACTTCGCGCATTTCTGGTCTCCAGCGCGGGCAGCGGGGCTGTCATAAGGCAGAAGGGCGACGGAAACGGGACGGACGTGCGGCGGCGGATCCTAAGGTCGTCTCCGGTGGGGCGGGCGGCGCGCCCCAGGTTTCAGCCAGCCGGGATTCTTCGGGGTATCTAAACGGCCGTTCTTGAATCAACGATTCGTCCCGCACTCCTTGCACATGAACCAGAATGAACTTGCTCTGCGGGTCCATCAATTCTGCTTCTCAGGCTGGCTGTTGCTTGCTGCCAGCAAAGCCATGTCGTTCATCTGCTTGCAATGCAGTCACGCACACATCTTGCACTTCTTGCTCATGATACTGCTGTCCATGTTTGCCTGCTTTGCCGTTCAACCGCCGCACGGTACTTGGGTCTACTTTCACCAATCGGGCCGTACTCTTGATACTACAGCCATCGCCCAGGCATTCGGCGATCTCAGCCGAGCCGTGTTCGGCCACCGAAACAGCTTTCGCTTCTGGTATCTTGCTATTCCACCACGTTGTGTTTTTCCGTTCGCTGAATTCTTGTTAGCAGCTACGGCAGCGCAGATAGCGTATCTGGTCCTGGCCCTATACTTTTCTAATTGTCAAATTGTCGTTCCCTTTTTGCCCATACAGGTCGCAGTCAGGGTTGACACATGCTAAACTTTCCAAGGGGGTCTGGTTGTGTTTCTCTTTTTCATGCGGTAATTCTACCGCTTATGCCAGACCTCTTTTTATCAATTGGTGATAATCTCACCTGACCATCGGAAGTGATTTGTGAGTAATAAAATGACAAGGCGACAATTTCTCGCAGGCAGCAGCCTGGCTCTGGCGGGCGTTCTAACCGCCTCCACGCTTTATCTCGTTAACAAAGATCAATCACAGGAACTGGTGGTGGAACGGGTGACGTTACCCATTCGCGGTTTAGCGCCATCTCTGGAAGGCTTCACCATCGCGCAGCTCAGTGACTTTCATCTGTATCCTTTTACGCAGCCATCTTTGATTAAGGAAGCGGTGGTTCTTAGCAATGCGTTAAAGCCGGATCTGGTGGTGATGACAGGCGATTATGTGTGGCACGAGTTGGAAGCCATCTATGAACTGGCGCCTATTCTGGTGGGTCTTAACGCGAAACATGGCGTGTACGCAGCGATGGGCAATCATGATTTGTGGACGAATGTAAACGTGATCAAAGCCGCATTTGACGAAGTACGGCTGCCCACCCTGATCAATCAAGGGGTGACAATCCATGAAGGCGCGGGCAGTTTTTACCTGGCGGGGCTAGATGATGGCTGGAGCGGCGAACCGGATTTGGCAGCGGCTCTGGCTGGTTCGCCAGCAGAAGCGCCAGTCGTGCTGCTGCTGCACGAGCCGGACCTGGCGGATGAGTACTCGCTGCATCCGCGCATTGCGCTCCAGCTTTCAGGCCACGCCCACGGCGGACAGATTCGCTTTCCGCGCCGCGGGGCCATGATTCTGCCTTACCTGGGGCGCAAGTATGATTACCAGTTGTACCGCGTGAACGAAATGTGGCTCTACAGCAATCCCGGCATCGGCGTGACGAATGAACCGCTGCGCATCAACTGCCCGCCGGAGATTACGGAGATTACGTTGGTACGGGCTTAGGCAAACCGCAGCAAAGCAATCTCTCTCCCCTTTAAACGGCGGTCAACCAGATCCCCCCTCGTGTCCGGCCCTACATGTCCTGCCCCGGCAGCGGATACCAGACCCACCCGCCGCAGCAGCGACACCGCCCGCGCCACGGCCAGGTCGGGGAGCCACAGGATTTTGGATTTCGCAGTGGGGAGGGGAGAGTGGGAAACGATGAACAGGGAACGATGAATGATGAATAGGGAGTGTGGCGTGGAGTTCTGTGGTTTCGGGCAGGTTTCCAGCCGTCACCGCTTCCCTTGACCCATCCTAGGAGATACGCAAAGTAAGATTCTTTTTGAGTCAATGCGACCTTTCCTTAAAGAGCCAAACTCAAGTTAGCTGGCGTTTTTTTCAGCAGCTTTTTACGTTCCGTCCCCATCCCAAATAGAAGCCATTTGCCACACAGCCAGCGACGTTACGTCTACGTTGGCCTCTTGGGCAAACAGGCGCACTTCCTGGCTGTCCGGGCGTGTGGGGTAAATCCGGCTGGACAGGGTGATTTCATCGTTGATAAACACTTCGATAACGGAACGGTCCAGAAACACATGCAAGCGGATCAGCCCATCTTCTGTCAGCGGGATGGGGGCGTTGCGCACTGCCTGCCGTGCTGGCGGCAGATCGTGATAGACGTCTGGGCTGAGGCTGGATTTTTCGCGCTCGATAGTGACAAAGCCATGGGCCAAATCGCACAGAACCGCCGTTTCCTCGGTCCCATCTGGTGAACAGCGCACTTTTAGACCACATTTAGCGCCAGCCGTTGGTTTGAAGGTAGCTTCGATTTCCAGGGTGTCACCTGTTACCTCAGAGAGGGAGATCTCTTCTCCGGAAGATAGGTGTAAATCATGGAAATGCCACTGACGGCGGCGCAGGGTCTGCAACTGCGGGGCAGGGGTAATGGAAAGCTTACCATCTGGGCGCAGGGACAGTTCCCGGGGCAGAGTCATGACGCCGGCCCAGCCTGCGTGCACGCAGGCTTCCTGGGTGCGTCCTTCCCAGAGCCAGCCCCACAGCAGATAACGGCCGTTTTCCTCTCTCAAAACCTGCGGCGCATAAAAGTGACCGCCATAGTCGAGGATGTGCAGCGACTCTGCTTGAAATCTGTGATTCTGGTACTTGCCCCTGAAATAGCCGGTATAGAGCAGATCCCCCGTCTCATGATGTTGGAAGGACACAATCAAAATATGGCGGTCGCCAAAGGAGAGAAGATTGGGACATTCCCAGATGGTGCCGGTCCAAAAGGGTTCCAGTTGATTGCGATCTCCCTGAATCAGTGGATGCAGGTATTCCCAATTGACCAGGTTATCCGAGCGGTAGAGCAACACGGCGCCGCCTCGGTTAACGACGCGGGTTCCCATCAGCATGGTCCAGCCATCCTCTTCGCGCCACACAAACGGATCCCGAAACTCCCAGGGTGTACCGGCGTCAATGCTTGGGGGTGGGCTGGCTATGACGGGATTGCCTGCGTATTTGTTCCAGGTGCGTAAGCCATCGTCGCTGGTGGCCAGGCACACAACTTGCGGAAACACACCGGAATATAACAGGGTCGGCGTGCCATCATTGTCAATGGCGCAGCCTGACCAGATACCGTCTTTGTCTGCGCCGCCTGCTGCGGGGGAGAGCGCCGCCGGCCAATCTTGCCAATGCACCAGATCATGGCTGACGGCGTGGCCCCAATGAATGCGTTCGTGCCATGGGTTATCCGGATTGTACTGGTAGAACAGGTGATACGCGCCCCGCCAGCGGATGAGACCGTTCGGGTCATTCATCCAGTTGGCGGGGGGCAGGAAGTGGAATAACGGCCGTTGTGGATCCTTGTCCGGAGATTGCCGTGTTTTAGGAATGGATGGCATGGAAGGCGAGGTTTTATTTGTCATTGTGATTTTGATTTGGCTTTCTCAAGGGAAATAGGAGGCGAATTGAAAACGGCCGTTTTCAACTCAAAGACCGCTAACGATTTCAACTGAACAGCGGCCCCTTCCGTGAAAATCTCAATTCCCGTGCTGCTTTCATCCGGAAACACACGTTCGCTAAAACAGATCAACCCATCGTTGGCAAATACCTCCACCATTGAGCGATCTACAAAAATATGCAGGTGCAGGCGGCCATTCGCCAGGGGGAGTTCAGCCTGATGCACACTGGGGAACTCCTCGTGGAAATCGGCCTGTCCCGCCTGGCGGCGGTCTGTAAATAAGATCTGTTTTTGCGGATCATAGCCTATCGTCATGGCATTTCCACTGCCAGATAGGACTCGAACACCCAATTGATCCGCATGGGCGATACCCTCAAATTCAGCAATGATCTCCAGCGTGTTTCCTTTGACAAAGGGACGGAAGGGTTGCGCGGGTTGGACTGCGATGTTTTGCCACAGCCAGCGAGCGTCGCGCAACCGCTTGAGCTCAGAGAGAGGGGTTTGCGCCAGGCGAAGGCCATCTTCTGTTTCCACCAACCTCAGTTCGCGGGGGATGGTTAAAGCGCCGCGCCATGTTGAAGTGGGAGTTTTTTCCGCGTAGCGCCAATTGTTCATCCACGCTATCCAGATTTTGCGCTTGTCAGGGACACTGTTCCATGCTTGCGCGGCAAAAAAATCGGCGCCGAAATCAGCCCAATACATGTCCCCAGCTTGAGTATCAAGGGTGAATGTTTTGCCATCAAACTGCCCGATAACATACTGTGTGCCAATTTTGCTTCCTGGTATCTGGTCGCCTGTGCCAATCGTTAATACCCAGCGGCTTTCTGAACGCCCGGCTATCGGCAGTTGAAACAAATCGGGTGTCTCCCATAATCTGGTTTCGGGATTTTGAGGATGGTGAAAACGGCCGTTCTCCTGCCAATCAATTAAATTATCCGATGCGTAAAAAAGAATCTCGTTCTTGGCCGAGACGGCCATCACCCAATGCCCCAACCCGGCTTCGGTTTCATACCAAAACACTTTCGGATCTCTAAAATCACGCAAATTCTCCGATGGTGAGATGACGGGATTGCCCGCATATTTTGTCCAGGAACGGCCGTTGTCGATACTGTAAGCCAGACTTTGGCTCTGGTTAAGCGTATCCGGATGATGGTGAGTAAAAACCAGCCCCATCGCCTCCTGGCCAAAACCCGCCGTGTTGTGCCAATCAATCACCGCACTGCCTGAATAAATATACCCCAGTTCATCAGGGAACAAGGCAATGGGTAAATGCTGCCAGTTCACCAAATCTCTGCTGACTGCATGGCCCCAGTGCATCGGTCCCCACACCGTATCATCCGGATAGAACTGGTAAAACAGATGATACTCGCCCTCATAAAACACCAGGCCATTCGGGTCGTTTAGCCAACCCTTTTGCGGCGTAAAATGAAATTGTGGGCGGAACGGTTCATTCAGGACAAGTGCAGGCAGGGAGGGCGTATCATCTCTAGCCATGAGACTCCTTCATCGGTGTTCAAGGTGTAGTAAAGTGGAGCGGCACTACTTCCCGGAAGCTAAACTTCCGGGAGGTGTATAAAATTCGTAACTATTCAGCCTCTCGCGGGCTGAGCTTGTCGAAGCCTGGTTCCGCCTTCGACAGGCTCAGGCTACACCTGAATAGATACTAAAATTCAACCTTTAATCCCACTGGCGGCGATACTCTCAATATAAGTTCGCTGGATGAGCAAGAAAAAGATCAAAATCGGCAGTGTAATGAACGACAGGAACGCCATTACCTCACCCCAGGCCACATTCAGTTGGAAGAAATAGCTCAAACCAACCATCACCGGCCGCAGCGCTTCCGATTGCACCGTCATGATCGGCCACAAGTATGAATTCCACATTGGTAAGGCCATCAGAACGGCCGCCGTGGAAAAAACCGGCCCGGAAATAGGCACAATTATCTTTCTATAGATGCCAAACCAACTGGCCCCATCAATACGAGCAGCCTCAATCAATTCATAAGGCAGTGATTTGAAAAACTGCACAAAGAGAAAAATGATAAACGCCTGGGCGATAAAAGGAATGATTTGAACGTGATAGGTATTGATCCACCCAAAGCTAAATCCCTCGGTGGTGCTGAAGGTAGGCAGCTTGCTCACTATGAGCAGTAGCGGCACCGCAATCGCTTCAAACGGAACCACCAACGTGGCAATGATGATGCCTAGGAATAATCCTTTACCAGACCAGCGAAGCAAGGCCAGGGCATAGGCAACCAGAGAATTTACAAAGAGTCCTAAGCAAACTGTGATTGTCGTGATGATGAAAGAGTTGAAGAGGAAACGCCACACCGGCGCCCGTTCAAACATCGCTCGATAATTATCAAGCGATATATCACCCACAGGCATAAATGCACGGAATGAGGCTGAGTCACGCAGCAACTGTTCTGACGGTTTCAACGATGACATGAACATGAAGACAATCGGGAAAATGAATATCAGAGCTAGAATGACCATAAGCACGATACCCATGATTTTTCCTATTTTCCTCCAATTATTGGTAACAGGTGAGCTTTGCATGATTAAGAATCCTCCCGAGTAACGTAGCGTTGAATGAGTGCTACTGCCACAACAATTAAGAAAAAGACGACAGCGATTGTGGAACCCATCGCAATATCTTGTTTTTCGTAACCGCGTATGAGCATTTGGAAAATGGGGGTTTGGGTTGAATCCAACGGTCCACCACGGGTCATTTCATTGATCTGAACCAATAAACCAAAGGCAGCAATGGTAATCGTAATCAGGATGAAAATAAACGTGTTGTGCAAACCAGGCCAGGTCACATAGCGGAATTTCTGCCAGGTATTGGCGCCCGATACTTCAGCAGCCTCGTAAAGAACGCCGGGAATGGTTTGCAAACCGGCTAGCCAGATAATCATATGAAAGCCAACCGCTTGCCAGATAGACATGCCCATAATTGCAGGCATGACCGTAGAAGTGTTACCTAGCCAATCAACCGGTTCAAAAGCACCGAATGTTAGTAGGCCAAGAATGTTATTGAGCAACCCATTGGATGGATCATAGATAAATTTCCACAAAATACTGATCACGACCATAGACACGACAACGGGGATAAAGTAGATCGTGCGAAAAACATTGACACCGGTGATTTTTTGATTAATAAGTAAGGCGAGTATCAATGCCAGTCCTGATTGCAGAGGCACAACCACCACGACGAAGTAAACGACGTTGACCAACGATTTCATAAAGACAACATCGCTAGCCAGGATGGTATACCTTGTATCGCCAATTGTGAGCACAAACCACTCCTGCTTGCCGTCATACTGCGGGTAATCCGGATTGCTGCGTGTGTACTCACGTACTCTGGGATACTCAGGATTGCCGTCTTCATCAAGTATGATTTCACCTGTGTTTTCATCTACCAGAGGTTCAAGCGGCAGCATATTGACACTGAGCAGTCGTTGGAAATTGCGCAGCCCCACGAATTCAGTGGGATTGGGAGAAATCAACCGCTGATTGGTGAATGAAAACCCAAATGCCATAATAAAAGGTATGATCAAGAAACCCATGATGAGCAGGATGGCCGGCAGCGCCAGGAGCCAGCCATTAATATTTTCCTGACGACCTGCTTTTGACCCGCCTGATGAATACTTCTTCTTCTTTTTCTTTTGAGAAACTACTTCCTTTGTACTGGTTGTATCTGTTGCTGTCATTTTTCCCTCCACCCATATTGGAGATGGCTGTGGTAAAGTCTGGCGAAATTTCTCGTGTGATGTAGGTGTCGGGGCGATTCGCGAACCGCCCCGACTTTTTTGGCAAGGGGAAATTGCCAGTACCCAATAACTTATTCGCTAAAACCATAGCCGCCATTGGCTTCGATGTCGGCGTTGATTTCATCGGCAGCCGCATCAAGGGCATCGGCAACGTCGGCGCCATCGGCGATGTCGGCCAGAGCTTTCTCGAAGGTCAGGGCAGCCGAGAGGTAGGCTGGCGTCGGCGGGCGAATCAGCGCTTGTTGTTTGCTGAGTTCAAAGAAAACTTCCAACGGCCCGCCAGGGGCATAGTTTTCGGTCAGGGCAGCGGCGTCCAGTGTAGAAGGGATGAGGCCAATACCATCGGAGAAAGCAGCGAGGTATTTGTCTTGGAGGGCGAATTCGATGAAAGCGTTGGCGCCTTCTGGATGTTCGCTTTTGGAGGAGACACCAAACTGCCAGGAGCCAGCGCCAATTTTCGGGCCGTTTCCAAAGTCTGGTGCGGGTAGGAAAAGCATGTCGTCACCAAAGGCTTCTAAAGCGGGGATGGCTGCCCAGTTGCCGTTCCATTGCAAGGCGTATTTACCATCAATGAAGCCTGTTTCACGGTCGCCGCTGTCCTGGGAAGAGCCAGGAGCCAGACCGCGTTCGAAGATGCTCTGCCACCATTCACCGAAGGCAACAGCTTCGTTGCCGTTGAGAACACCTTCTGCTGTTAGCATTGTTGAGCGATCGATGATGTCGCCACCGAAGCTTTGCAGCAGGGGGGAGAAGGCGTAGGGATACCATTCGCCAGTCCAGGCCATGCCAGGATCAAAGGCGTATTCGTAGTCACCTGTGGCTTGCAAGGTTTCCAGAGCGGCATCGAATTCTTCACCCGTCCAGGGTTCTTCGAGGGTGGGGATACGGATACCGTTTTCTTCTAGCACAGAGCGACGGGCATAAACGGCGATAGCAGCATCCCAGAGACCGACGGAGTAGACTTTGCCGTCCCACATGCCGATGGTGCCAGGCAGGAAGCCGTCAATTGTCCCCTCAGATAATTCCAGGGGGGATAGATAGCCAGCCCAGGCCCAGTTTGGCATGACGGGACCGTCCATGTCGATGATGTCTGGCAAGTTGCCAGCTAAGGCACCGGCGACAACGGATTGGTTATAGGAATCTTGAGGGAAGTCTTCGAGGGCGATGACGTACTCACTTTGAGAGGCATTGAAATCGTCGATGATTTGGCGGACGATGGCGCTTTCGGTTTCGTTGCCCGCGCCGTGATACCACATGCTCAATTCAACTGTTCCCATCTCGTCTGACGATTCAGGTGCTTCTGCTGCTGGTTCCTCAACTACGGGTTCTTCTGCCACTGTTTCCTCTGCGGGCATGTCTGCTTCGGCTGCCGGTTCTGCAACTGCTGGCGCCTCTGCCGCCCCGCCGCCACAGGCTGCCAAAAGCAAGGCCACGACTAACAGGCAAGCTAAACTAAACCACCATTTTTGCTGGGTTTTCATATTCTTTCTCCTTCGATTATGTGAAATAGGATAAATTAAAAAATTGGGGTGTGGTGTATATGGCTCTATAAACGGTGTAAACAAATCAAATAAGCGTCTCCTTTTACTCAAAAATCGTGCGCCTATGCCGATTCCCTTTCGATGAGGGGGCAGGGCATGATGTGTTGAACGGCCGTTTCTTGCCGTGCTTCTGGATGTTGTATCAGGTGTAGAAGGTGCTGGGCGGCCCACTTCCCCATGTCGTAATGCGGCAACTGCATCGTCGTCAGCGCGGGGTATAAGTGACCGGCGATGAGTTCTTGATTGTCAAAACCAACGACGGCCACGTCATCAGGAATGGATAGATTTAATTTGCGTAAGACGTCATAGGCGCCCATCGCCATGCGATCGTTGTAGCAGAATAAAGCGGTAGGCGGATCAGACTGCTGCATGATTTCCATAGCCGCTTTGTAGCCGCCGCTGGTAAGACTTTCTCCTTCCCGTACGATATCAGGATTATAGTCAACGCCATATTTTGCCAAAGCCTCTTGATATCCTTGAAGACGGCCAAATTTTGCCTGCACCGGCGAGAAATCACAGATGAAGCCGATTCGACGATGCCCTTTCTGTAACAAATATTCCGTAGCCTGTCGACCGCCTAACACTTCATCTGGGACAACAGAGGGGAAGGCGTGATTGGCGTCAAAGCAGTCTAGTAAAACGGTGGGTACTTGTTTCAAGGATTCGGGTGGATGTACTTCTCGATGGTACATAGTGGCATAAATAATGCCGTCCACCTGCCGCTGTAACATCACATCCACCGCTGTCTTTTTCATGTCCTGGTTGTTGCCGGTGTTGACCAGCAGGATGATGTTGTTGTGTTCCCAGGCCAAGTCCTGAGCGCCTTGAATCATATTGCCAGCATAGGGGGTGGTGGCAATTTCATCAGAAATAAAGCCGATGGTGTGGGTTTGCTGCCCGCGCAAGCCCTGAGCCAGGGCATTGGGGCGGTATCCGAGTTGGGTAACGGCCGTTAACACCTTGTCTCTCGTTTCCTGAGGAATATTGGCATCCGGGCGGTTGTTGATGACAAAGGAGACGGTGGTGCGGGAGACACCAGCAAGGTCAGCTACATCTTTCATGGAGGGTCGTTTCGTTTTTTTACTCATGACTGAATTGTAGAGGACTCTTTTCCTTTCGCCTAACTCGATTTACTAAATCGTGTTACTAAATCGTGTTAGTAATATAGCAAATCAAAAATAGGTTGTCAAGCATTTTGTGAAATAAGTTCCTCAGAAACAACGACTTGTTTCTGTTTTGGGCTATGTACACCCCGTTGGATTATTTGAATGGCTGGTTGTGTAAAATGGACGCATCACGTGTCAGGCCAAACATTAAGGAACCACTGCTCCGTTACCAGCGAGAATGTTACCGGATTTTAGCCGTTGCCTTTATCGGCCAAAATACGGCCGTACACCCCACCAGCGCCAGTGATGAGCCTCTGATAAAATTGCACAACATGGCCCTGGTCATTGCCGCCACGACAAGAGAGATGCTGGCCACAAAGGACCTGGCGCAATCCAATGCCGAACGGCTAGACTGGGCGGCGCTGGTGGTCCAAATCACGCCGCCCCTCTTGCCCCATCAGCCGTTGGCAGGTAAAACTTATGCCAATGATACGGAGGCAACGGCCGGCACTGAGAGAAACCGCAGCGGCCATCGCTTAGCCCCCTGGCGGCGCGTCACCCAACCGGGTCTTTTTATCCGGGAGGCAACCGGCACCCACTAATGGCCGTCGCCACGTCGCAGGACCAGTCAAGGCAAAACGAGGACGGCAGCCCGGCGGGCAAGCGGTGGATGCTGCCTGCCCACATCGAGTTTCTGCTGTTTGGCTGGGTAGCGCCGGTGGCGATGGGCATGGCCTTTTGGATTTTGCCTCGCACCTGGCAAAAACCGCGCCGTCTCAAAGAAGGGTACGCCCAAATTGCTTTTGTCCTGCTCAATTTGGGTATCTGGCTGGTGGTGGCGGGGACGGCTTTCCGCGTCGGACAGTGGTTTTTGCCAACCGGCCATGCCGCCGAAGGGGCTGCGGCTGCGTTTTTTGCCCTGCACGCCTGGCGGCGCATTGTTTCACGTGAAGGGGCTTGAGTAAAATTCAGCAGGATGGAATTGACTGGCACAGGCGATGCGCGTATTGTCACAACGCCGGGAGTTGAGTTATGCACGATGTCTGAACGGCCGTTTCCTCATTCATTAATCCCACGCTTACAGGCGATCTCGATTTTTGAGAACCTGGATGAACAGATCGTGGCTGAATTGGCGCGCAGTGCGCGGTGGTATGAGTACAGCGCCGGTGAGGTAGTGGTGCTGGAAGGCGAAGCGCCGCGCGGCCTCTTTTATTTAGAGAGTGGCTGGCTGAAGGTGGTCAAGACAGCGCCTACCGGTAGAGAGCAAACGCTCCGCTTTCTGGAACCGGGTGAAACGTTCAACGAGATTGGCGTCTTCACCAGCCTGCCAAACCCGGCCACCGTTATTGCTCTGGACCCGGCCACTGTTTGGCTGATTCCACGGGACACGCTGCTGCAACTGCTGCGTGAACGGCCGGAATTTGCCGAACAACTGGTCGCCAAAATGGCGGCGCGTATGCTTTACCTTGTCAATCTGGTGGCCGACATTTCCTTGCACAGCGTTGCCACTCGCCTGGCGCGGCTGCTGCTGGAAAGCGCCGATGCTGACGGCCTGCTGCCGCGGCCGCGCTGGTATACTCAGGCGGAGCTGGCAGCCCGGCTGGGCACCGTGCCGGATGTGGCTCAGCGTGCTTTACGTGTGCTGCAAGAGGACGGTTTGATCGCCGTGGATCGTCACCAGATTCATATTCTGGATCGGCCAGCTTTAACCAAACTCGCCCTATAGCCGCACAATCAAATCCAGGCCGCAAAACCCGACAAAAGTCGGCGACTGCTTATTGCTCACCTGATAGCATTAGTCTATCAGGTGAGCATTTTTGTTATATGGGCAAAAGCCCCAAAGGAGTTGAGGAAATGACAACAATGAATGTACAAACAAATACACAGCTTGACCGGAATCAATGGCTAAAACCTTTATAATATTTATGTCTTGTTAAAATGATGATAACTTTTTTGTTATCAGTATTTTAATAAGATAATCCTAATTTTTTTGCACACTTCTATCAGCAGTCATCTTCGTATTTAAGAGCTGCATTATCACGTTTAACAATGAAAAAGGAGAGAGCCGCAATCTAAACGATTGAGCAGTCACCCGGATATTGGGCCCTGCAATGAGTTTTACCGGTCTCTCTCCAATTATTTTAGACATTTAAAATTAGGTTTATCTTTAATATTAGCATTAATTATGTGCCGTTTCTTTAAGCACAGAATAAATATGGTTAACCATTTTCTTTGCAACCCTGATAATTGCCTTGTTAGCCTTCATTTTTTTAAGGTGTTTGCTGTATTCATTCATATAAAAAGAATCTCTTCGTGCAGCAGTCCAGCTTGACTCGACTAGCAAAGATCTTAAATGAGAACTTCCCCTGCTTGTTATACTTCCTTGGTAATCTTTTTCCCCGGAGCTGTGAGACCTGGGAATAAGCCCTATAAATGATCTAAATGATTCAATATTTTTGAACCGGTTGATATCGCCTATCTCTGTAAGAATAATCATGGCAGTTAGCATTCCTACCCCCGGTATACCGACAAGTTTGGAGCAGGCCTTTTTATATCTGGGAAGGATGGATAATTGCCTTATTTTTCTGGTTATCTGGAGAAGTTCATTGCGTATGAACTTTAAGTTTCTTACTAATACCTGAAGGGATTCCGTGCCAGTAGATTCTTCTAACCGAACTTCCTCCAGCCAGACTATAAAACGTTTGGACCAGTGGCTACGGCTATTACTAAACGCCTCGGGATATTGTACATGATGTATTTGAAGAAAAGCTTTTATCCTGTTTTTTACTCTTACCTGATCCCTGGCAATAGTACGTCGCATTCTCAGAAGCTGTCTGTCTTGTTCAGTTGTAATAGGTGGTACCCATATAGAATGTACCTGACCAGTTCGAAGTGCTTTAGCGATCTTTTTGCTGTCCAATGGATCCCTTTTCTGATCCTTTTCCTTATGAGTAGTAGGAATATCGGCTGCATGGATAACAAGACAGTCAATACCTTGATCCCTGAATTGCCGATGAGTATTAAAACCAAAATATCCTGATTCATAACCAGCAATATAATTACCTCCGGGGTAATTCTTCTTTAGATACCTTACCAGCTTTTCAGGATCGGAATCCTGAGTGAAGGTCTTTAATCTGATGTCATCAGTTTCAATTGTCACAGACCAGGTCTTTTTGTGATAGTCAATACCGCAATAGAAATTTTGTCCGCTGAAATCTTGTTTGTTACTTTGTGTTTGCATGGGTCTTATGATTAAGTTAGTAATGGATTTACACCTTTAAATTAATCATTTTAGAAGACCCATGCTTTTTCAAACATACGATCTAAACTAATTGAAAACCAGCAACCAGCACCCAGCAACCTGCACCCTCCTAAACTCCTTCTATCTTATGCCTATTGAGGATCGACCTGCACCGTTCAATTATTAACTTAAGTTCAGCCAGTTTATCAAGTATATGATTTAAG
>JAWOGU010000259.1:0-15405 GCA_046496595.1 Chloroflexota bacterium
TGACACCTGGTTGGGTGAGTACCTGGAAGCTTTTACAGTGACGTGGGTTGAGGGCCAGCCTTGTCTTGTACCGTTACCCGCCTTCCGCGGCGATATGGGGGTTGTCATAAGCGGTCAATAATCAGTAATTCTCAATTTAGATTTGAACCAGCAGATATTGGAGATTAAAAATTTATTCCGGTAATCAAAAGATCTGTCATGCTGAGGTCCTCCGAAGCATCCCATTCTTTTGAAATGACCAGAGCCGTCAGGATTCTTCGCTCCGAAGACTCCGCTCAGAATGACCCTTGCTTACTACCGAATTTAAAAGTTAATCTCCAATAACCGCCAGATTGAGTTAAATTGAGAATTGCTGGTCAATAATGAGTTTGCCGGAAAAAGTTACCGCAGAGGTGCGCAAGCGCGGAGAAACCGGAATTTCTTAACCTTTGTATCTTCTCATCTTTGTATCTTCTCATCTCTGCGTTTTGGCGTGGAGCCGATCATGGGAGGTGTGGTTTGAAAGTAACAGCGACGCGGCGCAGGCGTTTCAACTTGCGTTATGACAAAACGACCGGTTTTCTTTTGATTTCTCCCTGGCTGCTGGGTTTTTTGTTATTCAGCTTTTTACCTATTCTGGCCTCTCTGGCGCTGTCGTTTACCAATTTCCACATGCTAAAGCCTGAAGAAACCCGCTTCATTGGCCTGGCAAATTACGGCCGTTTACTGCAAGATGAAGCCATTGGTTATCTGGTGGTGGCTACGCTCAGCCGCGCCATACAAACGGTGCCTTTGCAGTTGCTGACTTCTATTTTGCTGGCGGCGCTGTTGAGCAGTCCTCGCCTGAAAGCCTCCATTCCGGTGCGCACACTCTTTTTTCTACCCAGCATTATTCCGGGAGTGGCCATTGCTTTTATGTGGTATGGCTTTATGGATCCCACGACGGGCTGGCTGAACCGCTTTATTTTGCCGATGTTTGGCCTGGATGGCTTTAATGACGTGTATTCTGACGCGGCGATGAGTTTTTTGTTTGGGATCAGCTCGTTGTGGGCGATTGGCCCGGGTATGCTCATCATGTTGGGGGCGATTCAAAGTATTTCTGCGGAAATTCATGAAGCGGCGCGGGTGGATGGGGCGGGACCTCTGGTGAAATTTTTCCGTATTACACTGCCGATGATTACGCCTGCCATCTTTTTCTCGCTGGTGATTAACTTGATTGCGGTATTTGGCGGGGTGATTTTGCTAGATCGGGGTGATTCATTCCGCGGAGGCGGCTCACCGTTTGATTATTACATCACATATTGGATGTTTGAGCAGTGGAACCTGGGGTATGCCGCCGGATTGGCCTGGTTTTTCTTTGTGTTGGTGATGATTGTGGTGGTGGCGCTGTTTGCGTCTTCACGGCGCTGGGTCTATTTCCCAGACAGGGAGCATTAATATGGATCCGCCACAGACCATACCGCAAAGCGGGTCGCAAATCCGCAAAGACCCTGCCACGCCGCACCGTTATATGAGTTTGCGTCATTGGGAGATGTTGGGAACGGCCGTTTTCAACATTTTCGTCTTCACCTTGCTCATCGTCTACCTCTTCCCCATTTTCTACATGACCTTCACGGCCTTCATGGAAAGCTATCAGCTGCGAGACCGCTACGCGCCCATCTATCCCTCACGCCAGGTGCAATTCGACTATGAGGACAAATCGCGCAAGGTTTACAACGTGCCCTTTGCTGAAAACGTACGCCATCTGGCATTGGTGCAAGCCGGTCGCAGATCTTCGGAGTTTGTGGATCCCCAAAACCCGGAGGCCGGCCTCATTCAGTGGGAAGGCAACTGGCGGCAGTTGGTGGGCGTGTATGAATTTCACATGACCTGGGAAAACTTCAACATCCTGTTTCGCTCCCTGCGTTTGCCGCAAATGCTGCGCAATACACTCCTGTTGGCCTTCATCACCGAAATCGGCGTGTTACTGTCATCCATTGTGGTGGCCTATGGCTTTGCGCGTTTTCCGCTGCCGGGCGGCAATTTCCTGTTTTATTTGATGATTGCCACCATCCTGATTCCGGAAAAGGTGACGCTCATCCCCAAATATTTTATGTACGTGCGTGTTTTGGGCTGGGACGGCTCCTGGCTGCCCATCATTCTGCCTTTCTTTTTTGGCAATGCCGTCTATATCTTTTTGCTGCGGCAAAATTTCAAGAGCATCCCCAAAGATTTAGACGAAGCGGCTATGCTGGATGGCGCCGGACCGCTGCGCACCCTGTTTTCCGTGATTTTGCCACAGTCCTGGCCCGTGGTGATTACGGTGTCGCTGTTGCACTTCTTTTACATGTGGAATGAAACGCGGCAGGCGGCTCTCTATTTGAGTACCCGCCGTGATCTGATCCCGGTATCGTTTGGCGTGCAAAGTTATCAATCCCTGGCGCCGATACAAAACCAGCTTCAAGCCAGCGCCTTGTTAATTATGATCGTTCCCGTAGTGGTCTTGATCGTCTCTCAGAAGTATTTCATGCGCAACCTGGTGGTCACAGGCGCGGAGGGGTAGGGGAATTTATATGACAAACGCGCCCACAAAGCGTACCGTTTTTTTTATCTGGCTGGGATGGGTCATGATCATGGCGGCTTATCACATTTTTGTGCCTGCCCGGTTTTCCGTGCGCCTGCCGGACAATGTCTTGTCGTGGACGGCCGATTCAACTCGCGCCGACGGCTACCAGAGTAAGAAGTATTATCTGCAAGATCCGGCTCTCAGCCGCTATGTGGCCTGGGATTCCGAGTATTATCTGGCGATTGCCCTGGGCGGGTACGAAGACCCCAACGTGGATCATATTGGTGATTCTTTTGTGAGCAGCGGCGGCGGCGGCCTGATGTTTTGGCCGTTTGTGGCGGCGCAAGGTGGTGAAAATGTGCGGCAGGGCATCTCTTTAAGCTATGCCTTTTTCCCATTTTACCCCTTTGTCATCCGCTTGCTTTCGCTGCCGCTGTCGGTGCTTGGTTTATCAGCGATAGGTACAGCCGCGTTAGCCGGCGTGCTGACTTCAATGTTGGGCGCACTGGCGGCTGTGCTGGCAATTTTTCAGCTTGGCCGTGATGAATTAGGCGATGATGGCGGCTTACGAGCGGCATTTTATCTGCTGATTTTTCCCAGCAGCTTTTTTCTGGCAGTGGTCTATACCGAAGGACTGTTTTTGGGTTTGGCATTTTCCAGCCTGGTGCTGGTGCGGCGCGGACATCGCGGCTGGGCGGCGCTGCTGGCGGTATTGGCGACGTTTACCAGAGCGGCCGGTGTGGTATTGGTCGTGCCGCTGCTGATGTCCTGGGTGAAGGATGGCGAATGGCTAGAACTGGACCTGGAGTGGCGTCAGCTTTATTTTAGAGGGCTGCCCTGGCGCGCCATTGGCAATGCGCTGGTAGTTTTTGCGCCGCTAATCGCCTTTGTGATCTGGAAGTTTTCTTATTTTGGCATGGCTTTTAGCAGAGTGGAAGATGAGTTTTTTGGCCGGGGATTCCTGGCTTTAGGCTATACCTATGCTGCCTGGCGCGACGCTTTCTACAGTCTGTTTGGCGACAATTCCCAGACTGCGGCTTATTATGCGGTGGAATTTGGCGCGATTATTTTGGGTTTTACGGCCTGTATTGCGGGGCTGCGCAAGTATCCGGATCTGGCCTGGTTTGGCTTGCTGGTGATCACGCTTTCTTTTACCAGTGGTCCGGCGCAGGGGATGCACCGTTATGTGCTGGCTGCGCCGCCGCTTTATCTGTTTTTGAGTCAATTGGGCCGCCGACCCGCCTTTGACCGGGTATGGACGATTGCGAGTGTGTTGGTGATGGGGGTGATGGCTACGATGTATATGTTTGACATGTGGGCCGGTTAGTTTGCTCCAATGATACGATACAGCCTCCCCTGGGCTGAGCTTGTTGAGACCTATGCTGCCTTCGACAGGCTCAGTCTGCCTTCGACAGGCCAGGCTTGCCTTCGACAGGCCAGGCTGCCTTCGACAGGCTCAGGCTGCCTTCGACAGGCGAGGCTGCCTTCGACAGGCGAGGCTGCCTTCGACAGGCTCAGGCTGCCTTCGACAGGCTCAGGCTGCTTTCGACAGGCTCAGGCTGCTTTCGACAGGCTCAGGCTGCTTTCGACAGGCTCAGGCAGCGGCTCAGGCAGCGGCTGGCGACTTCTTTTCAAAGAGATCTTTCAGGATCTCTTTTTTGTTATCGGTTCGTCTAGACGTTTTGTGTTAAGATTTAGTAAATTTGTTTAGCAGGAGATTGAGATGACCGGTAAGGTGACTATAAGTCAGATTGCAAAGATGTGTGGCGTTTCGCCAGCAACCGTGTCTCTGGCGCTTAACAACAAGCCAGGTATTTCCGAAGAGACGAGGTCTCGCATTGTGGCGGCGGCGCGAGAGTTGGGGTATTTGCCGTCGGCGGGTGTTTCGGTGCGCCGGGCGCGGGCGTTATCAACCATTGGCATGGTGGTGAAAACGGAGCCGGACCTGCTGCCGCCGGCCAATCCCTTTTATTCGCAGGTGATTGTGGGGGTAGATGACGCCTGCCGTGATATGGGGATTAATCTGCTTTTTGCCATGCTGCCGGTGGACAGGCACAATCGTCCGGTAAGCGCGCCGCCGCTTCTGGTGAACAGTGCGGTGGATGGGCTGCTGATGGTGGGAGCGTTTGTGGATGAAACGATTGACGCGATACTGGGGGAACGAGTGCCGCCCATTGTGTTGGTTGATGGCTATTCTGACACCGAGAGTTATGACGCGGTCGTCAGTGATAATTTTGGCGGGGCTTATCAGGCAGTTGAGTATTTGATTGAACAGGGGCACCGGCATATTGGGTTGATTGGCAGCGAGCCGGATTGTTACCCGAGTTTGGCTGAACGGCGGCATGGCTATTTGCGGGCTTTAAAAGAGCATGACATCGGTGAAACTTATCTGGCTGATTTTAATGTCAATCGGTCACAAGGCGGGGAGGAAACGGCCGTTTTGCTGACAGCTCATCCGGAAGTGACAGCTTTGTTTTGTGTGAATGACAACGTGGCAGTGGGTGCAATGCAGGCTGCCCACCGGCTGGGCCGGCAAGTACCATCAGACCTCGCCATCGTAGGGTATGATGACACCTACCTGGCGACAAGCGTCTCACCGGCGCTGACTACCATGCACGTTGATACCAGGGCGATGGGCCGGGCGGCGGTTCATTTGCTGGCGCTGCGCCTGGAAAAACCGGACGCGGCTCGATCCACGCTTATTGTTCACCCGAATTTGATTGTGCGGGACTCATCAGGTTGAGTTGTTTGCCAGTTGGCTGTGGGCCACGAGCATTTGCTGCATGATGTTTAGCTGTGATTGAGCTTTGTTGAGATCGTGCAGGGCGATGTTTAGCTGCTGCATAAGCTGTTCAATGGTGGGTGAAGGGTCGAGATTTGTGTCCAGGTGGGGGATGGATAACGGCCGTTCATCGGCCAGTTTTTTATAGAGCAGGGTGGTTTCAGGCATGGGTTCGATGCCTAGTTCCCGCTTGAGAATCTGGCGGCACATTTCATACTGGTGAACAGCCAGGCTGTGCTGTCCGTTCTCCATGTAGAGCAGCATCAACTCGCGGTGGATTTGTTCGCGGAGGGGGTCTGTGTGCAATATTTTTTTACCACAGGCCACACAGTCTGCATAACGGCCGTGCTGCCGATAGTAACGCATCAGGCGGGCCAGACAGCGCAGATAAAGCAGATGCAGTCTTTCTCGCTCCTGAATGGCCCAATCCCCGTAACAATTTTCCAGCAATTCCCCGGTGTAGAGAGTCACTGCTTTTTCCAGGGATTCAACCTGGCTTTGCTCCATCTCACCCAATGAACGCCCCAGGCCATGAATGGCAGCCTGTTCAAACTGGTCAATATCCAGCCAGGGCGCATATTCAAAATTGATGCTGACTTGTTCGTCGGTAGTTGTAATGAAGTTTGGCTGGCGATTGGTGTGTTCTTGCTGGAATTCTCGACGCAAGCGCCAAAGGGCGGTACTCAGACAGCGCCGCGCATTTCTTTCCGGTTGATCTTCCCAAAAGAGGCTGGCTAAAATCTCTCGCCGGAGACCGCTGCGAAACTGACTGCGATATTGGGTCAGGATAATGTAAGCGAATAAGTTTTGTACAATCGGTGGTAGGTGGATTTGATTGCCGTCTTCATCATTAATTTGCACACTTCCCAGTAAGCGGATTTGAATTTCTGACAAAATTGCCTCCTGCTGCTGCATGGTGAACGATCAAATAGAGTTGTGTTTAGGTTGTGTGCTGCCTGGGAATTCAGGCAAAAGAGCAAATTACCAGAAACTGCCTGTTGTCGTATTTGTGGGTTATCGTAGAAACGATTATGGGTGAGTCTTTCGGCCTGCCGCCTTTTTGCTGAGGAAAGAAAACCAAGATTGATGGGTAAATATTTTTTAGGAGTTGGATTTCAATATTTGATGAGGTAAGAATAGTTGTTCATGCTTAAACTAAAACTTAACGCAGAGTATAACGTGCGCACTGGGCGCTGTAAACTAGGGGGCAAAGTACCGTAGGGGAAAATAGTACTAACGGATAAATGGTGGGATTACGGGATGGGGCGTGTTTCTACTTCCAGCGTGGTCAGCAGGATCATGGCTTCTTCTCGAGACTGTCCGCAAACATCCGGCGTGGGGGTGAAATTCCGGCATACGGCTGGATAGTGGGGGGCGCCCCAAATGGCGCAGCGCCGCGTGGTCAGGTCCAGATGGATGCAAACCTGACCGGCGGGTTTGCCCTGCGGCATGCCTGGGATGGGGCTGGAGATAGAGGGAGCGATGCAGCAGATGCCGCAGTTTGTTCGACACAACATGTTATTGGGCTTTTCGCATAAAGAAGGGGATAACGGCCGTTATCCCCTTCTTTAATTTATTACACAGTTAACGCCAAATTGAATGTAGGTTGCCACACTTTTTGAGGCCAGTGACAAGGTTTCTGAGGTCTCGACTGAATTATGCTAAAAACGGCCATCAAACGGCCGTTTTTAGCCTCAGAAACTTTGTCAGCACTCGACTAGGCCCGCCTCAAAAACCTTGTCATCCTACAAACCTACAGCTAAATCTAAACATCCAGATTGCGCACTTCGCTGGAATGCGTCATGATAAATCGTTTGCGCGGAGCTACCTCAGCGCCCATCAGCATGTCAAACGTGCGGTCCGCAATCACCGCGTCTTCAATGGACACTTGCAGCAGCGTGCGTACTGTCGGGTCCATCGTCGTTTCCCAGAGCTGCTGCGCATTCATTTCGCCCAAACCCTTGTAGCGCTGCACCGAGTATTTCTTACCACCCATTTTTTTGAGCAGTTCATCCTGCTGCGCCTCCGTATAAGTGTATTGGATGCCCTTGCCTTCCTTGACGGCAAACAATGGCGGCTGCGCAATGTACAGGTGCCCGCCCTCGATGAGGTAAGGCATGTAGCGGAAGAAGAAAGTGAGCAGCAGGGTGCGAATATGACTGCCATCCACGTCCGCGTCCGTCATAATGATGATGCGGCCATACCGTAAATTTTGCATGTCCAGGGACTCGCCAATGCCGGTGCCCATCGCCGAAATCAACGCTTTCACTTCGTTGTTGGCCAGGATTTTGTCGAGACGGGCGCGCTCTGTGTTCAGGATTTTCCCGCGCAGGGGCAAAATCGCCTGAAAGTGCCGGTCGCGGCCTTGTTTGGCCGTGCCGCCGGCCGAATCCCCTTCGACGATGTAGAGTTCGCATTTGGCGGGGTCGCGCTCGGTGCAGTCGGCCAGCTTGCCGGGGAGGGTGAGGCTTTCCAGGGCGCTTTTGCGCATGACCAGATCCCGCGCCTTGCGGGCGGCGTCCCGCGCTCGTGAGGAGGTGAGGCAGCGGTCAATGATTTTGCGCGCTTCACGCGGATTTTCTTCCAGGTAAGCCGACAGCGCCTCGCCGGTGACGGCGGAAACGATACCGCCTACTTCGGCGTTCATGAGCTTCACTTTGGTTTGGCTTTCAAACTGGGGATCGGGGTGTTTGATGCTGACAACGGCCGTTATGCCTTCACGGGTATCATCGCTGGAGAAGTTGGTATCTTTCTCTTTCAGGAAATTGTTGTCGCGGGCGTATTTGTTGATGACACGGGTAACGGCCGTTCGCACACCGGTTAAGTGCGTGCCCCCATCTGGCGTATGGATGGTATTGGCAAACGCATATTCGGAGATAGCCACGCCCTCCGTATATTGCAGCGCCACTTCCACCCCGATGTTGTCCATCTCTTTGCTGGCATAAATGGGCGAGTGCAGCACCTTCCGATTACGATTCAGATAGCGCACAAACGACTTCACGCCGCCGTCAAAATAGAAATTCATTTCGCGCGGGCTTTCCGGTCGTTCATCACGCAGCTTGAGAAAGACCTTGCTGGTGACAAAAGCCATCTCCCGGAAACGATTCGCCAGTGTTTCAAACTTGTACGATTCACCGTCCTTGAAAATAGTTTCATCATAACGGAACGTTGTGATCGTGCCGGACTTCTCATCCGGTTTCAGCTTCCTTTTTCTGGCAACCGGCGCTTCCGGGATGCCGCGGTTGTAGCGCTGGACGTATTCATGTCCTTCCCGGTGTACCCGTACTTCCATCCATTCCGACAGCGCATTCACCGCCGCCGCCCCCACGCCGTGCAAACCACCGGACACTTTGTAGGCGGATTCATCGAACTTGCCGCCGGCGTGGAGCGTGGTCATCACCAGTTCCAGGGCGGATATTTTTTCTGTAGGATGGGGCGCAACGGGAATGCCCACGCCGTTATCTATGACGGTGACACTTTGGTCGGGATGGATGGTCACTTCAATGTGGTCACAGCGCCCGGCTAACGCCTCGTCAATCGAGTTATCGACGATTTCATAAACCAGATGGTGCAGCGCCTTGATGTCGGTGCCGCCGACATACATACCAGGGCGGCGGCGTACCGCTTCCAGCCCTTTGAGCACTTGAATATTTCCAGAATCGTATTGTTTTTCTTGTGAATTCTTAGCCATTGGCGAATCCTTGAGTTAGTTTTTGTTGTTCAAATAAAAATATGTACCGGTCCCGGAAGAAAACATAGGTCGCTGATACCAGGGCGGTCATAATAAAGGCGTGGCCCAGTAAACCGACTGCGGTGAGCCAGGAGCCGTCATCAGCCAGGAGTAACAGCGCTCCCAGCACGTTGCGAAATAGTAAAATAACCAGCAGCAGCAGGAGCATCTGCCCAAAATAGGTGCGCACTATCTGTCCGCTGAGCAATATGGCTCGATGCAGCGGCAGCCCATGCAGCGCCAGACTATGCGGCACGAAGTAGACAAAAATGAAGAACCAGATCAGCAAAACAGGACCAGCCATCAGCACCATGGTGGCTAAAAACTGGCTGAAGAAAGCGGCGATGAAACTGATGACCAGCAAGGGAATGTATAGGGTGACGCCGATAACCACGAAAATAAGTCCCAGCCCAAGCAGCTTGAGCCATGTCGTCATAAAGCGGTTTGCCAGCACACTGGCGGATAGAGGCGTTTCTTTGTAATCCAGGCGAACAGCCTGAGCGATGAGTACGTTGTACAGGGCTGTTAACAAGATGGCAAACAGGCTGAGCGCCAGGAACAACCCCAGCCATGTCAGCGGATTGTTGATTTCGGTAATGGGTGTGGGCAGCGGGGTTTTTTCTGGCGTGAGGCCTACCATCAGCACGGGAATGCCTACCAGCGGCGCGGAGAGGGCGGTGAAGAGATTGGTGCGCGGGGCCATCGTCAGCAATTGGGCAGTGATGTCTTGCAAGGCCGGGTCTTGAGGCAGCAGGGCTGCCAGCTGCTCGATGAGGGGGCGGGAGCTGAGGCGCGGTCCCAGCCATAAAAAAGCATCCAGGCAAACAGGCAGAATCAAAAGCCAGAGATGTCTGGTGGTGAGATCAAAACCAGTGGCGATGGTCCGCCATAGACTGGGTAGGGGCGCTAAATTTTCTTGTTTGTGCATCATAATTTTAACTGCTCAATTCTACCACACCTGCTCCAGGCAAGCGAAAAACGGCCGTTTCCCTTTTGCCAGGAAACGGCCGTTGTTTATCATGTTTTCAGGTTTGCCCACACCGTTTTTAGGCGTGGGCTAATGTCCTAATTCTTAAACATTATCGGGAACCACTGTTTGAACGGTGCCGTCGTAAACTGCCAGACTAACGGTGTTTGTTGTGTGCCCGATTCCGCCCCAGGTGTGCTGACCCCCTTAAGCCCGGAAACGGTCACTGTGTAGGTGGCGCTGTAGGCCAGGTTTGTGTCAGGCAAGAACGATAGTTCAAGGCTGTCTGGGGAGAGGGAGAATGTACCGGAAACTGGTCCGTCTGGACCCATTACCCTAAACTCGGAATCAGCCAGCATGGAAATACTCCAGGTTGTTGTGATTTCCGTGTCTACGGCAATGTCTGCGCCGGTTGGCCCGTAGCCGGTAACAATAGGATCGCGCCAGTAGCGCACCGCTTTGCGGTTATCGGACCCTGTGCCCCAATCCGTAGCGGTGTCATCGACCAGCATCGTGCCATCTTCGCCGTAGCTGACCGTGAGTTGGCGGTTGGTGAAGACAATGATGCTGCCCCACGATTCCACGGTGTCCCAAGAGCCGCGTGTATATTTATACTGCACCTGGGTCCCGTCCAGGATAGGCAATGTGTAGGTCCAGATGTTGCTGCTACCTACCTGTGTCATGGGCGCACGGCCAGGATTCCAAGGCCCCCATGCCGCCTGGTCACCTGCAATGTAGACGGTTCCCGGGGTGTAGTCCGGCACGGCTACCTGGAAGGTGACGTTGACGAAGCGGGCTTCGGCGGTGGCTGTGATGTGGTTGGACTGAGGAGACCGATTGAAGCTGGTGTCGAAGGCCCGGATGAAGTACTCGTAGGTTTCGCCGGTGACAACGGCGGTATCGACATAGCTGGTGATAACGGCCGTTGTGGCAATCTTCGCATAGCCAGGTGAGGCCACATTCTGACGATACAATTCGTACCCGGTGATGTCCGGCTCACTGTTCAAGCTCCAGCTCAGGCTAATGCTGCCGGCTGTGGTGCCTGCAAGGGCCAGGGTCGTCGCTGCTGGCGGGGTGGTGTCACTGCTGGCGAGAACGTGCATGAGGCCGGGCGCGCCATTGTCTCCAGGGCCGTTTAGATCAGAGTAATACCACTCACTGCCGCCATCGCTGCTCCAGCGTGTGACATAGTGAAAATCACCGATTGTATCCGGCAGCAAATTGCCAGTGTATTCATCATTATTGATATCTACTGCACCCGCGTAACTCATATCAACCCATGTCCACAATTCAGGGGAGATGACACTTGTGCCGCTGATAGCGTAGCCAACCTGCGCTCGGATGCCTTCGGCCGGACCGCTGCCGCCAGTAGCGCCGTTGATCCACAACTGTCCATAGATATCTTCAGTCTCGGTGATGGCGCTAATAGTGTGGGTGAATTCGGTTGGCGCTTCCAAATTATACCAGGCTGCCGACAAGTCATGCTGCGGCGTGCCTATGGCTTCATTGGAGTAGGCGCTTGTGAGATAGGTATCGAGATCTTCGACGACGACCACATAGTGATAAGGGATCGCGTTTTGCAAGCCGGTGTCGGTGTATGTGTTGTTTATGGTTTCATTGATCCAGATGTAGCCGCCTCCGCTGACCAGACTGCGGTAGATGTGGTATTTGACGTTTCCGGAAACGTCCGTCCACTCTAGATCCAACTCAGTGTTGCGTTCATCGGCGATTGCCAGGTCTGTAACCGCCGTAGGCGGGCCAGCCAGCGTGCTGTCCAGTACGAGCAGAGCGCCGCTCATAGCGGGCACATCCACGCTGATGAGACCATTGGTGACGGTGTAAGGCGTGTTGTTGTCCATCACATCCACGAAGCGGGCGTCTTCATTGAGGTAGCCCTTTACGTCTACTGCGACAACCTGGGAATCCACACCGTCTCTGTTGATGACAACCACAGCCGCGTCGGAATAATCGTCCATCAGACGGCCGAAAGCGTAGGTCATGTTGTTATCGTCGATGAGCAGAGTATCAAAACTGCCGGTCCGCAGCGCCGGGTGCGCATTACGTGCTGCAATCAGGGTCTGATAGTGTGGGTATAGATCTGTCCAACCGTTGCCGCCGCTTTGCAGGTGGGTATAGAAAGGCGTGCCCGTTTCGTCCAGCCAGGGGAAGGGTTGCCGATTGTAGGGGTCGTCCTCCCATTTGCCGCCGTGGAAATAGACAGGGCCAACCAGTCCTACTTCGTCACCGTAGTAGATGGTGGGTGCGCCGGGCAGAGTCATTTGCAGAATAGTCACGCCTTTCAGACGTTCAATAGCATCGCTCCAATCATAGTTGGGGTTTTGCAGCAATGTGTCGTCATTGGCGTCGGCCGCGTTGTGGTCTAGCATAAACAGCGGGCGGTTGGTGTCGTGGCTGCCCAGCAGATTCATCATGGCATACAGGGCTTCCGGTGGATAGCGCTCGATCCAGTTGTGTAAACGGCCGTCTAACTGAGAGGGCGTGAGGGGGACCAGTTCACCGGCCGAACTGCCCGTGTTGTGATCGTTGTCGGAGAACGTGGTGTCACGCCAGAAACTGAGGACCGCTGAACTGTACTGGTAGTTCATGGTGGCATCCATTTCGTTGCCCAGGAGCCAGGGTGAGGCGTTGCCCCATTCTTCAATAACCATGTAAGTGTCAGGGTATTCGTCGCGCACGGTCGCCCGGAACTCTTCCCAAAAAGTATTGTTGGGGTCATTAGTCAGGCCGGGATCAATGTCGCCGCCGACGTCAAAACGCCAGCCATCGGCATATTGCAGCCATTGCATAGCCACAGAATCATCGCCGGCGAATATCAGATCGCGCACAGCCTGGTTTCCTACGTTAAGCTTAGGCAGGCTGTCATAACCGAACCAGCTTTCATAGTTGGCCGCCAGGGGCGTGCCGTCTGAACCGGCGCAGTCGCCGGTACCAGGGGTGACATCGGTGAAGTAGTACCAGTCACGGTAAGGGCTGTTTGGGCTTTCGCAGGCGCCGCTGCTGTCATTTGTACCGGGAACCGGGCTGGTGACGTTACCATCCACATCAAAACGGCTGTAGCGATCAAAAAAGACGCTGTCGGACGAGGTGTGGTTGAAAACGCCATCCAAAACCACGTACATGCCCATATTGTGAGCTTCTGTAGTGAGCGAGATGAACGTTTGCAGATCGCCAAAGTCGGCGGCGATGTCGTGATAATCACCAGTATCATATTTGTGGTTGGAAGGCGATTCGAAGATCGGGTTAAAGTAAATGGTGGTGATACCCAGGTCTTGCAAGTATTGCAGTTTGTCGCGTACGCCTTGCACATCGCCGCCATAAAAGTTTAGGCTGTAAGTGCCGGGGCAGTCGGTGTCATCACGCGGATCGCAGACAGGTTGATTCCAGGGGTTGGCCGTGCCGCCATCCGGGTCAGAACGGTAGATAGTCCCATCCAGTTCCCCATAGAAAAACCGACCCGGCTGGGGGTTGTTGTTGGTATCGCCATCGCGGAAGCGATCCGGGAATATCTGGTACATGACGGCGTTTTTGGCCCAATCAGGCGTTTGGAAGGCGGGGTCATAGACGGTGAGCTGCCAACTATTGTCCTGGCTGCTGCTAAAGGTTTGTCCCCAACCGCCGTCACGGGCGGCGTCGTCTTCGTAGTAGGCGGTCGAAGTGCCATCAATAGCGATGAAGCGGTACCAATGAATGGTAGGTTGGCTGCCAACGTTGAGTGTGGTTTCCCACCAGTCATATTGGGCGTCTGTGGCAACCTTGTCTAATTTGACGAAGGTTTCGGTATTCAAGCGATCATTGTAAACGCGCAGGCGGGCTTCTGTGAGATCATCGCAAGCAGAACGAAAGCGGAAGGTAACGGCCGTTTCGGGATTCACCGGTCCGCCGGGCACGCGGTATAGGGAGTCGCGGCTGTTATGCCCCAGGTCACTCCACCATACGTTACCGTCGTTTGCCGCGCCGCTCTGGCAAACGCCATCGCCAGTTACCGGCGCTACGTCTGGAATACGATACGTGGCTAGGAACTGTTGAGTGGTGGGATCATCCCAGTCGGTTGATTGATCGTCTGCCGGCACGGTATCATAAGCGCCTTTTACCGTGCCTCCCTGCGTACCCATAAATTGCAGGTGAATAGTGTCGCTTAATGTCACGCCAATGTCGGCCAGGGGGATGTTGATGCGCAGACCCTCGCCATCGCTGTAAGCGATATTGCTGTTGGGCTGAGATGGCTGCCCGCTGTTGCCGATGCCGCCCCAATCCACGCCGCCGCCTGTGTCCCAGTCGGAGCCATCCCAGGTGCGCAGTTCGGTCCAACCATTGTCCACAAGGCCAAAAATATTACCCCGAATAAGATAGTCGGGCAGCACAGTGGGGGTAATGATTGGTGCCATCCCCAGGTTTTGGTGTGTGGCAGTGTAGGCAAAGGTTATTGCGTTCCCCCAGGCATCAGTGCTGCCGCCGCCAACCTGTCCAGTATCAATAGGCAGAATAATTTGACCACTGGAGAGGGTGGGGCTGTATGTTTCCATGGGGATAAAGAGATGCAAAGCATTAATGTCAGCCCAAATATGCAGGCGGGTCATGTCGGTCCAGGCCACACCGTTCCATGTAGCGGGGCCTGGGTTGGCGAGATCACCGACCGGATCAAGGGCCACGGGTACTGAAACGACATTGGATTGTGTTGTCGCATCACTCCAACCGGTGGATTGATCGTCGCTGGGTACGGTGTCGTAAGCGCCCTTGTCGCCTCCGGTTTGTGTGGCAAACATCTGCAAATGAACGTAAGCCGGGTCTGGACTGCCGATATCGGCCAGGGGAATCCTGAATTCAACGCCGTTGCCATTGCTGTAAGCAATATTGGCGCCTATTTGACTGCCGTTAATGCCGCCCCAGTTGGCGCCGCTGCCGTTCCAACCGCCATCCCAACTTCGCAGTTCGGTCCAACCGTTATCTCCGCCTTCGACGCCTACAATATTGCCCCGAATGATGTAATCAGGCAGCCGGCTAGAAGTGCTGAAACCGTCGATATTGCTAATATCGAAGGAAATGGCGTTGTTCCACGGGTCGGTGCTGCCGCCGCTGTTAGGCTTGCCGTCTACATCCATGAGAAGACCAATTTGGCCGCTGGAGATGGTATTGTCGTAGTTGGGCAAATCCGCGTAGACGTATAAATTGTCGGCGTCAGCGGCGACGTAAAGATAGGTTAAATCTGTCCAGGCGACGCCATTCCAATCAGCCGGACCCGGGGAGGCCAGATCGCCAGCCGGATCGGCTGCAATTTGGACATAACCGGCATCGCGTACACCATCCAGAGTGATAACAATAGGGGCCGCCTGCGCCGGCAAAGCCAGCAGCAGCCACATAGCTGCGCCAAGCAGCCCGGCGAA
>JAWOGU010000268.1:0-8207 GCA_046496595.1 Chloroflexota bacterium
CGCCAACTTCAACCGGCACAAGCGACGGCTTTGCCTACGCTGAGGCAACCACGCCCGGTTTCTCTAGCTTCTTATTGGGCGGGACGACTGCGCCAACGGCCGTTTCCCTCCATACCTTCAACGCCAAACCCGACCTGTCTATTGGCCTACTCCTGCTCAGCGGCCTCCTGCTAATCACGCCAGTCGCTTACCTCTTGCAGCGTCGTCGGTGCCCCTAACCTGTGACTTGCAACTGCATGAAAAACGAAATGGAGGTCAAATGACCCGGCAAATGTTACGACGATCAATCTGGTTATTTCTCTTTTGTTCCCTGGTTCTTGTTATTCTCTTTTGCAGTCGGCAAGTCAGCCGGGCTGCCACGCCCCAGGTGGCCTATTGGTATTTAGACGAAACCGCTCCCCCATATAGCGACAGCATAAACGGCTTATCGGCTGCCTGCATGGAGGACTGCCCAACGGCCGTTGCCGGCATTGTCGGCTCAGCACAGTCCTTTGATGGAGAAAACACAGCATTAACAGTGGCGGCGGATCCCGCCTTTAATTGGGCTGCTGACGATACCTTCTCTATATCCCTCTGGCTCAAGGCGGATTCAGGGGCCTGCGCCAGTGACGAGGTCTTTATTGGACGGGGTACAGCGGGGAATGGCCATTGGGCGTTGGGCTGTAACGGCGGCGGTGGCACAGTCTTCTTCAGCCTCAGCGACAACAACACCGCCTTCAAGCTGGACAGCACGAAGATCCTCACCCCTGGCAAATGGCAACACATCACTGCCATCTATGATGGGGGCAGCAACGAAGCCACTCTTTCTGTGGATTACACGAACATTGTGACCGGCTCCACAAGTCTTTCTGATGAATTTGCTCCTGACACGGCTGACCTTCACATCGGCCACCTGAATGGAGGCAACCGCTTTAACGGTGCGCTGGACGAGGTGGCTCTCTATACTGTGGCGCTCACCGCCAACGAGATTGCTAACCATTACTACCTGGCCCGTCGCTACACCGCTTCTTGCAGCAGCGCCGTGCGCATCATGCCCTTGGGCGATTCTATCACCAAAGGCAGCTCCTCCGGCGTCACCCTCGAAAGCGAGATGATTAGCTATCGTAAGACACTCTGGCACAACCTGATTGCCGCCTCATACCCGGTTGACTTTGTGGGCAGCCTGACCAATGGACAGACTTACGACGGGTTTGATCCACATCACGAAGGGTGGCCTGCATATACAAAAGCCCAGGTAAGGGACGGCGTCATCGGCTGGCTAAATACAAATCCAGCCGATATTGTCCTGCTGCACATCGGCACGAATGCAGTTTCAACCTCCGTTACCGAAGATGATCAACTGCTTAACAACATTGATGCGTATGATGAAAACATCACTGTGGTGCTGGCCCGGATCATCAATCGGATTAACGACGACATTACCACGACCAGCTATAACAACGCTCTGGCATCTCTGGCTGCAACCCGCATTGCCAATGGCGATAAGATCATCCTGGTGGACATGGAAAACGGCGCCGACCTGAACTACGCCTTCCAGCCTACTGGCGATATGTGGGACAATCTGCATCCATACCACACTGGTTACGATAAGATAGCAGCCGTCTGGTACAGTGCTCTGGGGACCATCCTCCAGCCATGCACTGAATTCGGTCCCACCATCACCAGCCAGCCAGTTCTCAAAGCCACAATTGGGCTGCCGTATCAATATGCCGTTCAGGCCACTGGCAACCCGCCGCCTGCTTTTAGCCTGACGACTGCCCCGGCTGGGATGACGATTGACGCGAATGGGTTGATTGAATGGACGCCAATGGCTGTTGGTGAATACCCGGTTACGGTAACGGCCGTTAACTCTCAGGGCAGCGATGTCCAATCCTTCACAATCATCGTGCCCAGCAGCCCTGTGCCGGCAGTGTGCCGGGCAGACGCCATAGCCTATTGGAAGCTGGACGAAACCAGCGGCAGCACCTTCGCCGATTCTGTCGGGACGAATGATGGCAGTTGCACAAATTGCCCGACGCCCGCGACCGGCCGGGTAAACGGGGCGCAGACGTTTAATGGCGCTTCAACCAGAATCACTGTGCCACACAACGCGAGTTTGAATGTAGAGGAAAGTTTCACCGTTTCAGCCTGGGTGAACACCTCAAGTTGCACGGGTGGTAGCGCCACGGTAAACAACAAGGTCGCTATGGGTAAACGTTCCGGTGGAGCTGACTGGTGGTTAGGTTGCAATGGACTTGGGAACGCGGTTTTTTCACTCAAAGATAACAACAATATCTCCTCACTCATAAGCAGCAACTCCACAACCATCAATGGCGGCCAATGGGTGCATCTGGTTGGGATACGGGATGGTAGTGACTCCGGTCAAAACAGACTGCATGTCAATGGAGGTTTGGCGGCTTTAAGCAACCCATCTTACACCGGTAATTTTAATAATTCCGAAGCTCTGACAATAGGATGGTATAACGTTAGCCCGTTTTATCAGTGGGCTGGTGAGGTAGATGAAGTCGCCCTCTACAACCGAGCTCTCACCCCCGCCGAAATCACCCGCCAATACCAGGCCGGCCTGCTTAATTTCTGCTACGACGTGGATAACTGGACTGTTGCGAATGGAGACTGGGATGATGACAATTCCTGGTATGGCACTGCACCCGGCACTAGCGACTACGCTGTCATCAGCCACACCATAAACCTGTCAGCCGCTGCCACAACCGCCTGCGTAGACGTGATGTCCGAAGCCACCCTGGACTTTGGCGGCAACGAGTTAAGCGTGGAAGGTGCGTTCAACAATTACGGCACTGTACAGCAGACCAAAGCGGTGAACACGGTCAGCGGGCTGGTCGAATTCCTCCATGTGCGGAACAGCGCTGCTGACGCAACCAAATATCGCGGGACCGAAATCACCCCTACCAGTACAGCATTGGGGGAAGTCACCGTCACCATTCGCACCCCCAACGTGGCTGGCGGTGATCACTGCACTTCAGACCCCGGCTCGCCGCCCTACGCAGACCGCTGCTTCACTCTGACGGCAGGAACAGATGGTTCGGCCACTGTCCGCCTCTACGCTGCCAATCCTGACGAACTGAATGGGATCGCCGTCAGCGATTTGCGGCCCTATCGGTTTACTACGGAATGGGAAGCTCTCACCCCGGCTTCAACCGGCACAAGCGGGGACTTTGTCTATGCCCAGGCAGACACGCCCGGCTTCTCTAGCTTTTTGCTAGGCGGGTTGCAGAACCCAACGGCCGTTTCCCTCCACACCTTCAGTGCCGCCAGCCCCTCGCTGTCCATCGGCCTGGTTTTTCTCCTCGGCCTCCTGCTCGCCGCGCCCACAGCCAACCTCCTGCACCGCCGACGCGGCTAAGAAGGGTAACTGGTAGCTGGTGGCTGGCGGTTGATAACCAGCAACCAGCTACGCATCCCCCTCCTCACAGACAAAATGGCGCACCTTTGTTTAAGCCAACTTCCAGCATAGCTTCACAACATCAATATTAGACTGTAGCTCAAGCTGCGCTCGCTCACGCTGTTTAGGTAATATGAAGGCAACAACCCACACCAGCAACTTAATAATACTTAAGCCCCCCAACATTATCCGCAAAAGGCCAGCACGTAGGGGATAATAATTTTTTTGATAAAACAACATCTTTCCCCGATAAACCATCTTACGCCGCCCCCAACGGTTCATACTGCGACCGCCATAGTGAATGGTAGTTGATTGCGGCAAATAATAAACAGGGTAGCCATTCTGGTTAAGCCGATATTGCAGATCAGCTTCATCGCCGTAGATGAAATAGGACTCATCTAACAAACCAACTTTATCCAAAGCAGCCCGCCGCAGCAGTAAACAAGCCGAGCTGATCCATCCAACAGCTTTTACTTGATCGGTATCCACATGCGAAGGATAACCATCCTTTAACAGATTCCCCAACCCTGTGGCTATCAAGAATTCTTCATGCAACGAAGAAAAATTAGCGTAACCTGCTTGAAAGGAACCATCTGGATTGAGCAAACGGCCGCCCACAGCCCCTGCCTCTGGTGTTTCATCCAAAAAATTAACTAACCCATCCAATGAAGGTCCATTGACCAAGGTGTCATTATTAAGCAATAAAACATAACGACCTTGTGTCGCCTCAATACCTTGATTGCTGGCTTTACCCAGGCCGACGTTGCCTTCATTCTGGATAATCATGACTTCGGGGAATTTTTCACGCAGCATCGCCTGACTGCCATCTGTGGAGCCATTATCCACCACTACAATGTCATAGCTGCTGTGAAGCCCTCCCTCATATATGGAGTTTAAACAGGGTTCGAGATAAGCTTTATTGTTCCAACAAACGAGGACAATGGACATGTCCGGAGCTGTTTCCTGGGTTTGTATAAGATTAAGGGTAGTTGAAGTTGATAAATCATCCATATCTCACTCCGCCCGGAAACGACGATCCATTTCCAGGATCTCATCATAGGTTCCCAGGTCAATGTAGACGCCATTTGGAATGGACACACCGCAAAAATGGAAACCATCGGCAATGGCATCGTTCATGATTTGCGCAAAATCAGCTATCCCTTTTTCGTGGACAGCATGATTTAAATACTCAGTAAAACGTGGTCGCCAGATGATGCAGCCCCACATGTCAGTTAAATCGGTTTGCTTCGGCTTGTCGACAATCTTAATAACCCGGCCGTCTTCGTCCAAGTGCACCATGCCAAATTTTTCGGGTCGCTCTGTGGGAAATAAAACCAGAATGACATCGGCTTCTACAGGGGCTCTGCCATAGGCATAGGCAAATACATTGCCGGGCTGCATGATGGTATCCGCCATGCCAAAGAAAACGGTTTTACCCTGGGTCAAATGGTAGGCCGAATCTAGAGCGTGAGCTAATCCGGGTGAAGTGGACGCATTTTCCCCATTGAGGAAAGGTTCTTGAACTACGTAACTTATGTGGCAGCCAAATCGTTGTCCACTGCCAAAATAGCCGATCAACTGATGTTTTGTTTCATTAATGACAAAAACAATATGGTTAAGACGGGCCTCGGTCAGGTTATTGACAACATATTGGGAAATGGGTTTGTAGTGATTATCCCGAATGACAGGATAAAGTTCCTTGGGATAGGGCAGTCCTAACCTCACCCCTTTACCTGCGGCTGGAATGAGACCAATGGTTTCTTCTTGCATCATGAACTCCTCAAATGGAATATTTTATTCGCCACATACTGATACAGGGAGTTACCTCTGTAATAAAATTTACTTGAGTTAAGTTTCATTTATTCTTTCGACACCCAGTTTTTGAACAGCCTCAAGCACATGAATCTGAATCAGTTTTGTTTAGCAAACATTTGCTCCAGGCTTACCAATCCACCTAAAAATAACCAACCGGGTATTGCGCCGCGAAAACCGGACATGCCAATATTGTAGACAAAGGGGAAAAACCAATCGGCCAACATGCCTGCCGCCATCATACCCACCAGCCCTCCCAGAACACTGTATACGTAGGCTTTTGCAAATCCATCAGGCACTCGATTCCGCAGACGCCACCCTAATAAACCTTCTTCAAGCGCAAACCAGAAAACAGCAAGCAATCCCACGAGTCCTGTTTGGGCGATGATATCGACATATTGATTGTGAGAGTTGAATTGAACCGCCCAGCCTCTGATAGGGAATAGCGGCGTGTACCAATAGTAATTGGCAGGACCTAAACCGAAGAACGGATTCACCTTGATGATTTCAAATACTATGATCCAGGCATCAAGGCGTGTACTATAGCTGTATTCGTCTGTCGCAATAGCCTGTGAGGAAAGATAAAATGCGACCACAGGCGCTACCAGAGCCATCAACAAGCCCAGCCGCCAGGAACGCAAGGCAAGAATAACAGCGATAGCTGCCATTGGCGGCAAGTAACCGGATTTCCAATCATTTTCTAAAACAAAACCTACGTAGAGGGTCATGGCCACAATGCCAGCCAGAACGAGTCGCCACCCAGGGTGTAATTTCTCGTTAAAAACTGCTTGACCAAATGCCAAGGCCACCAGCCAAGTCCAAAATAAGCTGTTGGAAGTGGCTCCAATCTGAAACAACGAGCTGGTGAAACTGCCCAGACCTGGCACGATCCAACCAGCGACAAAAAGAGCGCTTAATGCCACATAAATCCAGGTCATCCATTGCAGCCAGCGCAGGTCCTTTACTTGTTGAGCGACCAAAATGAATGCGCCAACAGAAAGAATAAAAATCATCAAAGCGCCAAATTGAGCATCCAGGGGCGCCGGATCAACCTGCCAAAACCAGCGCAATTGGCCAAAGAGGAAGGAAATAAAAACGACGAGCAATAAAATAAGTAATGACTTGACCGGTCGAGATGATACTAACCAGATATTACGCCGGCCAATGACCATATTCATGAACCACAAACCGATGAGAAGCAGTAAAAGGAGGATGCTGAGGTTAAACCCACCGGGCAAATTGGGAGAGGGTAGAATAAGAGAGGCGGCAATCAAGAGCAAGATGCCAACAGGGGGCCAACGCATAAAGATTAAGACGGCCGCTACTGCCGGCGCCAACCCAATGAGGAGGATCAAGCGTGATTGAGGAATCACGGCAGGTAGGGCGATGCTTAATAAGGCAACGGCCGTTATCAATGCAAATCGCTGAACCCATCTTAACTGAAGCAGCTCGACCACCTTGCCATACAGTTGGTCTGTTAATATTTGAAAGTGAAGTTCAAGTCTCGATAAGCTTTTAAGCATTGAACCCTTAAGCACCAGCAAATCGGTCTACCAACTCCAAAAAACGGGAATTAGTAGCAGCACAGTCATAATTTTTAGACACGAATTGGAAGGCATTATGCGCCAGTCTTTGGCGCAGCGCAGGCTCGTGCAAAAGCCGCAACACTGCTTCAGCATATTCTTTTGGCGTATCGGCGATGAGGAGATGTTCTTCATGGTGGGCATCCAACCCCTCTGCTCCCTTCGTGGTGGAGACGACCGGGGTGCGTAGGGCCATTGCTTCCAGGATTTTCAGCCGGGTGCCCCCGCCCACTTTCAAGGGGACTACACTAATCCAGGATGAAGCGATGAACGGCAGAATATCATCTACAAAACCGGTTAAAGTCACATTCTTTCCCGCAGGTAATGGCAAATTGGCGTGGTCGCCGGTAATGGTTAACTGGACGCCAGGTTCTTCCGCCTGGATTAAAGGATAAATGTCCTGTAAAAACCAGGTCATGGCGCCGTAATTGGCACGGTAGCGAAACGAACCGGTGAAGATCAGACTTCCCGGTTTTGGCGTTTCACGAATGGCCGTATAGTCGCTTAAGTTAATGCAGTTGGGAATCACTTCAACGTTTTGAAAGTCAGGCGCCACCTCTGCCAGAAGCTCTTTCTCGCGCTCAGAGACGACGGTACAGGCTCGGAAATCAGCCAGCAGCCCATGCAGATAATGCTTTTGCTTGGCCCAGGTGAGACCATGCCGTGCTCGATCCCAAAGTGTGGCTGCCTGATTGAAACGTTCGAGCAGCAGGGCCACTTCTACCTCTTCCAGCAAAGCCGGCACACCCTGAAAACAGTCACTATAATCGGCCGATCCCAACTGCGAGGCAATGATTAAGTCAAAACGGCCGTTTCCCAACAGTTCACCAATCCGCTTTTCCATCTCGGCGGAACGGACAGCCAGGACAGACCGGGGCGTTAAGCTAAAGTAACCTCGCCTGGCGCGCCAGCTTTCAGGGATGAACGGATTGGCCGGCACCGTCTCAATTTGCTGGCACAGTGTTTGCAGCTCAGAAAAGGAGAGGTTACCCTGCGGCTCGTCACGAAAGCTTAAGAGCGTTACTTCATGGCGCTGCGCCAGGGCGCGCAGCAAATTGATGATTCTCAATTTTGAGCCATTATTCGGCGGATCCGGAAACCAATCTGACAGGAAAAGAATACGCATAGATTTCTTTTTAGCCTCGTGAAGGCATCTGCCCCCAGCGACGCTGCAAGAAATCCACCATACCACGCCACATGGCGTCTCGATGTTCACGTTTGCCGCGCCATTTTGGTTTCACCGTCCAACTAGCTAATGTCCGTAGCAACGCCATCCAGGTGAAAATCCAGACCTTTAAAGGTGCGTGGTGCTTGGCTATTGTTAAAAGCCGATTACGAGTTGCATAATATGTCACTGAAGGTTTTGGCTGATGGTCCCGCTGCACCCCCTTATGCCACAATTTAGCTTCAGG
>JAWOGU010000452.1:0-2978 GCA_046496595.1 Chloroflexota bacterium
TTACCTGTCTGTTACCGTGTTATAATAGCAAACGTGGGGCAGAAAGTAAACATAATCAACCTATCTGGATGTAGCCTGAGCCTGTCGAAGGCGGAACCGGGCTTCGACAAGACTTCGGCGTGAGCTCAGTCGAACGCTCAGCCCTCGAGAGGCTGTACAGTTAAACATAATCAACCTATCTGTCTCCGGGAAAATGGTTGACGCAGGCGAAAATTTACCGCGGAGGCGCGGAGGACGCAGAGTTTTCTCTAGAAAAATCTCTGCGTTCTCTATGTTTTTCGCGGTTTAATCGGACAGGCTGGGCAATCATCAACAAAGAGCGCAATGAGCACACATTTTAGCCGACAATTTAAACGATTTTTGGCCGTGACTACCCTGCTGATCCTGCTGCTGTGGGGGGAAACGGCCGTTTTCCCCAATTCCGCGCCGGTTGTTTTCAGCCAGGAACCCCCGCCAGACCTCGTTGAAATCATTCGCGTAGACGACGCCGATTTTCCGCTGGTGAAAGTGGACCTGCGCACCAGCAGCGCCCAGGGCGGGCAGGTGGACTTGAGCGGGGCCAGTTTCCGCGAAAATGGCATTCCGGTGGAGTTTGCGTTGGCCGCCGTGCCTGCCGGGAGGGACGTGGTTTTTGTGCTGGACGCCAATGAAACCATGCTGTTGGACGATAACGGCGACGGCCTGACCCGTTTTGACGAAACGGCCGCCAGCATCAACCGTTTCGCGCAAACCATGCTACGCCCCGGACTGGACCGCGTGTCGATACTTGTACCGCATGAAGGGTTGGCAAACGGCCGTTTCCTTGTGGAGAATGCCGACGATCCGCAGGTGATTGCCGCGGCGCTGGCGGCGTATGAACCGCCCGGCGTCTGGCCGACGCCGCTGCAAGCCATGCTGGTTCAGGCGATTGATCATGCTGGGGAAGTGGAGGATAACGGCCGTTATCAAACAGTGCTCCTCTTCACCGACGCCAGCCGCATCCATTTGCAGTTGGATTATGAAGCTCTCATCCAGGCGGCGCAGGCCGGCGGTATTCCCATCTTTGGCGCCATTTTGGGGACGCAATTGATCCCGGACGAGCAGTTCCGCGTAGAGCGGCTGACGCAGCCGACGCGGGGCGTCACCATTCATATGCCAAACGCCGCAGCGGCCGATGGCATCTTTGCCATTTGGGAGCAGCAGTCTGCCTGGCCGCAAATCCAATACAACTCGTTGCAGACAAAAAGCGGCCAATACCCCCTGGCGCTCAACTTTGGGCAGCAGCGAGTCACGGGCACGCTGGACCTGACCCTGCTGCCGCCGGAAGTGACCGTGCTGCCGCCCAGCGACCCTGTCGTGCGCCGGGGAACGGAGCCGGAGACGCCGGTCGTGGCGCTGGAGCCAAAACAAGTGACGATTCCGGTGCAGCTTAGTTGGCCGGATGGCAAGCCGCGGGCGCTGACCAATCTGGTGTGGCAGGTGAACGGGCAGCGCCAACCGGCGCTGAACACCATCAACCCGGACGGCAGCGGCCAGCTTCAGCTTGCCTGGAATGTGGAACTGCTGGACGAGGGACGGTATGAATTGGTGGTGGATGTGGCCGATGAACTAGGCTACACGGCTACCAGTCCCATTGCAGCGATTGACATTGTCACGGAACGGCCGTTACTGCCCACTCCCATCCCTGCGCCTACCGCTACCCCCCTGCCGGAGAAAACGGCCGTTTTACCCAACGATCCGCTGACGTGGCTGGGGTTGATAGGGGCGCTGGGCATAACGGCCGTGGTGCTGCTGCTTATCAACTGGTGGCGTACCCGAACTCCGGCACAGGAAACGGCCGTTGACCCCGATCTGTCTGACCTGCCTGCGCTGCCGCCTGTGTCTGCGCCCACGCCGTTTACGACCTACGACGCTTACCTGGAGCCGATCACAGGCGCTGATTTGCAGCCCATTCACATTGATACGGCCAATCTCATCATCGGCCGTGACGAAGCCGAAGCGGGGCTGGTACTGACGGACAGCAGCGTGGCCCGGCTGCACGCCCGCATTACCCGCCAAAACGGCCGTTACTGGCTCTACGACGAAGGCAGCGCCCACGGCACTTATCTCAACTACATTCGCCTGGGTCTCGCTCCCCAACTGCTCACCGACAACGACGTGATCAGCATCGGCCGGCTCCAATTCCGCTTTGTGCTGCGCGTGCATTCTGATGAACCACCAGAAAAAGAAACGGAAAACAATGATGAGTAAACGCCAGGCAATCATTTTTGACATGGATGGTCTCATGGTGAACACGGAACCGCTGGCTCGCCAGGCGTGGCGGGACGTACTCCAGGAATACGGGCAGCCGCTCCCCGATGAGGTCTACCAACAAATGATCGGCCACCGCACGGACTGGTCGGCGCAAATGCTGTTGGCGAGATGCCCGCTGCCGGTAACGGCCGTTGAACTGGCCGCCGCCAAAGAAGCCCGTTTCGACCACATGCGGGCGCAAGGCGTGCCGGTGATGCCGGGGCTGATGGCGCTGCACGCCAGCCTGGAAGAACGCGGTCTGCCCTGGGCGGTCGCTACTTCCAGCCCGCGCCGCCATGCGGAAATCATTTTGGAGCAGTTGGGTCTGGCGGCTTCCTGCGGTGCGATTGCCGCCGGAGACGAGGTGGTACACAGTAAACCCGCGCCGGACATCTATTTGCTGGCGGCGGAACGGTTGGGGGTAGACCCTGCTGTTTGTCTGGCGTTGGAGGATTCGGCGCCGGGGGGGCGGGCGGCGCTGGCAGCGGGCATGAAGGTGGTGGCAGTGCCCACGGCGGACACGGCCGATGCGGATTACAGTTTTACGCCTTACCGGTATGGGTCGTTAACGGCCGTTCTCGCCGACCTGGACCGGCTTCTGGCTGATTAAGAAGGAAAGATTGTAACTATACACGTAGGTTCCCTCAGCCTGTCGAAGGGAACCGGGCTTCGACAAGCTCAGCCCTTGACAGCGCTGTATAGTTACG
>JAWOGU010000473.1:0-24908 GCA_046496595.1 Chloroflexota bacterium
TCCGCCAATTCTCCAACACCACGCCCACCCCAATGCCCGTCAGCGCCGCCGCCATCAGGCCCAGTTTATAGGGCAGGCCGTACGCCAAAACCGCCATCACCCCCGCCGACAGCGCCGCCGCCGTCACCGGCCGATCCCGCAAATTGGGCACAACGATGCCGATAAAGGTCAGCGCCAGCGTAAAATCCAGCGACCAGCTTTCCGGCACTGCCGCGCCCAGGAAGATGCCCACTGCCGTGGACACCTGCCACACCGTCCACAGCGTCAGACCCGCGCCCAAGAAGAACCAGTGTTTGAACGTGAGTGGGATGGACTTGTTGGCGTAGTGAACGGCCGTTGTGGCATACGCCTCATCCGTGAGCAAATAAGCCAGCAAAAAGCGCCAGCGCCGGGGCAAATGGCGCATATCCGGTCCCAACGAGGTGGCATACAACACGTGGCGCACATTCACCACAAACGTCGTCAGCCACAACACCGACAGCGGCGTCCCCACCCCCATCAGTTGCGCCCCAATAAACTGCGCCGACCCCGCAAACACCACCGCCGACATCGCCTGCCCCTGCGCCGGGGTCAGGCCCGCCGCCAGCGCCAGCACGCCATAAATCAGGCCAAACGGAATTACGCCCAGGGCAATGGGCAGCTCAGAACGGATCCCGGCCCATAGTTCGGCCATTTTGGGTCGGAATGGCGGGGTTGATGGGGTATTTGCAGTCATAGGATTTTGGGCATGGTTCAATTCAGGCGATATGTGCTTTACAAATTTAACAAAAAAACGTGTCATGCTGAGGTCCTCCGAAGCATCCCGTTCCTCTGGTGGGAGCGGGATGCTTCGCTCCGAAGACTCCGCTCAGACCTTGTCCTGAGCAGCGCCGAAGGGATGACAATTCAGTGTCAATTTGTAAAGAAGATGTTCCGCTCGATGAACCATGCCGGATTTTGCGTGATGCGTGATTCGTGAAAACCTCACGTATCACGCCAAAATCGCCCGGAGATGTTCCAGCGCCAGATTACCGCCGCTCAGCACCAGCACAATTTTCTTGCCCGCGAACCGGGCGCCGTATTGCAGCGCCGCCGCCAGCGGAATAGCGCCTGCCCCTTCGGCCAGGTTGTGGCTGTGCTCCAGCAGCGTCACGATGGCGCGTTTGATGTCGGCATCGTCCACCAGCAGAAAATCATCCAGATAACGGCGCATGATGGCCTGGGTGTTGGCGAACGGGACGCGCGTCGCCACGCCTTCAGCGAAGGTGTTCATTTCCGCGGTCAACAGTTCACCCGCAGCCCAACTGCGCTGCATGGCCGGCGCCTGCGCCGACTGCACGCCGATCACGGCGACACGTGGATTAACGGTCTTGGCGACGATGCTGGTCCCACACACGCCGCTGCCCGCCCCCACCGGCACGATGATGGCGTCCACGTCCGGCAGCGCCTCCATGATTTCCAGGGCATACGTACCCACCCCGGCAATCAGCAAATTTTCGGTAGGACCGACGAAACGGCCGTTTCTCTCCGCCGCCACGCCCATCATCCACTCCCGCGCCGTATCAAAATCCGCCCCATGATAAACCACTTCCGCGCCCAGGCTGCGCATCGCCGCCACCTTACCCGGATTGGCCCCCTCCGGCAGGGCGATGGTCGCCTGGATGCCGTGCGCCCGCGCCGCGTAAGCAATGGATTGGCCGTGATTGCCCGTGGAGGCGGTAAACAGCCCGCCTTCACGCTCCGCCGCGCTCAAATGCGCCGCATAATTCAGCCCGCCGCGCACCTTAAACGCACCGACGGGCTGGTGGTTTTCATGCTTAATCCACACCTCCGCCCCCACTAACTGGCTCAGAGTGGGATAATGGTGCAGCGGCGTGGGCTGCAAGTATCGATACACGTTTGGCCGCGCCGCTAAAACGTCTTGTAAAGTTGGCATAGTTTGTTCGTCCATCATTTTTCCTCTTTTTTTCTTAACGCAAAGAATGGAAGGGGCAAAGGGGCAAAGAATTTCCCTTTGCCTCTTCCATACTTTGCATCTTTGCGTTAATGATTTTTACACAACAAGCAGAAGGGTAAACGGCCGTTTTGCCCAGGCAATCAATCGTCATCATACCCCCGTGGATTTTCTTTTCCGGCAGCAATCGCCCTGAAATCCGTCAGCCATTCAGGGAAAGCCCCGGCGTCAAAATGATCAAAGCTCTGCGCCCGCGGCAGGATAATATCCAGACAGTGCAGCGCCATCCGCACCCGCATTCGTTTTTTGAAAGCCTCGTCATAAGCATAACCCGCCGCTGCCAAAAACGGCCGTCGTAATTCCGGCGGATAATACCACCAGAGAAGCGCCCCCAAATCATGCGCCGGATCATCCAACGACATCGCCTCTAAATCTACCAGATAGATCTTCTCTTCGGCTGTGATCAGCCAATTGGCGTTGCAAATATCGTTGTGCGAAACCGCCAGTCCGGCGCCAACAAAACCTTGTATTTCGCGTTTGAGCATCGCCAGCCTCTCGTCAACATATTCCGCAACGGCAGGAACCTGGGATCGGTACTGTTCCCATTTTTGTTGAATGCGAGAGAGCGCGGCCATGCCCAACGCTTGATAGTCTGGCGAAGCGGCTTCAGGCAAAACAGCTTGCAGCCTCAAACTGTGGTGCGTCTGTTTCACGACAAACGCAATCTTCTCCAGATAACAGCGAAAATCATGCCATGAAGGATTTCTGCCATCCACATACGGCTGCACCAAAATGGATGTGCCATCATGTAAACAACCTGCCTCGATAACCCTTGGCGTCAGGTCCAAAGATGCTAACACCTGATAATGGGCGACACGCGCCCCCAACTTAACGAAAAAAGTTTCACCTGCGCTGCGGGCAATATACGTCTCATGTCCACGACCTGAGGCGGGCAATAACAGCTCCCAATTTTGCCGGGAAACGCTATTTTGCAAGAAAGCCAGCACTTCCTGGCGATGTTGGTATCGATTCTTCACCATCATTTCCGTGATGCGTGAGGGTTTTTCACGCATCACGCTTCACGCATCACTTCTTTCAGCGCCTGCGCCAGCCGCGTCATGCCAACCTCAATCTTCGCCTCATCCGTGTTGGAGAAATTGAGGCGCAGCGTATTTTGGCCGCCGCCGTCCACGTAAAACGGCGCGCCGGGCACAAAGACCACGTTCCGCGCCACGGCCTCGTTAAACAAGTCCATCGCCGACACGCTTTCCGGCAGCGTCACCCACAGGAACATGCCCCCTTCCGGCAGTGTGAATTGGATATCCGATGGGAAGCACTCTTCCAACATCGCCACCATCAATTCCCGCTGCCGCCGGTAAACGGCCTTGATGACGCTGATGTGGGCGTCCAGATCGTTGTCGAGCAAATATTGGTGCAAAATGCGCTGCGTGATGTAGTTGCTGTGCAAATCTGCCGCCTGCTTGACGATGACGAGCTTGTCCAGCAGTTCGGGCGTGGTCACAATCCAGCCCATGCGCAGCGCCGGGGCCACAATCTTGGAAAAGGAACCCAGTAAAAAGGAGTTTTCCCGACTGGTACTGGTCAGCGTGGGCAAATCTTCACCCAAAAAACGCAGTTCACGGTAGGGATCGTCCTCGATGAAAAAGACGTTTTGATCGCGCAAAATTTGGGCTGCTGCGGCCCGTTTTGCGGCCGAATAGGTGATGCCGGACGGATTCTGGAAGTTGGGCAGGGCGTAAAACAGCTTGGCGCGAGGCGAGGCAGCGGCCGCTGCCAGTTGATCCAGATCGACGCCGTCGGCTTGCAGCGTCACGGTGGTGAAGGCCGGTTGATACAAGGAAAACGCCTGGATGCCGCCCAAATAGCTCGGCGATTCCAAAATCACCTCGTCCCCCGGATCAATGAGAATTTTGGCGACGAGATCCAACCCTTGCTGGGAGCCGTTGGTGATGAGGATGTGGTCTGGATTAACATCCAGATGGCACATTTGGGCGTAGCGCTGGGCAATGAATTGGCGCAGCGGTCCGTAACCCAGGGTAGGCGCATATTGCAGGGCGTTGGCCCCGTCTTGCGCCAGAACCTTATCGGCCGCCGCCCGCAGCGGTTCTACCGGAAAATAGTCCGGGTTGGGCAGCCCTCCGGCAAACGAAATGACGTTGGGGTCCTGCGTCACTTTCAAGATTTCACGAATAAATGATTTCTGTACGTTGGCCATGCGGCCGGCGAATTGACCTTTCATAATAAATCCTTTTGGGGGATGAAGGATGAATTCATCCTTCATCCTTATCCTTTTGCCTTCTGCCTTTGAAGCCGGTTTTCACTGAACAGGCCGACGGCAATACCCACCAGGGCTGCCAGGATGAGGCCGGTTCTGTAGGGGAAACTATGGGCGAGAACGGCCGTTATGCCCGCCGCCACCGCCGCAATCACCATCGCCTTATCCTTGATGGTGGCAAAAAGCAGCGCCAGGAAGGTGAGCGGCACGGCAAAGTTAAGCGACCAGCTCGCAGGAATTAACGCGCCGACGAAAACGCCAACGGCCGTTGCCGTCATCCACACGCACCACATGGTAAGCGCCGCGCCTAAATAGAACCAGTGCCGGTGGGTGCGCTCCGGATGCTCGCCAAACTCCACCACGGAAAGACCATACGACTGGTCAGTGATCATATAAGACAGCAAAAATCTCCAGCGCAGCGGCAGCCGTCCCAAATAGGTACCCAGCGAAGCGCTGTACATCAAAAAACGCAGGTTGATGAAAAAGGTTGAGAGCCAGATGATAAACAGCGGCGCGTTCAAATCAAGCAGTTGGATGGCGACCAACTGCGACGCCCCAGCCAGCACAATCAACGACATGCCAATGCCCTGCGCTTCCGTCATGCCGATGCTCACCGCCGACACCCCGGCAATCAGCCCAAATGGAATCACGCCCAACTGAATGGGCAGAATGGCCTTCGCGCCATCGAAGAAATTTGTGCGCATGGTATTCATGAGGGTAAGTTTATTGGGGAATGGGGATTTTGTCTTGCCGGAATTGTTTCGCTGGTGTTTAGACACTGATACTGAAGGACACGGATAAAATATATTTCCTATCCGTGTTCTTCGGTATCAGTGTTCCTGAAATCTTTCCGCATCATTTGTTTCTGCAGACACTTTGTTGAGCAAAATACGTCAAATTTTGCGGACGATCAGTTCGCCTTTGCCGATAGGGACCACCAGGGCATCCACTCGTTCATCGGCCAACACCCGCTGGATAAACGGCCGCAGCGCTTCCTCGTGGCTGACAGCATTGTCGGCAATCAGCAGGCCGCCGCTCACCAGACGGGGCACGAGCAGATCGTAACAATCTTCGTAAATGTCTTTCTCCGCATCCAGGAAGCAGAAAGCCACGTCCTGATAATCCGGCAGATATTCCCGCGCATCACCCTGAATGAGCGTCACGGCGTCGGCAATGCCTGCCTGGGCGAAGGTTTCGCGCGCCAGCGCCGCTTTTTCCGGCAGCACTTCAAACGTGGTGATAGGTTTTCCGGCTAACGACAACCACAGGGTGGAGTAACCGGCGCTGGTACCCACTTCCAGATAACGGCCGTTTCCCCCACCCGCCGCCATCATAGCCAAAAACCGGCCCGTCTCGGCCGGAATCTGCCGCAGCCGCGCCAGATGGGGCGTGCCATCCTGCCGGTCGCGCATGTCCGTCTCTTCCAGATAACGCATCCGCTCCAGCATTGCTTGAGAAATAGTGTGAAACATAAAAACCTCAATAGAAATTCTTTAACGCAAAGGAGCAAAGAATGGAAGATGCAAAGATTCTACTCTCCTTCTTTGCGCCTTTGCCGCTTTGCATCTTTGCATTAAAAGAACTGATTCCTTTACCAAATTTTACCAGTTTCGCCGGTATAGATAGACGACGGCCGGATTAAACGGCCGTTTTCCATCTGTTCAAAGCAGTGACCCAGCCAGCCAGCCACCCGGCCCACGGCAAAAGTGGGTGTAAACAGCTCTGTGCTTAGACCCAGGCCATGCAGCAGCAGCGCCGTGTAAAACTCGACGTTGGTTTGCAGATTGCGCCCCGGTTTGTACTCGGCTAAAAGGGAAACGGCCGTTCCTTCCACCGCTTTCGCCAGTTCATACAAGGCCATGTCACCATCCACGGCAAACATCTTTGCCGCCGCCTGCGACAGCACTTCGGCGCGCGGATCGCGCACTTTGTACACGCGGTGACCAAAGCCCATCAACCGTTCGCCGCTTTCAATCTTTTCACGCAAATACGCCTCTGCCCGTTCCGCCGAGCCGATCTCAAACACCATGTCCAGCGCCGGGCCCGGCGCACCGCCGTGCAGCGGTCCCTTCAGCGCCCCCACCGCCCCCGTAATCGCCGACACCAGGTCCGACCCCGTGGAGATAATGACCCGCGCCGCGAACGTGGAGGCATTCAGGCTGTGGTCGCTGACCGTGTTGAGATACGTTTCCATGCCGCGCACCTGCGCCGCCGACGGCCGTTCTCCGGTGAGCATGTAAAGATAATTGGCGGCGTGCCCCAGCGCCAAATCCGGCGCGATGGGTTCCTGCCCATTCAAAAAACGCCAATAAGCCGCCACAATCGTGGGAAAACGGGCCACAATCGCCTCCGCCAGTTCGTGCGGGTCAACGTCATCCAGACCCAGACTCAAAGTGCCCGCGCCAATACGCAGCGCGTCCATTACCGGCGCTTTTTCATGGGCAACGGCTTCCAGGAGCGTTAAAGCAGCAGCCGGTAACGGCCGTTTTGCCGCCAATCTCCGTGAAAAATCAGCCAGTTCCGCCGCATCCGCCCGCCGGTCATACCACAGCAAAAAGGCCATCTCTTCCGCCGTGGCCTTCGCCGCGATCTCCTCCAGCGCATAACCGCCGATGATCAGCTCCCCAATCTGCCCATCCACGTGGCTCAAGCGCGTCTTCGCCGCCACCACGCCTTCCAACCCAGGTCGATACTCTGCTGTCGTCGTCATAATTGCTCCTCTAAAATGATGAAGGATGAGGGATGAATGAGGGTTACGCTGCACCGATCATTCATCGTCATGGACCACCGTCCCACCATAATCCTTCTTTTTGTGAACGGCAGACTGGTTTCCACCCCGCTGCCCCAAATAAAAAACAACGTCCTTCCTCTCTCCCAGTCAGGGCATTGGACGAACTGTTGACTATGTGTGAATTGTTTCCGTTTGTGGGGTTCGTGGTGGCCTTATCCTATACAACTTAATCAATGTTGTCAATGTTGATTGGATAATCAACAATTCGTGTGTTACAATGCCGCCAACGTCGTGTGCATACTTATTTTTCAGGCAGGACTAGAGCAATGACCCAGTATCTCACAGCCAAAGAGGCCGCCGCCGAGCTTGGCATACAACTGCCCACTCTTTACGCTTACGTTAGTCGTGGATTGCTCCATTCAGAGGAAGCGAGCGTCAAAACGCGCGCCAGGCGCTACCGGCGTGAGGACGTGGAGGCGCTCAAACAGCGGAAAGAGATGCGCCGCGATCCGGACAAAGCGGTGGCGTCGGCGCTGCATTTTGGCGCGCCGGTACTGGAATCCGGGATCACGCTCATTGAAAACGGCCGTTTGCACTACCGGGGTTACGACGCCATCCAAATGGCGCAGGAACGCGCCTTTGCCGAAGCCGCCGCCTTTATCTGGAGTGGAACCTTTGACGCCGATATTCTGAGCGTCACGCCGCCGGAGATTTCTGCGCCGCCGGGGTTACCCCCCGTCCACGCCTTCCAGGCCGTGCTGCCCCTCGCCGCTGCCCAGGACTACATCGCGTATGATTTATCGCCAACGGCCGTTACCCAAACCGGCGCCCGCATTTTACAGTTGCTAACGGCCGTTTTCACTGGTCAATTCAACCTCGCCGCCAGTCAATCCATCCCCCGACAGTTGCAGCAAGCATTCATCCCGGCGCAAGAAACGGTCGCCGACCTGTTCAACGCCGCTCTTATCCTCTGCGCTGATCACGAACTCAATCTATCCGCCTTCACCGCCCGCTGCGTTGCTTCGGCGGGGTCCACGCCCTACGCCGTGGTAAACGCCGGGCTGTCCGCCCTGCAAGGGCCTAAACATGGCGGCTACACAGAACGGGTAGAAGCCTTGTTCAAGGAAGCCGCCGCGCCTGAAAACGCCTCCCACACCGTCGCCAGCCGCCTGCGCCGCGGCGCGGAAATTCCCGGCTTTGGGCATCCGCTTTATCCAGACGGCGATCCCAGAGCCGAAGCGCTTTTGCGCTGGGTGGAAACCACCTGTCCGGAAAGCGAAGGGATGCAGTTGGTGCGAAAACTGGAAACGGCCGTTTTCCACAACCTCGGCCAAAAACCCACCATTGACTTTGCCGTGGTGGCGCTTTGCCACACCCTCCACATGCCGCCCGACTCAGCCCTGGCCCTCTTTGCTCTGGGGCGTACCGTCGGCTGGATTGGTCACGCCATTGAGCAGTACCAGCTAGACCAGATCATCCGCCCCCGCGCCCACTATCATGGACCGCCGCCCCAAAAAAGTTGAGTTTGCGGATAACATAAGGAGCGTGCATGATAGAAGAGCGGTTAAAGATGTAGAGGTGATGGGGTGTGGAGGTGATACCTTGCCGCCATACGGCCTTGCGACTTTGCGGCTCTGCCGCTTTGCCACTTTGCCACTTTGCAAAAGGATTATCCATGAAAACACAAGTCGATTTGATTATTCATTCCGCCGGGCAGCTTTGCGTGATACCGGGACCAGAGGGACCGCAGCGCGGGGCTGAGTTGGGCAAACTGGGCATCATTGAGAACGGGGCAGCGGCGGTGCAAAACGGCCGTTTCCTGGCCATCGCCCCCACCCCCCACATCCTGGCAGCCTACACCGCCGAAACCGTGATTGATGTAAACGGCCGTTGCGTCATTCCCGGCTTCGTCGATCCCCACACCCACATCCCCTGGATGGGCGACCGGGCCGGTGAGTTTGAACAGCGCCTCGCCGGCGCCAGCTACATGAAAATCATGGCAGCCGGCGGCGGCATTATGTCAACCGTTCATCAGGTACGGCAGGCCAGCCTCGATGAGCTGGTCGCCGACAACCTGCCCCGGCTGGACCGGATGCTGCGCCTGGGCACCACCAGCATGGAAGCCAAAACCGGCTATGGCCTCACCAACGCCGCCGAACTGAAACAGCTCGGTGCCATCCACGCCCTCAACAACCAACACGCCATCGACATCAGCGCCACCTTCCTGCCCGCCCACGCCGTGCCCTCCGAATACCAGGGGCGCACGGATGATTATGTCAACCTTGTTATCAACGAGATGCTGCCCGCCGCCGCCGCCTGGATGACCGCCCACAACACGGCTCTGTTTTGCGACGTTTTTTGCGAGGACGGGGCGTTTGACGTGGCGCAAACGCGGCGCATCCTGGAAAGCGCCAAAGCATTGGGCTTCGCGCTCAAGGTTCATGCAGACGAGTTTGTGGGGCTGGGCGGAACCAAACTGGCGGTTGACCTGGGCGCTGTCTCGGCCGATCACCTTGTTGAAACGCCCGCCGCGGACATTGCCGCCCTGGGAAGCAGCAGCACCATCGCTGTCGGGCTGCCGGGCACGCCGTTTGGCCTGGCACAGAGCAAGTACACCCCCGCCAAAGCAATTTTGGCAGCGGGCGGTGCGTTGGCATTGGCCACAGACTGCAATCCGGGCACCACGTGGTGCGAGTCGATGCAGATGATAATCGCCCTGGCCTGCCGCTATATGGGTCTGACGCAGGCGCAGGCGCTGGCGGCGGCAACGTTGAACAGCGCCCATGCCATTGGCCGCGGCCACGAGGTTGGCAGTCTGGAGCCGGGCAAGCAGGCGGACCTGTTGATTCTGGATGTGGCGGATTATCGCCAGTTAGGATACCGTTATGGCGTGAATCTGGTGAAAACGGTGATCAAAAACGGCAAAGTGGTTGTGAATAATTAATTGCTTAATGGTTGAATTGTTGAATTTTTAATGCAGATCGCCAGCAGATTCATTAACAATTCAACGATTCAACAATTCAAAAATTAATTATTTTTTTAGGAACATATGCGCCTCACCCGCCATCCCGAATACGAAAAATATCTGGACGACCAGGAACTGGTAACGGCCGTTCTGGCAAAACTGGCTCCGTGGTTAACTGACCATGGGGAGGCGGAACAGGCGTGGGAAACGGCCGTTTTCCGGCTGTCTGCTATGTTTCAGGAGTACAACCGCGTGATGTGGCAGGTATTCCCCTTTTGCAGCCGCTGCCTGGGCGGCTGCTGCGTAGCCGGGGCGTCGGTGGTTACGCCGCTGGATGCGGCAGCCTTGGGCGTATTGGGTTTTGATTTGCCCATGCTGCCGGTCCAAACTCACCATGACGACCATGCCTGCATTTACCTGGGCGCGCGCGGCTGCACCTGGCCCGCTGCCTGGCGACCCTTTAAGTGCATGGCTTTTTTCAGCCTGGGCCGCACGGGCTGGCAGTTGGTGTCCGCGGACGCGGATTACAGCCAATTAACCGAGGCGCTGCAAGCTGTATTGGACAGGCATCTGCCTGCTATCCTGGGGGAAGAGGCGGCCGCCCTGACCCGCCAGCTCACCGACCCCATCCAGTTTGCCGCCGTGCTGTCCATGCTGTTGGCGCAGCGGTTTTTGCCGGGAGACTGGGATGGGGAGAACGGCCGTTCCCCGGTCATTCCGCTCACAGCCGCCGCCATTGCCTTACACTTTATCGCCGAAATCATGGAGCAAATCCTGCTTGATCCGCCAGACATGGCCGACCAGCTTATGATTGATCTGGAACAGTTTGAATGGGTGGTAACCGGGCATCCGGCGCTCGAAGGCGAGATATTGGCTGAGATAAACAGCCATTACGCCACTCATACTCAAGAACATCCTGTCTACCGGCAGTTTTGCCAACACATCCAACAATATTCAAACGCTGCACATCATTAATCTGGAGGATTTATGAACATTTTAGGATTTACAACCGGGGATTTAATCGGCTTGCTCATTCTGGCAATCGTCATTGGCGTCATCTGGCTTTCTCTGAAGTTCTTCTTGAAAATGACGGCCGGCGTCCTCAAAATGGGCTGCCTGGTAGGCGTGCTCATCTTTGCCGCTGTGGTACTCCTGATCTGGTTGATCTAATCAATAAAATCCCGATGAGATACCCCGCTGGGGCGTCTCATCCTGGTCTTCCTTACAGTCATTTGCCGCCAATACAGGCGTGGGTATAATCCTCTGAGTTTCACGATTAAACATTATGTCACTATTTTACGAGAAACCATAATGCGGCGAACGCTAATCCTGGCCCTTATTTTCATATCGTTACTGCTGACGGCCTGTAACAACAATGCCCCCGCGCCGCAGCCCACGCTGGCAGCGGAGGCGTCTGTGTCGACTGAAGCTGGCGCCGAAACGGGAACTGAGCCAGTCCAACCTGAGGCGACACCCACAGAAACGGCCGTTCCACCCACCGCCACTCCCTCCGAACCATTAGCCGCCACCGTCAACAACCGCCCCATCACCCTCTCCGCTTATGAACGGGAACTGGCCCGCTATGAGCAGGCCCAGTCGCAACTGGGTCAAACCCCGGAAGGAACCACCTACCGCAACCTTGTTCTGGAAGCGCTCATCGAAAAGGAACTGATTGCCCAGGCAGCCGAAGCAGCCGGTCTCACCATCACGGCGCCAATGGTGGACGACAAGCTGGCCGAACTGGAAGCGGCGGCGGGCGGCACAGAGCCATTCAATCAATGGTTAGCCCTGAACCAGTGGACCGCCGCTGATTTCCGGGAAGCGCTCACCATAGAAATGATCGCGGGACAAATGCGAGACCGCGTGACAGCCGACGTACCCACGACCAGTGAACAAGTTAATGCGCGCTACCTCCAGGTGGACGATGCCGCGTTGGCGCAAACCTTACAGCAGCAGGCCGCAGCCGGAGACAATTTTGCTTTCCTGGCTCAACAAAACTCGCTGGATCGGGTGACAGCGCCCCAGGGCGGCGAATTGGGCTTTTTTGCCCGCGAATCGCTGCTGGTGCCGGAAGTGGAAGCGGCGGCCTTTGCCTTGCAGCAGCCGGGCGACATCAGCGATGTGATCACCGTCACCAGTCCTGAGACGGGTCAGACTACATATTATTTGGTGCAGTTAATTGAACGGGACATGGAACGGCCGTTAACCGCCGAGCTGCGATATGGCCTGTTACAACAAACATTTGAAGCCTGGTTAAGCAATCTTTGGGATCAGGCCGCCATCGAACTCCTCATCGACACCGGCGCATAATTCACATACCGGAAAAAGAGATTGAGCCAGAAAAATTCAAGTAAAGGTTGTTTGAGTAGTTGTATCAATGTTCTGACAGCGGCGCTGTTGATAGTGGCTGCGATGGCAGTCGCCGCTACCTTGCTGCTGCTCGTTTCACCACGATTCCGCGCCAGCGCCGCCCAGATCGATGACACAGCCAGGGCCAGAATTGTGGCAATTATGGCGATAGATACGCCGCTGCCCACAATCGCCAGCATGGCTGTCGTGCCCACGTCACCGCCGCCCACATCTACAGCCCTGCAAGCCACCTGGACCCCTTTAGCCACCCTGCCTACCGCCACGATTCGGCCCAGCAACACCCCTCAAGCCACCGGCACACCTACGCCGATCCCTACTTTCCCCACCCGCACACCCACGCCGACCCACACGCCCACTCCCTCCAACACGCCGACTATTACCCCGCCAGGACCATCGCCCACCGCCAGCGCCACACGCTCTCAATATCCCTTCACCAAATCAGATACGAGTCCGTTTTATTTGCAAAATTTTGCCAACGACGCGGGCTGCGGCTGGATGGGGGTGGCGGGAGAAGTGTTGGACTTGAGCCGGAACCCGGTGGCACCGGGCAGTTACCGGGTTCATGTGTGGGGCAACGGCATTGACGAACGGATAGCGGCAGGCAGCGCCTCGGATTACAGCCCTTCGGGTTGGGAACAGTTTTTATTCGATTCCCCTGTCATTCGGGACTATAACGTCCAGCTAGAATCGGCGAACGGAACGGCCGTTTCCCAGGCTTACCGTATTCAAACCCGTGCCAGTTGCAATCAGAATTTAGTACGCGTGGATTTTCTGCAAAATCATTGACGGCTGACCGTCAGGGCATACTCGCCGCCCTCGTCGAAGAATTCGCTGACCACAATGCCCCACACCCCATCCGCATCCAGCGTCGTGATCACCGTCTCCGGCCGACCGGTAGACTCTTCGTCGATTTGATAACGGGAACGGCCGTTTGGCCCCAACAACGTAAACACAAAATCGCTCTCCGGCGAAACAGGCGCCAGTTCAATTTGAATCGTCTCATTCTGGCGTCCTTCAAAATAATAGACGACGGTTTGCTTCATATCCAACACACCCGTCACCGGCTCCCCAAACTGAAGTATACCGCGCGGTTCCGGCGTAGCCAGCGGCATAGCAGATAACCGAATCACATAATCGCCCGTAATCCCGTTAAAATCACGCACCAAAATGACGTATTGACCATCCGCCAGCAGCGTCTGGCTCAACATTTCCGCTTCCCCCTGCAGAAACGCATCCTGCGCCGCCAGCCGGTTCAAATTCTGGTCGAGCAGCCACACATCCAGATCCAACGAGGGTGACAGGGGTTCCACGTTTACGACCACAACATCGCCCGTTTTTCCTTCAAAAAACCAGGTGTGGGCTTCATGCGCCCGCAATGTTTCCTGCTTGTTGTCGCCATAAACCAGATCGCCCGCGTCGTAAAAATTGACTGTGGCCTCACCCCCCTCGTCCAACGACAGGGTATAGGAGCCATGATTGCCGCTAAAACCGGATACGAGGATGGTGTATGGGCCGGTCACAGGCAGTTCATAACCAGCCAAAACCTCAGCATCCCCGCTAAACCCCTCGTCCAACACCACAAGCTGACTGCCATCCGGCCCATAAAGGCTGAATATAGCGTCCATCCGTTCGTCCGGTTCCAAGACAATGCTAATCATGGTACCGGCAGCCCCGTTAAAGGTCCAATATTGACGGCCGTTTAAGGGAATGCTACTCTGAATACCCTGTCCGGATACAATCTCGCCGCCCCCGCTAAACAGGGGAACCGGTGACTGGACGAGCCGCAGCCGATAACGGCCGCCCTCGTCAAAAAAATCCGCCACTTCCACGACGTAGATCCCAGGTTGATTTAAGAAGAGATCGGCAGCCGTTTCAATGTCACCGGCAAAGCCGTTATCCACACTAACGAGAGTCTGTCCCCGTGGATCCGTCAGCGTAAAGGTGAGGTCCAGATTGGCGGTTTCTGGCTCCAGGGTAAGCGAAACGTAGGTCGGTTCTGTAACGGACACTGTCCAGACATCAATGACGCCTGAATCTAAACGGCCGTTTACCGGCACATCCGCCAACAATTCGCCCACCGCCAACCGCCGCCCGGCGCTCAACAACACGTTCTGGTTTAGATCATGCACCTGAATGGTCTGAGCCATTTGCGTAAACAAAGGCAAATAACGCTCCCAGTCCGGCAGGGTGGTGCTGAACAAAAAAAGCGGCTGCGCCAGCGCCGTTTCGGCTGTCGCCTGTGGGCGCCCCAACAGATAAATGCGCGTCACCAAATTTTGAGCTTTGCCGTCAGCAAACAAAACCGGATTGCCCAGCACATCCACGTAAGCCGCCGGCATCTGCCCAATCGACACCGACATCACATCACTTACCACCCGCTCATTGGCCTGCAAACTGTCGATAAGCACGTCCAAGGCGGCTGCTGGATCTGTCGCGGGCAGTTCTATGTTTGTAATGAGTCCCGCCATAAAAGCGCCCGTCTGGATGTCTTTACCTGCCAATAAGGCGGCGCCCGTGCGTGGATTATTGGCGGCAAAGAGACTGAGCAAACCAATGGTGCTGTTCAAAGTGGTAGTGTCTTGCATAATATCGCCCGACACATCCGCCCAATCCGCCGGGATGGCAATTTGCATGCCATCGGCCTCATTGCCTATGATTTTCCAGTTGTTTAATAAGCTGGTAGGAGCAGGTGTGGGTTTGGCGGGCGGGGGCGGGGTTGGTTTTGGGGGGTTAGTCGCAGTGGGAGAATGCTTCACAACAGTGGCGGCTGAAGTAACGGCTGGTTCCACAACCTGATTTCCATTTTCATTGGTTACAGGTTTACAAGCAACTGTGACAAATAGAAAGCCGACTAACAGGCATGACCAGCCTTGTTTCCGCATCAGTCTCCTCAGTTTTAAGTGTGTGCGATGTCAGATGATGAGCCTTCACCGAAGAAAGGATGCAATTCTGAGTCCACCGAAAAAAGGGCACTTCGCATCAGAAACCTGGCGCCTTACGGGACACTGGCGTTTCTTGATTTCCTCGTTAGCAAGACTGCGTCATGCCATTGCCCTACACTCGGCTGCATCTCGATTTTCGCCAGAACGCCGTTATTGATTCGGCATTGTCCAATCACGGCCAAGAATAATGAGGATATCATAATCCCCTTCAGGTGTTTCTCCGTTGCTCACGTTTAAGGGTGGTATGCCCATCAGTTGAATAAGATAGCGCCTTGTATTGAGATGATTGCCATAGTCAATGATTTGAGTTGTACGGTAGGTGGCGGAATCGGCGTTGTCAATTTCGGAAACATTGACGCCATTTTCGACTAAGAATTCCTGAGTAAGACCAGCCAATCCAAATTCTGGTGAGCCATTATGAACTGCCACACGCGCTTTCTCTGCGGCCATCAGGGCCGGTAAATTCTGAATTTCTGGCGTCGGGGGAACTGGATCCGTAAAAAGTTTGTTGCGGAGCTGGCGGATGTAATCACGATTAGGCACCAGCACCTGGCGACCATCCGGCGTAATGGAAGGCTCCACGTAATCGTAATCGATAACGGCCGTTTCTATGCTCCCCCGGGGAATGTCCTGCGCCAACAAGGCCAGTTGGACCGCTTCCTCCAACGTCATATTCGTGCGCACATTCGTTTGCAGTGTTTGCCACACGGCTGGCGCCTGCTTGATAAGCTGTGGGACCATATCGAGACTCAAAACCTTCTCCCGCACCGCTAACACCACCGCTTGCTGCCGTCCGGCCCGATCCACATCACCGCCCAGCGTCGCCCTGGTTCGGGCATACTTCAGCGCCATTTCGCCATTCAAATGGTGGTCGCCCGCTTCAATGGTAAACGGATCATAGCCATAACATCGGTCCGGATAGGCGGTATCCTCAATCGCTTCCGGCACCGTTATGTCAATGCCGCCAATCTGATTCACAATTTCTATAAAGGCGTCAAAATTAACGGCTGCATAATAATCAATTTGCACACCCAAAAACGACTCGACTGTTTCCACTGCCAACGCCGGTCCGCCGCCCGGATACTCATAGGCTTCGCCATAATAATGCGCCTGGTTGATTCGATCCACGTCGAAACCGGGAATTTCCACCCACATATCCCGCGGCAGCGAGAGCACACCAGCCGATAAGCTCATCGGATTCAGGGTCACCAACATCATGCTGTCGGTATGGGTAGGCCCAATTTCATCACAGCGCTGATCGATGCCCAGCAGCAAGATAGTCACCCGATCTGTGCCTGTCCAGGCTTGCAGCGATTCGGCGGGCAGTTCAATAGCTGGCAGCTTAATACCGCCATCTGCACTTGGAGGCGATGAAGCAGAACCCAAAGAGTCGCCAACGGATGGCTCCTCCACCACTGAAAACTCAGGATTCGTCACTTCCCAGGCAGAAGTCATGCCGCGGACAGTCAGAAACAACCAGACTGAACTGCCTACGACGATAATAAGCAGCGAAATTGCCAGGAGCGCTAATGCCCACAATGGCAAACGGATTCTTGAACGAGATTGTTGATTTCGAGAACTCGATGTCATACAGTTCAAACCTTGCACAAAATAGAGCGAAGATTATAGCATAAAAAAACAAACTGCCAGAAAAAAGCTTTTGACGCGCTATCTGCCCTGCTCTATAATGCCCCAGATTCTTTAACTAAAAGAGACCTCACCTTACTTTGCGCAGCAGGTTCGGGATTCATTTAACCCAGGTCACTCTCGCGCACCATGAAAAATATCTTACTTATATGACTGACAAAGAACAAAAATCGCTGCCTTCTGACTTGTACACTGAAGAATATTTTTTAACAGCCTGTGAAGGATATGATGTATTTATCGAGTCGGAAGGGGTGCAGTTATCTCGCCGCCTGCATGATTCATTTAAAGTAGCCGAAGTGCAGCCCGGTATGCGGGTGTTAGACATTGGCTGCGGGCGCGGCGAGATTGTGCGCTACTGTATGGAACAGGGTATTGAGGCATATGGCATGGATTATGCCCTGGCTGCCGGTGTCATGACCCGTGATGTCATCGAAGCGGAACGGCAGAAAATGGCGGCGGTAGGGCAGGATGCGCATCACATCAAGGCAGGCGTGTGCCTGTCAGATGCCAAGAAGCTGCCATTCCCTACCGGCTATTTTGACCGGGTGCTCATGTTCGACGTGGTGGAACATCTGTATCCCTGGGAACTGCATGAAGCCATGTTGGAGGTGCGCCGCGTGTTGAAGAATAACGGCCGTTTCATCATCCACACCGCCCCCAATCGCTGGTACGATCAGTACGCCTATCCCTGGGTGCGCCGCTTCCGCACCCTCAGCGGGCAGGGCGACAAATACCCCAAAGATCCCCGCGCCATCACGCCCGTCAACCAAGACGTGCACGTCAACGAACAAGACATGCGCAGCATGAAAAAAGCGCTGGAAGACGCGGGCTTCACGGGCAAAGTCTGGCTGGACTCCCCGCCGCAAAATCGGCAAGAAAACTTCATCCTCGCCGGACTGCGCACCCTGGCCTTCGACGTGCCGCCCTTCCGCTGGTTCTTTGAACGTGAGGTCTTCGCCGTGGCGGAGAAGAAGTGAACAGTGTACAGTTTACAATAGTCTTCTCACTGTTCACCGTTCACTGTTTACTGTCCACTAATCCCTCCTCATGAACAAGCGCATCCTCATCCTCCTGCTTCTCCTGATTTTGCTGGTGGGCTTTGGGCTGCGTACCTTGCAGTTAACCGAAATCCCACCCGGACTGACCCACGACGAGGCCAATCATGGCCGGGAAGCATTGGGAATTTTAGACGGCGTTTACCTCTTCTACTTTCCTTTAAATTACGGCAGCGAACCGCTTTACAGTTACACGGCCGCTTTGAGCATGTGGTTATTTGGCGAAGGCTTATTTGCCCTGCGGCTGGTCAACGTGGTGTTTGGTCTGGCGGCCGTTCTCATGACTTATTTGTGGGCAGCGCAGGCGTTTGACAGGAAAACGGCCGTTCTCAGCGCCGCGCTCATAGCTGTTTCATTTTGGCCTCTGGCCAGCAGTCGGGAAGCCCTGCGGGTGGGAATGCTGCCTTTCTTCACCATCGCCGCCGTTTACTTCTTCTGGCGCATCCTCGAAACCTCACCGGGATTCTCACGCAAATCTGTACTGAACAGCGCCGAAGCAGGCGCAAAGGCGCAAAGGGATTTGAGAGAAAAATCTGCGTCATCTGCGAAACCTGCGGCTGATTCATCCTTTCCAGTCTGGCAAACTATCGGCTTTGGGGTGAGCATCGCCTTCACCCTCCATATTTACCTGGCTGCCCGCGTGGCCTGGCTGCTGTTCCCTCTATTTTTGCTCTACCTGCTGCTCGTCCACCGCTCTCTCTTCAAACAGATCTGGAAACCCGTCCTGGCTGGATTATTACTCGCCGGGCTGCTTGTTACGCCCATGTTTGTTTATTTGAAGCTGCATCCTGAAGCCCTCACCCGCCTGGATATGTTGGACAGCTCTCTGAACGCTTTGAAATCCGGCGATTTTCTACCCCTTCTTAAAAACGGTTATGAAGCGCTGCTGGCCTTCATCTGGCCCGGCTTTGGTGACCAGTTCCTGGCTTACAACATTCCTGGACGACCGGTTTTGATGGGCATAACGGCCGTTTTCTTCATCATCGGTATCGCCGTCTCACTCTGGCGCTGGCGGCAGCCGGCCCACGCCTTCCTGCTGCTCTGGTTTGGCGTCGGCATCATTCCTTCCCTCATCACCGGACCCACCGCCAACACCACGCGCAACATGGCTGCCCTGCCCGCCGTCTACCTGCTGCCGGCTGTTGGCTTTTGGGCGCTGGCTGGCTGGTTGATGGCGCGGTATCGCTGGGTAAAACGGCCGTTTGTCATCGGAACGGCCGTCCTGTGGCTCATCCTCGTCAGCTGGACCACCTACCGTGACTACTTCATCCGCTGGGCCAACATGCCCGACGTGCGCGGCGCTTACCAGGTCAACCTCATCCACTCCCTCCACACCACTGCCAAGCAGGATGCCGACAGCGCTCTGCTCATCTCCACCGTCTATCCCGGCCCCGTCCACGACGCCTCCATCGCCCTGGTCGTGCAGCCAAACAGCCAGCAGGAACAGCGCTGGGTCGATGCCCGCTACGCCCTGCTTTGGCCGCACGGGCAAACAGCGCAAGCCATCATTCCCGCCTCCACTCCGGCCAATGCCGTGTTCCAACCCTGGCTCACACCGCTGCAAAACCACACCCTGCGCCCCACCGACCACGATCCCGGTTACACCCTTTACCAGCTCCAGGCGCCCGATCTAAACCATAATCAGCCGCCCCTCGCCAACTTCGGCGGCGCCATTGCCCTGCTGGATGCCTATTGGACCCTGCCTTCTGTGCAGCCCGGCGAGACCACAAACATGGTCACCGTCTGGCGCATCCTGGATCCCGCCCAAATTGGCCCATCCCATCCGCCGGCAAACGCCCCGGAAACTGTTTTCTTCACCCAAATTCTCGCCCCAGACGGCGGCGTTCTCACGCAGCGCGACGCCCTCGATGCCCCCTCCTGGGATTGGCAAACCGGCGACATCCTCATCCAGGTACACCCCCTCACCCTTCCCGCCAAAAGCCAGCCCGGCAGCTACCGCACCATCCTCGGCATCTACGACCGCCCCACGCTGCAAAGGCTTTTTGTTCTCAACGAAAACGGGCAGCCCCTCGACTCCTTCATCGACGCGCCGCCGCTGATCGTTGAAAATAATTAATTGGTGAATTGGTGAATTGTTGAATTGGTGAATTGTTGAATGGCAAATGTGCGCCCTTCATTAACCATTCCACAATTAAGCAGTTAAGCAATTAATTATTAATTCCCCTTGCCATTCCCGCAATCCGAATTATCATAACAACCATGAGTGAACGACGGTCAGTTGAAGAGCTATCGGTAAAAGAACTGGAAGAACTCCTGTACCGCAAAAAACGCCAGGAACGCCGCCAGCGATTGGCGCGGATGGAGGAAAACGGCCGTTTAATTGTCGTGGATGGTTTAGAACCGCCTGATCCCGAACCCCCGCGCCCGGAACGGCCGTTTGCCGTCCCCACCGGCGCCATGTCCTACTACGTCCTCGCAGCCGAAGAAGAAACAGAAACAGCCGCCCCTCCCAAAAAAGGCATCAATTGGCGCTGGATCTCCAACAAACTGTGGCTGTTCGTCGAAATAAGCGCCGTTTTGGGCATCGTCATGCTGCTGGGCAGCATCTGGCTCACACGCCAGGAACTAAACCAGGAACTGGTGCAGGCCCAACAAATACAGGTGCAAGAAATCGCCCTGCCCACGCCCAGCGCCACGCCCGTCATTGACCTCGTCGTCCTGCCCTCAGGGCACAAACCGCCCATTAACGGCCGTCCGCCGGAACAAGGCGAAGCCGGGGATATTCCCGCCCACCTCCTGCCCGCCATCAACGCCTATACCCCGCCGCCCATTCCCACCCCCGGCCCCGAACAAGCCCGGCGTATCGAAATCCCGGCCATCGGCGTCGACAGCACTATCGTCCAGGGCGACGAATGGGATCAACTAAAAAAAGGCGTGGGACAGATGATAGGGTCTGCCCAGCCCGGAGAAACCGGCAACATGGTTCTGTCCGCCCACAACGACATCTTCGGTGAAATATTCCGCCACCTCGACAAACTCACGCCTGGAGACGAAATCATTGTCTCCACCGAACGGAACAGCTACCGTTACATCGTCCGAGAAATCGACGTCGTCAAACCAACAGATGTATACGTCACGGCTCCTACAACCTTTGCCCAAACCACGCTCATCTCCTGCTACCCCTACCAAATCAATACCGAACGCATTGTCATCTTTGCCGACCTCATCACAGGTGACAATTCCTCATAATTGGTTGACGCTCCTGGTAGCTTGTGCTATTATCTGCCTCTGATTCCGGTCTGGTGACCGGATTCTTTTTTCTACTGGCAACTTGTGACTGCGGTATCATACAAATGTTACCCCGTCACACCTATAAAATTGGAGCGTCACAAGATTCGCAGAAGAGGCAAACCAAAACCAGTTAAGACGAGCAGCATCACTTACCGGATCAATGAACAAATTCGGGTACGCGAAGTACGGTTGATCGATCATAATGGCGAGAACCACGACGTAGTTCCGACAAAAAAAGCGCTAGAGATGGCTCAAAACGCCGAACTTGATCTGGTTGAAGTGGCGCCAAATGCTAACCCGCCAGTCTGTCGTATTATGGATTATGGCAAATTTGCCTACGAAAAGACGAAGAAAGAGCGGGAAGCACGGAAACAGCAAAAGCAAATTGAAATCAAGACGCTTAAGCTGACCCCGAGAACTGCTGAATTCCATCGGGAAATTCTAGTTAACAAGGCGCGCAAGTGGCTGATAGAAGGTAAAAAGGTTAAGTTCCAAATCAGATTTAGAGCAAGGGAAATAACCTACCCGGAAATAGGCCAGCAAATGTTAGAGGGGATTGCTGTAGATTTAGGCGATGTGTCTGAAGTTGAGCAGGCGCCAAAGTTAGAAGGATGGTCGATGACTTTGCTGCTGAACCCAACCTAAAGCCAGGCCTGTCATCACAGCAGTTACACAACACCATTTGTTTATCAAAGCCCCTTGGGGGCTTTTTTATGAGGGATAGAACTATGCCAAAAGCAAAACAAAAAAAATACAAGATCAAAACATACAAAGCGGCTGCCAAGCGCTTTCGTATGACCAGCACGGGTTTGATTGTGCGTACCAAAGGCGGCAAGAGCCATCTTCGCCGGCGGCGTTCTAAACGAGTGCTGCGCGCGTTGGACAAGGGCATCATTGTGGAAGCCCCTGGCGATCGTAAGCGTATCATGCGCATGGCGCCTTATTTGAAAAAGTACAAGGCCAATCCGCCCAAATAATATCGGCTTTTTAATATCGCTGCCTGGCCTCGGTTCTCAGTAATCAGGTAACCATTCCTGATGAAAAAAGGCTTGAGTGTCCAGCGCCAACACAAAATGCGAGGAGTAAATTATGAGAGTTAAAGGTGGGTTTACAACCCAACGTCGTCATAAAAAAGTATTAAGCATGACGAAAGGCCAGTGGGGAACACGCAGCAAGCTGTTCCGCCGGGCCAATGAAGCGATGATGAAATCTTACTGGTATTCTTACCGGGATCGTCGCGTTCGCCGTCGTGAGTACCGCCGCTTGTGGATTGCTCGTATCAATGCGGGTTCCCGGCAGCACGGCATCAGCTACAGCCGCCTGATTCATGGACTGAAAGCGGCTAATGTGCAATTGGATCGCAAGGTATTGGCAGACCTGGCAGTCCGTGACGAAGCTGCATTTGCGGCGGTTGTCGATATTGCAAAACAGGCGTTGGCTTAGTTTTTAGCCAAAACGCTCTAACCCTCAAATTAAAAACGCCACGCTTGAGCACAAGCGTGGCGTTTTTTTGTCAATGAGCGCCTGTTTGTGTGGCAAACGATTGATGAGCGTAGTTGTCGGCTTGATTTCTGTCGAGTAACATCCCTTTTCTATTTGTTAATGGTTGAATTTATGAATGGGTGAATGGTTAATGAGATGCTGTTCGCTGGCGCCATTCACAATTAATTGTTCAACAATTCACCGATTAATTATTTTTTATGGAAGAAACGGCCGTTTCCCCTCAAAAGAAATATCTCGTCTGGATGCTGGTCGTGCTGCTCACGGCCGTTTTCCTGCGCCTGGCTGCTCTTTCTACGGCCCCGCCCGGCCTCACCCACGACGAAGCGGACCACGGCATCACGGCCTGGTCGATTGTCAACGGGGTGCGTGACATTTATTTTACGATTGGCTATGGCCGCGAACCGCTGTTCGATTATGCCACCGCCCTGCTCATGGCTGGACTCGGACCCACTTTTCTGGCTGGGCGCTTAACGGCCGTTTTCTTTTCCCTCATCATGCTGGCGGGCATGGCGGCCTGGGTACGGCGGGCTTTTGACTGGCAAACGGCCGTGCTGACCGCCGCTTTCCTGGCAGTCGGTTTTTGGCCGTTGATGACGGCGCGGCAGTCCTTGCGCTCCGAAGCGCTGCCTGCCTTGTTTGTACTGGCGCTCTACGCTTTCTGGCGCGGTCTGGAGCAGTCAGACAAGGAAACGGCAGCCAAACCCACAACCCTGCTTTATTTTGTAGGCGGCGGTATCCTGCTCGGACTGACCGCCTACACCTACATCCCCGCCCGCATTTTGTGGCTTGTTTTTCCGGCAACCCTTGTTTATCTCGCCTGGCAGAAACGGCCGTTATTCAGCCAGATCTGGAAACAGACAATTGTGATGCTGGCGGCGGCTCTGCTCACCGCCCTGCCCCTGCTGCTTTACCTGCTCAACAATCCCGGCGCAGAAAGCCGTATTGGACAGTTGAGCCAGCCTTTAACCGCCGCCGCTGGCGGAGATTTTTCACTCCTGGGGCAGCATATGCGCGAGGGGTTGGGCATCATTGCCTTCAACGGCGACAGCTATTGGCGCTATAACATCGCCGGCCAACCGCTGCTGCCCCTGCTGCTGGCGCTGCTGTTTCTCGCCGGGCTGCTGCTGACGGGCTGGTGGACGATTCGCGGAAAATTTTTCACCGCAGAGGCGTATCTTCTCAAAAAAGCGCGGCGGAGTTGGTTTCGACAGGCTCAACCAACGGTCTTCGACAGGCTCAGACCTCGTTGTCCCAGAAGATACCAAAATAGACCGGCAGCTTCATTTTTGGCAGTCTTCTGGTTATTTTTAGGGCTGTCGCCGGTGTTGGTGACGGGAGCCAGATTGAGTACCACGCAGGCTATTGGCATGCAGCCGGTGTTGTATTTGTTTCCGGCGCTGGCTTTACGTCAGGGCGCGTTGTGGCTGGCGGCGCGCCACAACCGCTGGGCGCGTTGGGCGTTTGCCGCCGCGCTGCTCCTGGTGATCGGCACGGCCGTTCTCAGCTTTCAGCGCTATTTCAACATGTGGAACAATCAGCCGGAACTGCGCGTGGAATATGAAACGACGCTGGTGATGGCACTGAATTACCTCAATGAACACGGCAGCGGCCAAACGGCCGTTTCCACCATCACCCCCCATCCGGTTCACAGCCCCGCCGTCGCCGCCATGATTTTACATAATCCGGCAGTCGAGTTGGCCTGGTTTGACGCCCGCCACAGCCTGCTGCTGCCTGCCGGCGAAAGCAGCACAGTGGTCATTCCCGGCTTTACGCCGCTGAACGCCGCCCTGGAACCTTATTTTGAAACGGCCGTTCTCGTCAACCATCTGCCCCTGCGCGAAACCGACCTGGACCGGCCGCTTGATTTTTACCGCCTGAACAACCAAGAGACACAGGCGCTGTGGGCAGGCCGCTTTACCAGCGGGAAACCGGTAACCTTTGCTGAAAACGCGCGCTTTTTGGGTTACGATCTGCACACGCCCACCGCCAAACCGGGAGATGTGATTTCCATAGCAACCTGGTGGCAGGCAGAACGGCCGTTTGCCGACGGTGTGCTTTTCACCCAACTGTTGGGGGCGGACGGGCTGCCACTGGTCCTACCGCGCCCTGCGCCGGGCCGCCGGGGACGGGGGCGTCGTCGACCGGGTCGTCGCCGAGGTCGACCGCCTGAGCCCGGAGCTCGCCCGACGGCTCAGGCAGCTCGATCGAATCGCC
>JAWOGU010000523.1:0-6500 GCA_046496595.1 Chloroflexota bacterium
CAAAACAATATGACAGATGGCAATTTCATCCAGGTAAACGACATAAGCATGTATTACGAAGAAGCAGGCAGCGGTGAGGCAGTTGTTCTGCTGCACGGCTCCATGGGCAGCAGCGCGGTCTGGCAGCCGCATCTGCCGCTCTTCTCACCGTACGGTCGGGTGATTGTGCCTGACCTGCGCGACCATGGGCGGACAACGTTCACCCCCGACTTCGACCTGGACCAGACGGCTGCACAGAATGCGGCTGACGTCATCGCTCTGCTCGACGGGCTGGGGATTGAGCGGACGGTGCTGTGTGGCTGGAGCCGGGGCGGTGTCATCGCCCTGCGCACCGCCTTTCACTATCCTGAGCGCATGCGCGGTCTGATTGTCGGCGGTGTCACGTTGGAGGTGACCGACGCGACGCGGGCGACGTTGTACGCGATGGGGCTGGACGGCCCGGGCAAGCCCAACTGGGCGCGCGGACAAAAGGCCATCCCCGACATTATCGCCCGCTGGCAGCAAACGCACGTGCAGACCCCCGATCACTACATCCGCTTGCTTGAGCGCAACTCGCACGGCATGTTCAAGTCAAATGTCATGCCGTCGCCGCGTGAACTTGCCACGATTGCGACGCCCACGCTGATCGTCTGGGGTGACCGCGACCAGTTCCTGCCTGTTGAGCAGGCGATAACGCTCTATCGCACACTCCCCAAGGCGCAGTTAGCCATTATTCCCAGCGCCGACCACTTTGTGACGCGCACGCATCAGGAGGAATTCGGCCGCGTCGCCATCAATTTCCTTAAAGCCATCGCCCAATAGGAGTCCAAATGACAAACAGCGGAAAATCTCGCGAACTAACCGACCAGACCATGGCCAACACCACGCAGGGTCATGCCTTATCAAGTAGCGATTGGCTCGATTCCCATTTTGAAGCCGCGCGCGAGGCGTACGAAAAAGCGGCTTATTACGCCGACATCCAGCCCGGCTGGAAGCTGCTGGATGCGGGCGCCGGTGGTGGCAGCTACTTGCCTCTTCTCTCCACGCTGGTGGGTAGCACAGGTACGCTCGACGCCATCGATCTCGCGCCGGAGAATGTTGTGGCAATTCGTCAACGTGCCACAGCGAACGGCTTCAACTGTCCGATCACGGCGCAGACAGGATCGGTCACCGCGCTGCCGTTTGACGACGGTACGTTTGACGCGGTTTGGTGTGCCAATGTTCTGCAATATTTAAGTGACTCGGAGCTGTCGACCGCCCTTGACGAGTTCACTCGCGTGGTGCGCCCAGGTGGTTTCGTCATCATCAAGGATTCCGACTTCTCGGCTGTTCTGCTTGGCACCAACCCCCGCACATTTTGGCATTTTGTGGAAGCCGCGCAGACCCATCCCCAATTCGGTGCACTCGCCAGGGCCTATCTTCGCACAGTTCGTTTGCCGCAACTGCTCCGCCAAAGCAACATTGACCTGATCCGGCAGAAGACTTTTTTGAGCGAGTGGCGCCAGCCGCTGCGCCCTGTCGACCGGGCGTACCTGAAAACGTCGATGCCACTCTACGGTGCCATTGCCGCCGACCTTGACCTCCCTGCCGATGAGCAGGCGTTCTGGCGGCATGTGGGCGATGTAGAGACAGAGAGCGATTATATCAACTCGGCCGATTTCTACTATCGTGAAGCGTTTGCCGTCTTCGTCGCGCAAAAACCTACCGCCAACTGAACCGAAAGGATGCTAAATTGACCATTACCCAAGCAATGACCATCAGTGATCGCATTGCCCGACTGCTGCAAGAGTTGGGCATTACACAAGCCCACTTCGCCGGTCGCAGCCTGGGCGATCTCAGCGGCCTGGTCGCGCAACATCCAGCGTTGTTCGCCACACTGACGCTGGTATGTCCACAAAGGCTAGACGTTGACATCGTCTCGCCGCTCGCATCCCGACTGCTGGTCTTTCGAGGTGAGAGCGCTGGATACGATGCCGTTGGTGAGTTGGTGGATGCACTGCCGGGCAGCAAGTTGGCCGTGGTACACAATGATGTCGCTTGGTCCGACCTGATTGCACACCATCGGGATAACATTGTTAAGAGGTTGATACCATTTCTAGCTGAAAGGACATCAGCAGCCGCACTGAACCCTACAACAGTAAAGGATGGAGAAATGGGTTCAATTGCCGGCATCAACTACCGTGTACGGGGGGTGGGGCCGCCGCTGGTGCTAATGCCGCTCGGCCTAATTCCTTCGCAGTGGGATCCGATCATGGACCTGCTCGCGGAAAACTACTGCACAATCACCCTGGGCGGACCGAATCTGGGCATGGTCGCCGTGCTGGAAGCGCGTGCGGCAACGACCGGCTGGCGGGATATGCTGGCTGCGCTGGTGCAGAACGTGCCTCTTGAGGCCGGCTGCTCGGTGCTGGAAATCGGCTGCGGGACAGGCGCCAACATACGCTGGTTGGCGCGGCGCATCACGCGGAAAAACCGGATCGTTGGCGTCGACCTCAACCGCTACTTCCTGCGCGAAGCCACCGATATGGCCCGCAATGATCGCTTGGATGACATCGTCCAGTTCAAAGAAGGGAATGCCCTTGCACTGCCGTTCGACGACAATCAGTTTGACCTGACCCTATCGATCACCGTGCTGGAGGAAATCAACGCCGACCTGGCGCTGGCGGAGATGATTCGCGTGACCAAACCGGGCGGTCAAGTCGGTGTCATCGTGCGCGCCAAGGATGTGCCGTTTTTTGTCAATCTACCGATCGACGTGTCGATCAAGGCTAAGCTGGAACATCCATCTGCGCATGGCAGCGATGCCGGCCCTGATGGTTGTGCAGATGCAACGTTGTATAGCCGTTTCCACGCATCCCCCCTGACCGCCGTGAAGATATTCCCGTTCTTGGCCGCTTTTAATGAACCGGCTGTGTTAGATATCTTCCGCGCGTGGATGGGCGAGCTCCTGGATGACAGGGAGCGAGCTGTATTCTACGCCGCATGTGAGCGGGTCAAAGCGGATGGAACATTTGTCTGGTCCTATCCGCATCATTGCGCTATCGGCGTCAAGCCAACCGCCTAACGATAATTAGACTCGAAAACAGATATCGGGAGGAACAAAATGTCAAGTTTCATCTATGTTATGTGGCGTGCCACCCCACGCCCGAATGGTAATGAACTATCCCCAGAGGAACAAAGTGCGGTGATCAAGCAGCATGATGAATCATTAGCCAGTGTCGGCGGCGAGACGGTGCTGAAACTGAATACACGTTGGTCGAACGAAAAATGGCAATCTGCAGGCGTCGTGAAATATCCAGGTTTGGATGCGCTGCAAAAGCATACGAAGAACCTTGAATCGCTGAATTGGTTTCGTTATCTGGAAACGGAAACGTTGCTGGGAAATGTGCTGCTCGATGAAACGGCTGAGTTGTCAAATCCTATCTGTGTGATGTGGCAGTTGACCACGCGACCGGAAGGTTATGCCCTGCCGTCAGATATTCGCAAAAAGAAATTTATGGAAAAAGACAGTTCCCTGGCTCGTCTGGGCGCAAAGAAGATTTTACAGTTGAACACACGCTGGTCTAATGAGAAGTGGCAATACGCCGGAATCATGACATATCCCAGCATGGCAGCGCTGCAGAAACAAACAACAGTATTCGAAGATTTGACATGGTATCGTTACATCAAAACCGAAACATTACTGGGCATCAAACATGTGGATGCATAATGAAAGCAACTTCTATCCACTGAGGGGAGAAAACAGGGGGCGATTGTTGGAATAGGTGCCTGCTTTCTCTCTCCTAGCGAGCAGACACCTGTGATTTTCCTCGACCGTAATTTAGCCAGTTTGTTCTGTCCGCGAGGCTCGCTGACGAGACGCGACTTCAACGCCACGGCGTTGCTGTTGCATCATTTGCTCATTTCGAATGTCCTGGTGATCAGCGGCGGTGTTAGCCAGGCGGTTCAGTTCATTCGGATCTGGGGCCAAGGAATTAACAGTGACGCTATATGCTGAATAACCAGCCAATAACGCATCTTTCCAGTTAGACATTTTACACCTCCATGCACATCAAATATTTTCGATTTCTTTCTGCGGTTCCCTCAAGCGATCGACTCGAAATAGATTGTTTTTAACAGAATTTTGCCGATAGCGTAACTGAAAATGTTCTGAAAAGGATTTACCCATGTCAAACTATAACATTGGTGCCGGTCTCGCTGATATCACAGATCCTGCGATTGGGTTGGTCATGCAAGGCATGGCCGATCCTTCGCAGGTCACAACGGGGGTTGAATCGAGACTCTATGCCAGAACGTTTATTATTGAGGATCCGCACTCTGGAAGGCGCGTTGTTCTGGTCACGGCCGATATCTGGAGCGGCACCGAAGCAGTGAAGAGCGAGGTGATTCGGCGCCTGGCTGTCGCATTCAACGATACCTACAACGATGACAATGTGTTAATTTGCGGCACCCATACGCACAGCGCCCCAGGCGGGTTTTCGCATCACAAACTGTACGAGAATACCGGAGGCGGCTTTGATCCCCATACCTTTGCGTGTATCGTCTCCGGGATTGTCCTCTCTATCCAAAACGCGCACCAGAACCTGTCATCAGGGAAAATCTATATCGCCAAAGGAGATATAGAGGCGTGTGGTGAACAGCGCTCCTTACCAGCCTACCTGAATAATCCTGCGGCCGAACGCGCCAAATACCCTGGCGACACCGATAAGGAGATAATCCTGCTAAAATTTGTTGCTTTGGAGGCAAACGGCGAAGTGCCGCTCGGTATTTTATCCTGGTATGCGATTCACCCCACAGATAGGGGCCAAAAGAATACGCTGGTCAATGGGGACAACAAAGGGTGGGCCGCCCATCTCTTTGAACAAGAAATGGGAACGGATTACACGGCCAGAGAAACGTTTGTGGCCGCCTTTGCCAATGCCAACTGTGGCGACGTGTCTGGCAATGTTTCAACTGGCGTTCCTGATGGCGCCCAAGACAGGATGCATATGGAAGATCATGGGCGGAAACAGTTTGAGCGCGCCAGGGAGCTGTTTGATGTGGCCACGGAAGAGCTGGATGGCGGTGTTGCTTATCGCCATACGCGGGTGGATATGGCCGATGTTCAGCTTACGGATAGATCGGGCAACCGGACGTTTGCGGCTGCGCTGGGCTTATCATTTGCTGCGGGGAGTAAAGAAGACAGCGTTCCCAGAATACAGGTTGGCGCTGTTACCATGGACAGCTTCAATTTGAAAGAAGGTCTTGTTGAAGGGCAAATTTCGCCTTCAGAGAGATTGGCTCAAGGAGCAATCATTGCCGGTTTGGGTGCGACATTCGGTACGACGACAGATTCCCCAGCTTTTGTGAATGGACATTTGCCCAAGCCAATCATTTTGAGGCCCGGTCTCTTGTCACCGCCCATTACCCCCAACGTGCTGCCACTTCAGATAATCAGGATTGGCAATTTGGTGATAACGGCCGTTCCAGGCGAACTCACCACCATGGCCGGCAGGCGCCTGCGGGAAACAGTACTGTCCGCTCTGCAAGGAGACGGCGTTAATCATCTCGCCCTGGCAACCTACGCCAACGCCTATTCTCAATATATCACCACGAAAGAGGAGTACGATGCCCAACATTACGAAGGTGCGTCGACCCTATTCGGCCCCCATACGTTAGCGGCGTATCAACAGGAGTTTTCAAAACTGGCTCAATCGTTGATAAATAACACGCAAATGAACTCAGGACCAAATCCACCCACCCCCAGCGCGCCAACGGTTCAAAGAGTGACGTTTCGGAATTTGTCTGGTAAGTCAACCAAAATCGAAATTTTTGGGCCGAAGGAAAATTTCAATTCATTTGTGGATATTCATGTTCCTTTGCTCGGATCGCCTGAGATAAATCTTGAACCAGGAAATGATCAAGCATATTTACTGCCGGATGATTTATCGGAATTCAAGATCCGTCTGGATGGCGATTCTCAGAATATCGCTCAATCGATACACCCTCAGCAGCTTGTCGTAATCGAGAGAAATGGGACCGGTTCAGTAATGGACTATCTACCACCCAACGTGCCGTTACAGGACATTTCAACCATCGGCCGTTTTGCCCCTTCCAAGGCGTTACATTCAGTTTTGCACGTCATGATGAATTAAAAACAGATAAAGGAGGCCATGATGGCTAACAAAGTAAAAGGTAAAGTTTCCAGAATGTATGTGAGCGAGTCCCATTGTTACATTAGATTGGCCAATATTCCAGCTTCAGACACGCCTAAAGACGGCTATTTCAGATTGAAGACTGGCCATGACAATTACAATTCTCTATATTCGTTGGCTCTAACAGCCGCAACCCATGATTTAGAGCTGCTGATCAGAATTGAAGGCAGTGAGATTCTAGCTGGTGGGCCCTATCCCGATATCAAATATATGGTAGTTGATTGGGTGCGGTAAATAACTGTGTAAAAGACCAGACTTAACCTGACACTGCTAACCTAACTGACAATAGCATCTGCTGGTTCAGACTTGTTTTCCGGCTTCAAAACC
>JAWOGU010000607.1:0-2893 GCA_046496595.1 Chloroflexota bacterium
CGGTCTTGCCATCAACGGCCCTTTGCGCGGCGGCAAACATAGCGAGTGGGAAGGCGGTTTTCGCGAGCCTTTCCTCGTGCGCTGGCCCGGTAAAGTCCCCGCCGGCACGGTGAGCGACCAGGTCATCTGTCTCACCGATGTATTAGCGACCCTCGCGGGCATGTTCAACGTGCCGCTGCCCAATGGCAACGCCGAAGACAGCTTTAATGCGTGGCGCTTGTTCACGGAGGAGAACCCCGGCCCGCCGATACGCGATCACCCAGGCGCGCCAGTTCGAGCTGCAAATGCATAAAACTAAGATTTAATTCCGAATCGACCATAGTCCTCGGTCCTATTTTTAGATTGGATCCATCTCCAAGAGTGGTCCAATCTACGGGTTATCTGGCGCTGTGATTTCTGCCTCACCTTCGGCTTCAATTTTGAAAATAAAACTGGTCGTTTTGCCAATCTGGAGGCGCGTGCTTTTGTCCGAGCGCAAAGGCATCGGTTCACGGGCGGTAATCTGCGTATCATTCACAAACGTGCCGTTGCTGCTGCCTAAATCTTCAATGAAATAATCGTGATTCTCAAAAATAATCTGGGCATGTTTGCGGGAAACGTGGCGGTCATTGCTGATCGATATGTCGCAGTCGGTGCGGCCAATGGTGAAGGGGAAGTGGTTGATTTCCCAGCGGTTGATTTCAGCCAGGGAGGCATCGGGCGAACTGACCAGGAACAGAGCGGCCTGCAGGGGCGCCTCTTCAACCACTTCCTCTTCCGGTTTGATGGCGCTGAGGCTCAAACCCACGGGCAGGCGCTTGTAGGCGCTGGTGTGGCCCAGCTTATGGCCAAAACGCCAGCCGAAATAGCCAATAAACGCCAGCAGGAAGATGAAGAAGAAGAGCAGCAGCGGGTTGGTCTGCACCGCTTTGCCGGAACGTATCACGGCATTGTCGGGGGTGACGTAGGTGAAGGAGTGGCTGGCGCTGGTCAGGATGTTTCCGGTTTCGTCCAGGGCGTTGACCACCAGCACGTAGCTGCCGTTTTCCGGCCGCACAACCGCCTGCGCCACGCCGGGTGCCACCGGTTCAAACGTGAAGAGTTCTGTGCGCTGGTTGGTGGCCTGGTTTAGCAAACGGCCGTTTAGCGCCGCCGCCTTACCCTGCCCTACCGTATGGTATTCCACCACCAGCTTCGCCTCGTCATCTTCCAACGCCAGCGACTGGAAATTGAACCGGGCCGGTTCGTCATCAATCAGAATCGAGTCGATCTCCAGGCCAAATGGCTGCGGCGGATCATAGCGGAATTCATAGGTGTCGGAGAGGGGCGAGCCGTCTGCGTTCAGCAGCAGTTTGCCGCTGGCATCCCGCGCCGTCACCGTGGCGGCATACTGGTTTCCGGCAGTCATATTGGCGGCGCTGAGGCGTACCGGCTGCAAAACGGCCGGATCAATAGTCAGCACCCGGTCTACTTGCGTATTGTTTTCCTGGTCCAGCGCCTCCGTGACCAGGGTGGCGGCGTTATCCAGATTGGTGAGGGTCGTGTCGAACTGGAAGCTGTTGGAGAGCGCCTCATAACGGAAGTTGCTGATGTGAATGGACTGCTCGACCGATGTTTTTGTTTGGCGGTAATCGGCGCTGCTGTTGAACAGGATGGAACCGGGGGCGGGCAGGCTGCCATCTTGCAGTGTCAGCAGCAGGCTGCCGCGCTGTACGCCGGCGCCGGGCTGTAGTTCTGCTTCCGCCAGGCCATGCCGGCTGAAGTCGGCCAACACATTTTGAAGCTGGCTGCTGAAATTTTCTTCACTGCCGTTCACAAAAAGGCCGCCGGTGGCCGTCGATAACAGAGACAGCACACTGCGGTTGACGTCCGCTTCACGCGCGCCAAGGCCGACGGTGTAGATGGGTATTTTTTGCGGGCCGGCGGCGGCAAAGGCAGAGAGGTCGGCGGCGGTAATGCGGCTGCACGTCTGGCTGCCGCCGCGCTGCACTTCGTCGCGGCCATCGGTGAAGACGACCAGGGCGCGGTTGGGTGTGTTTTGTGCGATTTGGGCCAGCGATTGGGCCGCGGTGTAGGCCACGTCATAGAGGCAGGTGCCGTTGTCTTCGCTGGTGATGCCGTTGATGGCGCTGATGATCTGGTCGTGGTTGTTGGTGTAGGGCTGCAACAGGTTGATGGCGTCGTCGAATTCGAGGACGGCGAACTGTACTTCCGGCGGGGCGGCGTTGACCAGGTCGATGGCGGCTTGCTGTACGTCGGCGAAGACAGGTTTCATGCTGCCGCTGGCGTCGAGGACCAGGGCCACGTAGGTGGGCGGCGTTTTAAGACGCGCCGGGAAGGTGGAGCCGTCTTCTAGTTGAATGGTGGCCTGGGAAACGGCCGTTTCCTCCAACCCGGCTCCCGTCAGCGTGTAGAATATCCGCAGCAGCACATGGTCGCGGGTCTCGACGGTTTCGATGGCGTCCACCACCACGCCGCTGCCGCCATCCGTTTGCGCCAGCGTGAACCCCGGCCACCACAGGCCGAGCAGAACAAGAGCGAGAATGAAGAGGATCTTACGCTGCATATTCAAAAAATGATCCTTACCCTCTCCCCAGCCCTCTCCCAAAGGGCTCGGCATACGACTATTTTCGATCATGGCAATCAGTACCAGAACAAAAGTGGCCATAAGCCCCAGTGCATAAGTTATATACGATCCCAAATGCAAAGTTGAAAAGATTTCAAAGAATGAAGTGTGGCCAGTCAGCAATGCAAAAGAGCCCATCAAAATGAAAAATGCAGGTTCTGCAACCATTGAATATAGTTCTTCGCGGCTTGCCCCCATGCCTTCGAAACTGCTTCCGGTATCCATTGTCGAAATAATGCTGAACAAATTGCCCAGCGCCAAAACGTAGGCGAAAAAGATGAAGTCGCC
>JAWOGU010000634.1:0-12613 GCA_046496595.1 Chloroflexota bacterium
GGGTGATCAACATGCTGTTGGGCTTGTGGATTTTCATGTTCTCGTAGATGAGCCGGATGTATTCCCGCAAGATTTCGACGCCCCATTTGCTGCGGTGTGTGTGGATGAGTTCCTGCCGTTTGCAGAGCGGGGGATACAAGTATTCTTCGTTGGTCTCGTTGATGAGTCCCCAGAAGTTATTGATGCGGCTGGTAAAACGGCCGTTTTCCGATGGCGTGTTCTGCGTAAAATCAATCTTAAACCCATCTGCATTCAAACAGCCTGCTTCGCCTGAAAGCATCATCTTCATTTCATGAGCTAGAATCGCTTGATACGCGGGCGAGGTGGGGTCGGGGAAAGCAGGTTTGCCACACAACGTCATACATGCTTCGGGCGGTAAACCCTGCGTAACAACGGGCGTATACCACAGCAGCACCTTGCGCCCTTTGGCGTGTTGCTCATCAATAAAGCCGCGCAGGTCATGCCATCGTTTGGGACTCGGCGTATGCAGCGCCGGATTCTCCGCCCAGCCCATGTCGATGATAATCGTGCCAGGGTTGATGTCGTGGGCTTCCATCTCGGCCAGGTAGTGGCGATATAACTGCTCGGTGCAGTAGAAGGTGACGTTGATGAAATTGCCGTTTTCATGCCCATCATGGTCGGCGCGATAATCGTAACGCATCTGGCCCCAGCCACAGAAAATCGGCTCATACCACCAGGCGGGAATCTCTTTTTCCGTTTCTTCAGGCAAATAACTATGGGCACGGAGCCATTTTACGTAGCTGTCGATTGCCTGGTTTTTCTCCTGATTACCGAATCCGATAACCAGTTTAGGTGAAACAAACTCACCATCTACCAGCGTGTGGCCTTCATACGTTAAGCGGAACGAAGGACCGCGACTGCCGGTATAGTCAAAGCTGAGAAAGTTGTATTCCCCTTCTGGCAAAGCCACGCCGCAGAAGACGCTTTCCTGCTCACTCAACAGGGCATAGGCAAAGGGTGGCGGGCTGAGCCACTGCTGGCAGCTTAAGGTGTCGTCGGCGTCGCTATCGAGGATGACGGGGCCAACAAACCAGTCGAAACGGGGGGCATAGACGTGGGAGAATTGGGTAACGGCCGTTTCCCCGCCACGATTCAATAAATAATTCAGATCCGTAATCCGTTCCCCCTGCCCTGAAACGATGACATACGTCAGAATATAATCCTCATGCAGTTCAAAAACAACCTGCTTCTTCCGCCAAATGGAACTCTCTATCTTAAAAACCAACGCAGAGACATCCTCTATGGTGGTAACGCCTTTTAGCTCAATATGCCGCGTCTCATCCAAACCAGCCAGCGTATCAACCGCCGAATCAATGCCAAACCGAAACAGCAATTTCTCGCTCAGATGTGAAAAGATGCTGCATTGTTTTTCTGTTAAATCAAAGAGTACGTCATAATAATCTGTCGAGAATTTGCGTGTTTCATTCATCATAAAAGCTCCAACCTATTCATCCTTCATCCTTCTGCCTTCATCCTTCCGTCTATCCCTTCTCCGCGCCAGCCACCATGCCCTTCATGAAATACTGCTGCAAGAAAAGATAGGCGATCAAAATCGGCAGCATTCCCATCAAAGAGGCGGCCGCCGCCGCGCCCAAATTGCTGCTTTGCTGCGAGAAAAACGCGCCAATCGCTGTGGTAATCGTGCGCATATCGGATGTTGTCAGCATGTACAACGACATCTGGTATTCATTCCAAATAAACGTACCCGCCAAAATCATGACGGTGGCCGTGACCGGTTTCATCAACGGCAAAATGATGCGGAAGAAAATTTGGATGTAGTTGGCGCCATCAATCACGGCCGCTTCTTCCAGTGAAGAGGGCAGTGTGGAGATAAAACTGGCGTACAAGAAAATGCTCAACGGCAGTTGTCCGGTAATCATGATCAAAATCATGCCCCAGTAAGTGTTGACGGCTTCCAGTTTGTTCATCATGGTATACAACGGCACGAGCGTACTGAGGGGCGGCACCATGATCACCCCCAGAGTGATGAGCATCACCACCTTGTTCCAGCGCGACTTGATCCGCGCCAACGGATACCCCGCCATACAGCCAATTAAACAGACGAAGAAGGTGGAAACGGCCGTTATAATCACACTATTCTTAATCGCCGACAGCATATTGCCCCGGTCAATCGCCCGTTCATAATTCTCCCAATACACGCCATCTGTCGGCGGCAGCCAGCGGGATGACAAGTCCGTGCGCGGTTTCGCCGACACCGTCGCCGCAATATAAAATGGCGTTAATTGGATGACGATGAACAGTAACAAAAACACAATCCCTAAACCTTTCCACATCCTATCCATTAGAATTCCACCTTTTTACGGTTCAACAGACTGTTCATAATCAGCGTCACCACCAAAATCAGCCCAAACAACACCACACCCATCGCCGAGGCATAGCCCGCGCTCTGCGCATCAAAATAGGTAATCCCGATAAACGTAGACACCGAATTTGTCGAATAACCCGGTCCCCCATTCGTCAACACGGAAATAATGTCAAACAGCTTCAAGCCGCCAATTAAATTCAAAATCACACTGGTCGCAAACGCGGGATAGAGCAGCGGCACCGTCACATAATGGAACTGCTGCCACGTTGTCGCCCCATCAATATCAGACGCTTCATAATAATCCGTGGGGATATTCTGCAAGCCTGCCAGATAAATAATCATCGACAGCCCCACAAACTGCACAGTATTGATAAACACGATGATAGCAATCGCCGTATTGGCATCACTCAACCAGGCTACCCGCTCACCGCCGAGCATCACCACAATATCATTCAGCGCCCCGTACCGGTATTGCAGCAGCATGTAATACATCGTGCCCATAATCACCGGCGAAATGAGCACCGGAAGATACACAATCGCCCGCGCCACATCCCGACCTCGGAATTTCGTGTCCAAAATCAGCGCCAACGACAAGCCCATAATCTGTTGGAAAACGGTGCTGCCTACGCCATAAACCAGGGTATTAATAAGCACATCACGAAAATACTCGTCCGTGAAAAGACGGCCGTAATTCGCTACGCCCACAAAATCTATTCTCGAGGTATAACCATCCCAATTCGTAAATGAGAGTTGAATGCCAGAAATCAGGGGGTAAATTGTAAACACGGCAAACATCAACAGCGCCGGAATATAAAATACATTCATGCTGTTTCGTCGCGAGAAGAAGGGCGTCCTTTTCTTCTTTTGTGATGACTGTTGTGTTGCTTCGCTTGCTTGTACCATGATGCCACGGTCCTTAAATCTAATCTTCGACACGATTCTATATTGTGCTTTAAGAAAATAACCAGGTAATCGGCCTGTCATCCCTTCGACAAGCTCAGGACAGGTTCTGAGCGGAGTCTTCGGAGCGAAGAATCCCAAAGGTATTGGACATTCCAGGGATACGGGATGCTTCGGAGGATGCTTCGGCAGGCTCAGCACAGGCTCTCAGCATGACAGGTCTCTTGATTACCGGATTAATTTTTTAATCTGCAATATTGCGTATTGCGTATTTCGTAAAACTATACGAAATACGCAATGCATTTATCAGAATAGAGACCAACTCAATCGTCAATCTCTAATCTTCAATCGTTAATCCTTACTCCGACTGCTGCGCATACAGCGCATTGAAATCTGCTTCAATCTTAGCCAGCGCCTCCTCGATGGTCATCTGGTTGGTCAAAACGCCTTCAGCCGTGGAGACAATACTGTCCCAGGCGCCATTGGGCATGAATACCCGGTCAAAGTAGGGCACAGTTGCAGTGGTTTTGGTCCATTCAAAGGAGTCGGTCAGGCCGCCCAAATCCACATTAACAGTTGTCAGGCCAGCGGCCGAACCAGTGGACTCGGCCAAACGCTGCAAGTTTTCAGGCTGCGCCAGGAAAGCGATGAACGCTTTGGCCGCATCAAGGCTCTCAGAATCTTTATTGATGCCGAGCGCATTCTTTTCACCAGAAATCAGGTAGGGTTCGCCGCCTGCAAAAGCTGGTACAGGCATGAAACCAATGTTGGCATCCGGGTTATAGCTGTAACCGGTAACGGCCACAAAGTTCATGAGGAAACTAAAGGCGGTATCCCCTTGCGCCAAAGCCAGAGAGATGTCGTCGCTGGTGGCGGAGCTGTAGTCGGGATTGAAGTAACCGGCATCACGGAAAGCGGCAATCATTTCCAACGCTTTGCCGTATTCTTCTGCTTGGAATTCACCAGCGAGCAGGGCTTCATAGTTCTCATCAGTCATCGCACCCGGGGCAATCCAGTCGATGTACAAGCCTGTCGGCCAGCGGTCTTTACCCGCGTTGTAAATCGGAATCTGACCATTGGCAGCTACAGCATCGGCGGCGGCCATGAAATCATCCCAAGTTTTGATGTCTTCTGGAGTGAAACCAGCTTCGGCCAGTACGTCGCCGTTGTAGAGAATACCGGCAATGTCGAGATCAATCGGGAGGGCATAGAGATGCCCTTCGCTGCTGATCATGACCGGTTCAAGCGCCGGATTCAAGTCGGCAGCCCAGGCTTCATCTTCCAAGGGCAGCAAGAAATCTCCATAACGGCCGACTGACCAGCCATGCGTCATCCAGATGTCGGGAATGTTGCCGGAAGCGAGGCGGGTTTTGATTTCGCCTTCGTGGTCGGTGCTGGAGGGAACCAGTTCGATTGTCACATCCGGGTACATTTCAGTGAAAGCATCGACAAGTTCTTCATAAACCAGGAACAGTTCAGAATCAATAGAAGTCCCCGTCATGAATTCGAGGGAGCCTTCAATTGGTCCCATTTCTTCAGCGGCAGCTTCTTCTTCAACAGCTTCTTCTTCCACTGGAGCCGCTTCACCACCCGACTGTTGGGCGTAGAGTGCATTAAAATCTTCTTCGATTTTTGCCAACGATTCTTCGATGGTCATTTGCTCAGTCAACACACCTTCGGCCGTGGAGACGATGGAGTCCCAGGCGCCATTTGGCATGTAGACGCGGTCAAAGTACGGTACGGTATCTGTTGTTTTGGTCAATTCAAAGGAATCGGTCAGACCGCCTAAATCTACGTCAACAGTCGTCAAACCAGCAGCGGAACCGGTGGACTCAGCCAGTTTCTGCAAATTTTCAGGTTGGGCCAGGAAGGCGATGTATGCTTTGGCAGCATCGACACTATCAGAATCTTTGTTAATGCCGAGGGCGTTCTTTTCACCAGAAATCAGGTAAGGCTCTCCGCCTTCAAAGGCTGGTACAGGCATGAAACCGATATTGGCGTCTGGGTTGTAACCGTAACCTGTCACCGCCACAAAGTTCATGAGGAAACTAAAGGCTGTGTCGCCTTGTGCCAATGCCAGAGAGATGTCGTCGCTGGTAGCGGAACTGTAGTCAGGATTGAAGTAACCGGCGTCGCGGAAGGCGGCGATCATTTCTAACGCTTTGCCATACTCTTCCGGTTGGAATTCGCCAGCGAGCAGCGCCGCGTAGTTTTCGTCTGTCATCGCGCCAGGAGCAATCCAGTCAATGTAGAGGCCAGTGGGCCAGCGGTCTTTACCGGCGTTGTAGATGGGTGTTTTGCCGATGGCGGCCACGGCGTCAGCGGCGGCCATGAAGTCATCCCAGGTTTTTATGTCTTCAGAAGCGAAGCCAGCTTCGGCCAGTACGTCGGCATTGTAGAGGATACCGGCGATGTCGAGGTCGATGGGGAAGGCATAGAGATGCCCTTCGTCGCTGATCATGACAGGCTCGAGCGCCGGATTCAGGTCGGCTGCCCAGGCTTCATCTTCCAAAGGCAGCAAAAAGTCCCCATAACGGCCAACTGACCAGCCATGGGTCATCCAGATGTCGGGAATGTTGCCGGAAGCGAGGCGGGTTTTGATTTCGCCTTCGTGGTCGGTGCTGGAGGGAACCAGTTCAACTTCTACGCCGGGGTTGGCGGCAATGAAGGCGTCGGTGAGTTCTTCGTAGACCAGGAATAGTTCGGAGTCGATAGAAGTACCGGTCATGAATTCGAGTGAGCCGGCTAATTCGCCCTCAGCAGGCATCCCAGCTTCGTTTGTTTCGGCGGTAACGGCCGTTTCTTCTGTTGTATCGGCTGTGGTTTGATCTTCGGTTACGACCGGGCTGCTTGCCTGTCCGCCACAAGCGACCAGAAGCGATAAAGCCAGAATGATCAGTAAGAAATAGATTTTTTTTGTCATGTTTCTCTTCCTTTTTCGTTTTGCCAGAGCTGTCTTGCCAGCCCCAACACGTATTGTCTTTACAGAGAATTTTGAGGGTTGGATTTAATTCAGGTCGTCAATAAGCGCCTCCCTGCTTCACTAACAGCTCCTGTGCATGTTGGCGCAGCACATTTGCATAGACAGGTTTGATCAAATAAGCGGCCGCCCCCCACTCCAGCGCCTTTTTTCGTTCATCCAATACGGTGCAAAAAATAACAGGGATACGGTTGAGTGACCTATCCGCTTGCAGCTTGTCCAAAAAGTTCCAGGCCCATTGATTGCCGTTTGCCGGTTCGAGAATCACAAGCTCAACTTTCTCTTGAAGCAACGCAGCCTGTGCCCGTGATTCCGTGCCGCAAACAACAAGGGAGAAATAAGGACTTAACTCCCGTTCATAAAGAGACAGGGAAAGGGGATCGTTTTCAATTAAGATGATTGTAGGTTTTTCCGCTTCCATACCGTCCATCTTACCCGGGGAGCGCGGCAAAAACTTGTACGATTGTGATTGCTTATTAGAAAATTGTGCGGTTATGGTAATGGAGGGACTCTAAAAACTGCCGGCAGTCGCTGCCTGAAAGGGGACGAGATTTATTGGTTACCCAAGAAGATTTAACGGCGGTCAGAACCTGGACACGCCGACCGCCGTTACCAGTCATTTGTGGTACGAGGCTAAAAAGTTTGCCAATACGCCCTTACGAATTGGCCGCAATCCAGGCATCAAACGCCAAAATCGTCTGCACCCCATAAATGAACGCGCCAATACCAATAACAATGGCAGCTCCGGCCAGAATTCGTTGGCCTCGACTAAACCGTTCCATATCCGTCAATACCACATAGACGCCGGCCAGGGCATAAAAGCAGCACAAAAAACAAAAAAGCGATATCAATGGCCTGCCGAGCCAAGTTTGATTTGCTCAGGGCGAGGTTAATCGCTGGATGACTCATTAGTCTCCATCATCCGTGATTAAATCTCTTACCGCCAACGAGACCGAGACAGTGCTTTGAGGATCCAGTTCGATCATTCGGACTTAGCGGCCCTGCGCCGGAACCAGGCGGCCAGAGCCGTAGTCACCACGAAAACCGATGCGCCCATGCCAAAGTTCACGGTCAGGAACAACAAGATCAGCCATTGAAAGACGTATCCCACAGCCCCCAGCAGCAAGAAAAGCCCGTTTAACATGAAAGCAATCCGGATAACCTTTCCCAGCCCCCCACCGGTAAAAACCGGTGCAGCAAACAGGGAGGAAAGGCCAAAAAACAGGGTGATACCAAGCATATTGATGGCAGACATCACCGAGTGGGGATTGGCTTGCAAGGCCTGCGTCAGCTCATCGAACTGCCCTGTGTTCATGTTAAAGCGCACGGCCGTAATCTGTACAAAGTAGTTGGCTCCGCTAAGCATGGCAAACATCAGTCCGAAGCTCAGGCTGTTACGGCTGAAGATTTTCTTGTCCGCCGGCGCCAGTTCGTGAATGCTGTTGAGCACCACCACATACAGCACGCCAAAAACCAGCATGGAAAACTGGGCTATATACTGGAAGAAACGGCCGTTTCCCTGAGCATACGCCACAAAATCCGGCATGCCGGTCCAAACGAACAGCGGTTGAGTAAGCGAAATAGCGATAAAACAAATCGTAAATACGATAAAGGTTGCGGCGCTGCCCACCGCTCCCCAAAAGCCAAGTTTGATGGTTGTTTGATTCATGTGTTATCTCCATAAAGTCGGGGGCTGCGAGCGAACGATCAATTGTCAGCGCTAACAGCTAAAAGTTGCTGGTCACCTAGATTCTGGTAGGAAGTGGACTCTGTTTTATGCCAGGACAAGTCAACGACTTACCCCTACCAGAGGGGGTTTCAAAACGTCTGAGCCAGCAGCTAATTTAGGAGACAACAGGAAAGAGGGTATGCGTAATGGGGAACGGCCGTTTTTCGCACCAATCCGGCCAGAGAGACTGCCGGCAAACGGGGCCAACAAGCCAGAATAATGGGGACCCGTACAGCCAACGGAGCAAGGCGCACCAGACCAATGAACAGGCTCCATAGAAGCAAAACGATGAACGCAGAAATAAACGGCATAATCCGGCAGTATATCAAATTCAGCGCCAGCCGCCACACCAGCTTGATGCCAGATGCTCACGTAGGCCGATTCTGGCCGTGGCTCATGAGGCTATCCTTTGGGCAATCCGTGGCAAGGCAGCCAGCGCCCGGCCGCACTTGTATGAAAACGCCTCCGGAATTCTCAATGAAATGCAAATGCAGACGCTGGCTCAAGAGCTGGTCGTGCAACAACAAGCGAATTCCAGGTCATGTACTATACGAAAAATACATTGTTTGCCACTACCCGGATTAAGTCCGGATCACACCCAAAGAGTTGATCTGGACAAATGTTTCGATGTGTACGCATGGGGATTAACAGCCGTTTCTCCCCTCCCCCAGCCCTGTTTCAGTCACCTGGCTCAACGAGTGGCGCTCATTTCAAAAGGGCAAATCGTCGCCGGTGGCGCCGGTCACACTGCGATAGGAATCGGTCAACCAGGCCATCACCCGCTCAAATTTGTGGGCCGGCAGCTGCTTATAACTGGTGATGCCAAACTCACGGTAGAGCTGGCCGTAGATCGCGCCAAACTCGTTCTTTTTGGTGCGTTTCTGAATCTCTATGCCGATTGCCTTCACGGCCTGACTGATTTGCATCGCCTGGTCGGGGGTTATGAAACGTCCGGGATCTCCCAAAGTTGACTCGATGTCCTCAAGCCGCTGCTCGTGGTCTAAAAGCTGGGACGTATGTGTTTCCAACTGCGCTTCAAGGTAAAGCTGCTGCCGAGCCATTTTCATAATAGCCTGGGCCATTTTGTAGGCTTGAGCTGCCGGTGTATCATTGGCTAATAGATCTTCAAAACTGGGATCGGCAGTCAGTCTTCCCTCTTGAAACGCTTCAGCCAACACTTTGTAACACCGTTCTTGATAGAGGATTAACCGCTCACGGACCTCTTCTTTGACCCGCTTGGCATTTATGCCAAATAACCAGCCATTCAAATAATCCAGCGGTAAACAATTCGTTTCTTGCGCACCACCACCACGACTACTGGAAGGGGTAAACGTAATGTTGACCCCTTTTACTTGCTTACTCAATACGGGGTCATCGTTGATACGGCGTATCTGCCCTTGATAAGACACACCAAGCAGTTCGCACATCTGGCGAATTGAAACATACACCTCTCGTTCGCCTTTTTCTTCTACCGAAACGGCCGTTATCATATCTTCATAAAATACAACTTCTTTTTGTACGGCTGGCACCAATGCTTTGTTCGCCATTGATTTTTCTCCTGATCTTCATTTTGAGGGGGCTACGTGTTACGCGCAGCCCCCCTTTCAGCCAATATACATGCTTATCGGCTGGATCATACCGGTGTCGCACTACTGGCAACAGCGTCCATGTTCTCCCGCTTCAATGTCCATATCGCTAAACCAACGAAACAGATCATTTTGCGATAATCCCAACACAGTAACGCCCTTGGAATGAACTCGAGCGGCAAGTAAAGGCTTTCCGGATTACCGTGCTGCGGTTTGATTCGTGTTACACGAATCAATTGGGCCACCTCCGCAAGGACTTCCCCTCGCTGAAGACGTTCGTATTGACCAGGCCAGGCCAAGAGTGTCAGACAACGGTTAAACCGGCGCAAATATTTGCTGTTTGTCCGTTCCTGGGCTATCACCCAGAACCGCTATCAACGTATCGTCATAAAAAACCACTTCCCGCTCATCTACTGGCACAAGCGCGTTTGTTGCATTGTCTATACGTAAGTCTTCCTTTCGATGTGATTTCTGGGGCTTTGAAAGCAGATCTGCTTCCGTGGCAGTTTAAACATCCTCGGCACAAGCGGAGAGGCGTCACTCACGGTCGTCTGACCTTAATTCCCCGCTTGACTACAACCTCTTCCGTGTACTCCACTTCCACCTCGCCCCGCTGCCAGGCCGCATAAGCAAATTCAAGCAGGACGTTGTAAAAGTCGGAAATGCCGATTTCAGCTTCCTGGGCGCTGGCGTCAATGTCATCAACCAGGGTGGTGTCTATATAAAACGTTTTACGCACCCGTCCCTTGATAGGCGTTTTGCCTTTTGCCTTGGCCACGTCATCGCGCGACGTGCCCTGGGTGATCAGGTTGCCTTGCAATTTGCCGCTGCGCCGCCCACTGCTGCTGGTTGGCGCCTTCTTTTTGGCGTCGCTGGCCAAACTGGAAAGAAAATCGTCGCTCATGAGGCTATCCTTTGGGCAATCGTGGCATACGCGGCCAATGCCTGGCTGCGTTTGTTGGTGGCCGCTACATATTCATAAAGGGTCATACCCACTTCCGGCGCCTCTTTAACTTCAACCCGCGCCGGAATCGGGGTGGTCACCACTCTGGCTCCGTAAAATTCCAGCATTGCCTCGTAAACACGCCTGTTTTGCACTTCCCGCCCATCAATCATGGTCGGGATCACCAGGACCAACTTCGCTTTAATGGTATCCGGCATTTTACTGCGCAATGCGGACAAATCCCCTGTATGCTGCTGCGCCCCTTGAAAGTCCAGATACCGGGCGGCGCTGGGGACGATGACAAAATCGGCCATGTTGTACACGGCCGTTTTCAAGACGTCTAACTTGGGCGGGCAATCAATGAACACATAATCAAAGTTGTCAACGATAGGGGCAAAGGCATCCATCATGATTGTTTTCAGGTCAGGCCCGTCGCCGCTGATAAAACCAGTAGCCGCCAGGGCCACCAGCTGCGTCGTCGCGTTTTCAAGGTTACGGCTTGCCGGCACAACGTAAAGATTGTTGCGCACCAGATCACCGTTTGTCGCCTGCAAAATGTTGTCGCCCAACGTGGCGGGGTCCAACAGAATATGGCTGACGCACATTCCTTGCGCTGCTTCACGCAGGCCAAAGCTGTCGGCGATATTCCCCTGCGGGTCGAGATCGATGACGCACACCCGTTTATCCAGGTTTGCCCGGGCGGTTAAATCCGCCAGGTTCACTGTGGTGGTAGTTTTACCGGTTCCGCCCTTGTTATTTGTTATCGCATATACTTTTGCAGTCATGTGCATCCTTCGCCAGAAATGGCCTGTTTTTGAGGTGTTTACAAAGTAGTTTACACGTTATGAAAACATATGTCAACAAATATGTTTACCTTGTTTTTAATGTAAACAATATATGTAAACATTGTTTACAAAAAAACAGGATTTGCGCCAGAACAAACGTGCTGTAGCCGGTATGGGTGATGGCGCAGATATTGGAGACAAACCGCGCAGCGGCCAAATATGAGGGGAACAAGAAAAGGACATAAAGAGAGAGGACCGTTCCAGAAAAACCCACATTGCCTATTTTAAGGCATTGTTGTTTTTAGGTGGGGAACCAAACGATCCCGGACGGTGTATAGTTTTATAAATGACAGACTGGAAAGTAACCTGTCGCTGGCAGAAGCTGTACAAATCGCCGAATCGCTCGCACAGGTGGAGGAGAATGGATCATGAGATTGCTTTTCTCGGAAGTCACTGCTTTACATAATCACAAGAGTTTGTTTCTCTTGCTGATCTTGGGTTTAACAGTGGGAATGGCTTCGTGTAGTACGAATGCCATTATTACCCCGTCAAACCATACCCAACCTTATACCTTTTTCTTGGCCGGTCCGGTAGGGGACAATACCGGGAACAGACTGTCGCCCCTTGACCCGGAAACGTTAGACGAACAGCCCGCTGGCAAGACATTGGCGTCAGGCATCTTATCGGCTGACGGTACGACGGGTGTAAACGTGGAATATCTTGAAGGGCGCGCCAATCAGGATCCGGAGGACATATGGATCATGGTTTATGATTTGCCCGACGGAACCGAGCGGAGCCGTTTTCATCCACCAGCAGCAGGATCCGTCTCCGATATCAGCGCAGATGGCCTACGCCTTTTGTGGCAGCCAAACCCAGAGGTCTTGTCAAGCTATCCGCCCATCGCGGAGTGGCACATGCTAGACACGACGAACGGACAACCGCTGGCGCACATCAAAGATGTTGCCAATGCCTGCTTCAGACAAAGGGGTATTTTTGATCCAGCGGGGCAGCGCATTTACTGCACCGTGGACCCGGCGATAAACAGGGTGAATGAGTCAGCGCCAGTGCAAATTGCAGCGTATTCCAGCGAAACCGGGGTGAAAATTGGCACACTTAAATTGCCGGAGACGCTGATCGGCGGCTCCCTAACTGAAATAGACGGGCAGTGGGTGACCACACTCCTGGAACCGGCAGTAGGGACCTCGAGGTCGGGCTTGCAGAGGGCGTCGACTTCGTCGCCCTGTCTTTCGTGCGCCACGAGCGCGACCTCGCTCCGGTGCGCGAGCGACTCGACCGCCTCGAGCTGCCGCCGATGCTGATCGCCAAGATCGAGAAGCCGCAGG
>JAWOGU010000678.1:0-3780 GCA_046496595.1 Chloroflexota bacterium
GGCTTTTACCACGCAACACTGGTAAAAGCCTGGCGTTGGTTTTTATGAAACCGTCGCTCCGTACTCGAGTGTCTTTTGAAATGGGAATGGTTCACCTGGGCGGTTATGCTTTCTATTTATCCCCGAATGAGATTAAGCTGGGGGGACGAGAAAGTGTGCCGGATGTGGCGCGTGTTTTAGCTGGTTACGCGGATTGTGTCATGGCCCGTGTATTTGAACACCAGCATATCTTGGATTTAGCCGCTCATTCTTCGGTGCCGATTATCAATGGGTTGTCGGATTACAATCATCCGGCGCAGGGCCTGACGGACGTTTTTACGATTTTGGAAGTTAAAGGGAAAACGGAAGGGCTGCGGCTTGCCTATGTGGGCGACAGCAACAATGTGACGCGTTCTTTGCTGTTTGCATCCATGAAGCTGGGTATGCATATGGCCGTGGCTTCTCCTCCAGGGTATACGTTAGCGGCTGAAGATATTGTTTTAGCTAAAGAAATGGCAGCAGCAGGGGCTACATTGGAGCTGTTTGAAGATCCGTTAACGGCCGTTCAAGACGCCGACGTGATCTACACCGATGTCTGGACCAGTATGGGCCAGGAGGCTGAAACCACTGCCCGTTTGAAAGTCTTCCCCCCGTTTCAAGTAAACCAGGCCCTCGTGGCGCAAGCCAAACCGGATTGCATCGTCATGCACTGCCTGCCGGCTCATCGCGGCGAAGAAATCACCGACGAAGTTGCTGACGGACCAAACTCCGTCCTTTTCCAACAAGCTGAAAACCGAATGCATGCTCAAAAAGCCATCCTGGTGAGACTTTTGGCGGGTACGTAGCTGGCAAAATCACAAGGATGAACCCCCTGTTCTGGAGAATCGTGCATGGCAAATAACCGAACGCGTTACGAGGAAGCGTTAAACCGCGGACATTCATTTAGTTGGGATCAGCGCTGGGCGGATGCGGTTGAAGCCTTTCGCATCGCTGCTGTCGAAGAAGCCAGCGAACCTGCTCCTTATGCCGGTTTGGGCATGGCTTACCTGGAATTAGACGATCTAGAAAAAGCCCTGGAAAACTACAAACTGGCAGCCCGTTTTTCTCGTGGCGAAGTGATCTATTTGCGACAGGTCGCCGATGTGCAAGAACGGTTGTCCCTCATTGAGGAGGCTGCCAAAACCCACATGGCAATGGGGGAAATTGAACTAAATCGTAATCACCTCGATGAAGCCATGAATCACTGGCACCTGGCAACCCGCCTCGACCCGGATCTTCTGCGCGCCCATCAGCGGTTGGCCTCTGTTTATCAGCGGCAGGGTTCAGTTAGAAATGCTATCCAGGAATATCTGGCTATTGCCCGCATCCTGCAAAGCCAGGGTGAAAAAGAAAAAGCCTTGCAAGCCTGCCAACTGGCGCTGCAGCTCGATCCCCGTAACCCCGACATCTTAACGGCTATTGAGTTAGTGAAACAAGGTGAGCCTATCTTCTCTGATTCATCCAGGCAAACCAAAAAGAAAAAACAGAAGAGCAGCGGACTGCTGCAGCACGTTGCCGGTAAATCAGCCCAAGACACCCAAAACTGGCGGCCTGATTCTCAGGTTATCGAAACGGCTGCTCCTGTAGAACAAGCCAAGCAGACGGCTATGGAGCAGTTGGCGGTGGGCTTATTTGGGGACGATGATAGCGAGGAAACGATGACGCCGGCCGTGATGGCCCGAGATCACCTGATCAGTCAGGCGCTCGATTATCAACGGCGCGGTTTGGTCAACGAGTCGATTGATGCGTATGAAAAAGCACTGGCCTCTGGACTGACTGGCGCCGCCGCCCATTTTAATTTGGGCCTGTTATACCAGGATAAACTTCGTTTTGAAGACGCCATTCAAGAGTTCGATATTTCGGTGCAGGATAAAAACTACCGGTTAGCCAGTTATTTTGCCCTGGGTGAATCTTATCGCGCCCGGGGAATGCTGGATAAGTCCATTGAGAATTTCATCAACGTACTCAAAATTGTGGACTTGGGCACCGTGCGCCATGATCAGGCCGACAGACTCATTGAATTATATGAAAACTTGTCTGACAGCCTGGTGACGCAGGGTGAACAGGAAAAAGCCAGCGCCTTTGCCAACTCATTGGTCGATTTCCTCAGCCATAAGGGATGGGAGGATAAGGTAAAAGAAGCGCGCGAACGCCTGGACACCATTTCGGACGCGGGCATGATGATTTTGGGCGATGTGCTGACGGCCGGTTCTGAACAGGTGTTGGAATCGTTGTTTCTCAGCCAGGAGTATGCGCGCCGCCAGATGTATAACACGGCGATTGAGGAAACTTACCGCGCCATTCAATTATCTCCGGATTATTTGCCCGCCCATGTGCAGTTGGGAGAAGTGTTGGCAAAACAAGGGCGGCTCGAAACTGCGGCGTCTAAGTTTTTTATGATCGGGGAAACGTATAAAGTACGGGACGACATCAATGGCGCGGTGCTTTCATATGAGAAGGTGCTGGAACTGACGCCGCTGGATCTTTCTGTGCGCGGCCGTTTGATTGATTTGCTGAAACGGCATGGTCATATTAACCGCGCCCTGGAACATTACATGGCCCTGGGAGACACTTATTACCAACTGGCTCAGGTTGACAAGGCGCGGGAAACATATCAGGAAGCGCTGCGTCTGGCGCCGCGTGGAGAGCCGGATGCGCACTGGAAGGCCAAAATTTTACGAGCGGTTGCCGATATTGACATTCAACGTTTCCAATGGCAGCGCGCCCTGCCGGCTGTGCGTGAACTCCAGGAAATGAATCCTGAAGATGAGTGGACGGCCATTACGTTGATTGATTTGTATTACAAAGCGGGGCAGCCGAATCAGGCTGTGAAGGCGCTGGATCAATATTTGATGCAGTTGGTGCGCCTGGGGCGCGGGGTAAAGGTCATTGGCATCCTGGAAGATATGATTGAGCAACGGCCGTTTGACCCCAATTTAGCAGATCGCCTGGTACGCCTCTATCTACAGCAGAAACGAACCCAAGAGGCGGTGGCTGTTTTAGACAAGTTGGGCGAAGCGCAGTTAGAGGCCGGCGAGAATGCCGACGCGGTGATCACCATTGAAAAAATCTTAAAGCTAAACCCACCCAATGCCCTCAGCTATCAACAACTGTTAGGCCAGCTTAAAAAGCAATAACCCACCATCGTTATCTGGTTGCGTCATATTTACAGGGTTCGGTAACGGCCGTTACTGAACCCTTTTCTTATCCCATTCTTAAAACAGAGGCATTCGTGCTCGATTAGGGTAAAATCCAAGATGCAACAACCAACGTATGGTGGCAGCAAATCCAAATGAACAACGCATTCTTCGACAATATCTTAAATTACACCGCAAACATCACCCCGCTTGATATGCTTGATATTTTGCTCGTAACCTTCATTATTTACGGGCTGTTTATGCTTATCCGCGGCACACGCGCTGTTCAGGTTCTGCGTGGCTTCATCTTTTTGGCGCTTATCTTCCTGATATTAGCCAATATTGTTGAACTGCCCGCCTTCACCTGGCTGGTCAACACCACCCTGCCTCTGCTGCTCATCTCCATTCCCGTCATCTTTCAGCCGGAAATCCGGCGCGCTTTAGAACAGTTGGGGCGCACCGGCAGTGTCCTGCGTTGGTTCCAGCGTAATGAGCCTAAACCTATCCTGCTGGCTGTCAAAGACGCCTGCCTCCGTCTTTCGCAGCGGCGGCACGGCGCCCTGATCGTCTTTGAAAAAGATACCGGCCTGCAAGAATACATCGACACCGGCATCTTAATGAACGC
>JAWOGU010000685.1:0-10340 GCA_046496595.1 Chloroflexota bacterium
CGGCCGGCGCTGCGGCGCTGCTTTATTGGCTGCTGGTGATTACCGAAGGCGTCTATCTGGGGCGGCGAGTGGTGGTGTGGTTGTATGACATCACCGCCCATAAGTATGACGGCATTAAGGAGTTCGACGCTGGCGCTGAGCAGTTTTTTGTCATCAAACCCTATCTCAAGCATCTGCCCGTGCAGCCTGCGCCGCTGCTGTTAGATGTGGCGACGGGTACGGGGCGGGTGCCTTATTATTTGTTGAAGGAGCCGTTTTTTAACGGCAGGGTGTATGGGGTAGACGCTTCCTGGCGGATGTTGGTGCGGGCGGATGAGAAACTGCGGGGGTATAACGGCCGTTGTGCCTTCATCCAACAAGTCGCCGAAAAACTCCCTTTCCCCGACAACACCTTCCATGGCGTCTCCTGCCTGGAATCCCTGGAATTTTTCCCTTCCGATAAAAAAGCGCTGCGCGAGTTTGTGCGCGTATTGCGTCCGGGAGGCAGCCTCATGGTCACGCGACGGCAGGGTTGGGAGGCCAAAACATTTTTCGGGCGATACCATTCTCAGGACGACTTTGCCATCCTGCTGCGCTCATTGGGTCTGGTAGAAGTGGTGACGCTGGCCTGGCAGGTTGATTACGATCTGGTCCTGGCGCGGAAACCGGGAGAGCAGGAGACAGTGAACGGTAAACAGTGAACAGTGGACAGTGAACAGTGAACAGTGAACAGTTTTGGCCCACTGTATACTGCCCACTGTAAACTGTCCACTGTCTTTTACTGTGACTCAGGCGTGGCTGTGACCAGCACATACCCCTTAGGCACTTCTTGTACGTAGTCTTGATCCGGCGGCGGCGGCGTAGTGTCGGTAAAAGTCACGTTTGTGAAACCCAGCCCTGTCAAAAAATCACGCATATAGTTTTGGGCATTGGTATTGGCTAATTCCACCAGGTTGCTTTCTTTGGCGGCTTTGCGGATTTCAACTTCTGCCAGTTGTCGGACTTCTGTTTCCAGGTCTCTTTCCGGGCGGGCCAGCAAACCTGTGTTGCGGTTCGCCACGTAGGAGCGCTCCGTGTCTAGCGCCGGCAGGTCGTCAAATGTTTTGGCGGCGGGCAGATGGACCATCACGGTATCGGGTCCGTACACTTGAATATCATCCACGGACATTTCGGAAAAATCAACGCCGGCTACCACCTTGCCATGCGCCACAAATACCATCGACTCGCCTAACACACCCCATAAAGCGTCGGTATTGCGTTCGGCCGTGACCACTTTTTCCAAGTCCATGGAGGCAGTTTCCAGCCGTGATAAGTCGTTGATCTGCGTAACGATGGTGATGGGGCTGGGGATGTAAACGGGAGTGGCCGGTACAATCAGACTGCGTACCAGATCGCTTACCGGCTGCATCACCTGTTGATCGACCTTGTTGACGCTGGTAATGACGCCATAAGTCGCTACGGATCCCATCACTAAAAAAACGATGAGCAATATCAGAGCCACAGTGCGTAAAATTGTGCCGGATTTATTGTTTGTAATTTCTTCCTTTTCCAACTTTTCCATCTTAAATAATCCCTCTTTCTATCATGATGATAAACAATTGATAGGCATTTGCCTGAATCGAATAATTACCATTTAGTATAAATGAATCTGCATGGGTTTCTATGTGACTAAAACAAATATCTTACGAATATGTTATGAAAATCTCCGGCAGCTTAATGACCTGCTCAGGAATCTCATGCGGCGCTTATGTGCCTGTATGCTGAACGCAGAGTTTCCGTTTCTCAATGCTGCCCGAATCGGTTAAACTTGTGGCTGGCGGTTGGTAAACGATAATCACTCTTATATCTTTTATATGATTGTAGCGACCTGTGTCATTGAATTACAACTGGAAGGTGTTTTTTCTCTCAAGGAAAAGCGGACCATCCTGAAATCGGTATTGACCCGGCTGACCAATCAGTTTAATGTGGCGGCGGCGGAGGTGGACTGCCAGGATGTGTGGCAAACGGCCGTTATCGCCTTAGTCACCGTGGGTAATGATTCAGCCCACCTGCACGGTCTGCTGGAAAAAGCCGTGGCTTGGCTGGAAAGCCAGCGCCCCGACGTGCCCATCGCCCGCTATCGGATTGAATTCCGGTGAGGAACTGTAAGGTGGCAGAGTGGTAAGGTGGCAAGGTGGCAAGGTGGCAGAGTGGCAAGGGTTCCTCACCCCATCACCTCTACACCCTGCCACTCTGCAACTCTGCAACTCTGCAACTCTGCAACTCTAGAACAAACTGAAGACCCTATGCGTATAAACAACATGTTTCCGAAATTAAAACTGCGACCCCTTTTATTTTTACTCCTGCTGCTGGGATTGACTCTGGTTTTACCGGCGGTGGCGCAAGAAAACAATGGCCTGACGATGACGGCACAGGCCGGTTATGATGGGTATTACAAAGCCAACGCCTGGATGCCGGTGGTGGTGACGGTGGCGAATCAGGGAGCGGCGGTGGAAGGGGAACTGCGCATTATCCAGGGTTCCACGACCAGCAACGACCGGGTCATTTACAACAGCCCTATTTCTCTGCCGACGCAATCGGACAAACGGGTGTTTCTGTATGTGTACCCGGTTGATTTTAGCACGGTGGTGAATGTGGAACTGCTGGATGCAAACGGCCGTTCCCTGCTTAAAACCACCTCTGATCCCATTCGCCAGCTTGCTCAGGACAGTTTGTTGACCGCTGTGGTGACCCCGAACCCGGGCAACCTGGACCTGCTGGAAGACGTGACCGGCGGGCGCAGCGACGGCGCGGTGGCTTACCTTGACTTAGACGATCTGCCCGATATGCCGTCTGCCTGGAACGGGCTGGATGTGCTGATATTCCACGACGTGGACACCGGGCAGTTAAGCGCCGAACAGCGGGCGGCGCTCACCGGTTGGCTCAACACCGGCGGGCAGTTGGTGGTGGTGGGTGGACCGGGCTGGCAAAAAACGGCCGTTCCCCTGGCTGATTTGCTCCCCGTCACCGTCACCGGCAGCGAAACGGTAGACGATCTACCCGCCCTGCTTGCCGCCGCCGGCGAACCGTTCCGCGATCCGGGTCCGTATCTTGTCACCACCAGCAGCCTGACCCACGGCGAACTGCTGCTGCATGAAAACGGACTGCCTTTGCTGGCGCAACGGCCGTTTGGCCGGGGCGCCGTCACCTTTTTAGCCCTGGATCCCAGCCTGGCGCCCCTTCTCGATTGGCGGGGCAGCGAAGCCGTTTGGGCAGAAGTTGCCGACCGTATACCGCTGCCGGCCGCCTGGTCAACCGGTTTTCGGAACAATTGGGCCGCCGTTTCCGCCGTGTCCAGTTTGCCTGCTTTGTCTATGCCGCCCGTGTTCCAGCTTGCTTTTTACCTGCTGCTGTACATCCTCGTCGTCGGTCCGCTCAACTACATCATTCTCAAACGCAAAAATCGGCGAGAACTGGCCTGGGTGACGATTCCTGTCACCGTTTTGCTGTTCAGCGCCCTTGCTTACCTGACCGGGTTCCAGTTGAAAGGAAACGACACCATCATCAACCAGATGTCAGTAGCCACCGGGGAGGTGGGCAGTGAAGAGATGCGCGTCAATACCTTGCTTGGGCTGTATTCGCCGCGCCGCCGCAGTTACGATGTGGCGCTGCCGGCTGGCAGCCTGGCCCGACCGCTTGTGGAACCATACAGCAGTAACAGAAGCGGCTTAACGGCCGTTACCCAGGGCAGCAATGTGGTCCTGACCGACGTGCGCGTGGACGTGAGCGACGTGGAAACCTTCATCGCCGACAGCATCCAGCCCGCGCCGGCCCTCAGCGGCGAGGCCAGCCTGCGCACCCGCGATGGCGACATTGAACTGACAGCCACCATTCGTAATAACAGTGAACAACACCTGGAGTTGGCTGCACTGCTCATCGGTTCCACCGCCATTGAATTGGGCGATCTGGCTCCCGGCGCGGAAACCACTGTCACCGAAATTGTGGGCAGCGCCGGTTCATCAAGCGCCGCTCCGTTTGGCGGCCCGTCTTACGGGTATGGCTCGCCGCTGATGGCGAACGCCGCCCTTATTTTAGGCACAGCCAACTATTACGATGACCGCGAAGCTTATCCCCGTTGGCAGCTTTTACAGGCCCTGGAAGATGAATATCTGGCGGGCGGTCAGCTTGCGGCCCCCAATCAAGCCACCCTGCTGGCCTGGTCCGATGCCTCTCAACTGGGGGTGTCTGTGGCGGAAGGCGCCAATATTAGCGCCAGCACTACACTCTATCTGCTGGAAATGCCTCTGCAGAACGATTTGCAAAGCGGATCGCTTACCCTGCCTTTAAGTTTGCTCAACTGGACCATTTTGGGCAATATGGATTTATACACCGATACGATGCGCGACCTTTATATGACCCCCGGCTCCTGGGTAGAGGTGGAATTTATGCCATGGCCGGAATTGCAGAGACTGGCAGTGGAAGATTTGGCGCTGCAACTGCTGCCGGTAAATGGACAAACTGCTCAGCCGGTTCCAACGGTGCGCCTGTGGGACTGGCAAACGGAAGCGTGGGTGGATATGGTGGACGGGGGATGGGGAGAAACGGCCGTTTCCGACCCCCAACGCTTCCTCACCACCGACAATGTCATCCGCCTGCGCCTGCAAAACAACAGCTCCGCCTACACCGAAGTACAGGAATTCTACCCGCTGCTTACCGGAGAACTTGAGTAAAATCTAAAATCGGCAATCGAAATCCAAAATTTGAAACTATGTCAACAATTATCGAAATCCAGGGACTTACGAAACAATACGGCGCGCTGACCGCGCTTGCTGATCTCAACCTCAACATCGAAGCGGGCGGCGTTTTTGGTTTTATAGGCCCCAACGGCGCGGGTAAAACCACCACCATGCGCATCCTCACCACGCTGCTCAAGCCGACCTCCGGCAAAGCCTGGGTAGCGGGCTGCTCCATCCACGACGATCCGCGCGGGGTGCGCCGCGCCATTGGCTACATGCCAGACTTTTTTGGCGTGTATGAAGACATGAAGGTATGGGAATACCTGGATTTTTTCGCCGCCTGTTACGACCTTCCCGCCGCCACCCGCGCCGGCATGATCGACGATCTGCTGGCGTTGGTAGATTTGGGTCACAAAAAAGAGGCGTATGTGGAGACTCTGAGCCGCGGCATGAAGCAGCGCCTCTGCCTGGCCCGCACTCTCACCCATGATCCGCAAATCCTCATTCTGGATGAACCCGCCAGCGGTCTGGACCCCCGCGCCCGTATTGAAATGCGCGAATTGCTGCGCGAGCTGAAAAACATGGGCAAAACCATCTTTTTCTCCTCCCACATTTTGTCTGAAGTGGCCGACATTTGCACCAGCATTGGCATTGTCGAGGCGGGGCGGCTCATCGCCCACGGCGACATGGCGGAAATGAAGCGGCAGCTTCGCGCCCACCGCCTCATCCAGATGCGCGTGCTGGGGGACACGCAGCCACTGCAAGAATTCCTGATGAGCTATGACGGCGTGCATCAGATTACGTCCGGTTCGGAACTGGACCTGCCGCTGAATACGCTGCGCATCGATTTTGGCGGAGACGACGAAGCGCTGCAGAAGCTGCTGGCCGCCATTGTGGCGCAGGGCATCCCCCTGCTGGCCTTCCAGGAAGAAACAGGCGATCTGGAAGATGTTTTCCTGCACGTTACCAAAGGTATTGTGAATTGAGGCGTGATGCGTGATGCGTGACGGTCTATCACGCATCACGCTTCACGAAAAAGGCTTTAAGCATTGAAGGTTTGGCGGCAGTGGCAGGCATTGAAACAGAATCCGGTGTATCTGCGCGAGACAGGAAAATGGGGCAATCCGAACCCGTTTTACCAGCAGATCAGCCGTTACTCGCCGTTTGCGATTTTGGGCGGGATCATTCTAGGCGCGTGCGGCGGTAGTATCAATCCGGCGCTGTTTGCCGGTAACGACGACATGGCGGCGGTGGCTTGTTTTGTGTGCCTGCCGGGGTTTTTGATAACGGCCGTTACCCTCTACGCTCAAGTCATGGCCCCGGCCCTCACCGCCCCCACCATCAGCCTGGAACGGTCAGCCGGTACCTGGGACATCTTACGCACCACGCCGCTGTCGCTCAACGCCATTTTTATGGCAAAGCTGTTTGGAGCGCTCTCGCGGCTGCGCATCTGGCCGGTGCTGTTTGCCCTGACGCTGCTGCAAGGCGGCATTATGGCCTGCTCGGTGATGCTGCTGGGCGGCGATTCTGCCTGGTGGGGCGGCGTCTTGGGGCTGGCGACGACGCTGCGGCCGTGGCTGGAGATTTTGTTTGCCGCCTTTATCGGCATGTATGCTTCCACGTTAGCCAGCTCGGCGACGATGGCGCTGGTGGCGGCATACAGCGCCGTGGTTCTGGTGAAGATTTTTAACAGCGGCGGCTTGTGGTTGGCGGTCGCGCTCCTGGCTGAACTGGAAGAAACGCTGACTTTGCTGCTGCCCATTATAGGACCGATTGTGATCTACATGCTGCTGATAACGGCCGTTTGGCTCGGTCTCTATCAGCAGGCGAAAAAATTGAGAACGGAATAAGAGGTGGTGAGTGGCGAGTGGCAAGTGGCAGGCGGCGAGTATTTACCCGCCACCCGCCACCCGCCACCCGCAACAAACAACTATGACTGACATAACCGAACCCCTACTCCCCAAACGCTTCAAATCCCTGCGCCAAAATCCCGTCACCATGAAAGAACTGCGCAGCCGGATGCGCGGCCGCCGCGCTTTTGTGGTGCTGACGGTGTACCTGCTGGCGATGAGCATTTTCGTCACGCTCATTTACGCCAGCTTTGCCGCTTCCGCCGGCGGTCCTTATGGTCCCAATGCCCGTGACGCCGGCAAAGCCGTCTTTTCAGGCGTCCTGGCGGTGCAGGTCTTTTTGGTCATCTTCGTGGGACCCTCCTTCACCGTGGGCGCTATCAGCGGCGAAAAAGAGCGCCAGACCTTTGATCTGCTGCGTACGACGCTGCTCTCCGGCAAAAGTCTGGTCACCGGCAAACTGATTTCGGCGTTGAGTTACGTTTTTTTGCTGCTAATCGCCTCCATCCCCTTGCAAAGCGTGGCCTTTTTGCTGGGCGGCATTTCCGGGCTGGAACTGGTCTTGTCGCAGGTCATTATTTTTGTGGCGACGGTGGCTTTCGCTTTGTGGGGATTGTACTGCTCCAGCATCATGCGCAGCACCCAGGCCGCCAGCGTGATGACTTTTGCCGGTTCGTTATTTCTTGTCCTGGGTATTCCCTTTTTGGTGCTGCTGTTCAGCATGTTTTCCAGCCCGATTTTGGCAGGCATGACCATGAGTTGGGTAGGGGAAGTGATCTTGCTCTATGTCGCTTTGCTGCTGGCGGCGCTCAATTTACCGGCGGCTCTGATTGTGAGTGACGTGGTACTGGTGAATGAGGACGGCCTGTTCTTTTTCCAGCAAACCTTTGGCGCCGGTTCACCTGGCGGCGGCGCGTTCTGGTTTCCTTCACCCTGGTGGATTTTTATCATCCTTTACACATTGCTGTCTGTGCTTTTATACTGGTTGAGCGTGCGTAAGGTGCGCAAGATAGCGAACCAATAAAAAATAAAGATTGAAGATTAAAGATGAGCAGAAACAAGACGCCCCATCTTTAATCTTCGATCTTCAATCTTTCCATTATGACAGACTCCTCTTTCCAAAACCTTGTCACCCAACTCCACCGCTGGAACGGCCGTCGCCGCCGGCGGGATGGGTTGTTGTGGACGCCACGGGCGCTGCTGGCTGCTTTGATGTTGGCGGTGGCGCTGGCGGTGGCGGCTCGCCTACGGCCGTTTTTAGACAATCAACAAGTGGCGCTGGCAGCCGTATCGCTGGGGTTGGTGGGACTGCTGGCCGGGCTGCTGCTGGTGTTTGGCCGGCGGCGTACCCTGGATCACCTGGCCCGGTTTGCCGACAGGCAGTTTGGGCTGAAGGAAAGGATGGTAACGGCCGTTGAAATCCACACCGGCGTTCTTGCGGTCTCCCCCGACATCGCCCAGGAGCAACTCGAAAACACACTCGCCGCCGCCGCCCGCGTAGACGTGAAACGTGAGTTACCCTACCGTCTTGATCGGCGAGACTGGCTGTTTATCCTCGCTGCCGTTGGCCTGCTGCTCATGGCCTACTTCATCCCCAACCCGCAAGAAAACGCGCTCAAAAAAGGGCGGGCGGTGGCGCAGGCCGTTGCCGAACAAATCGAAGCGCTGGAAGCTGTGCAGGAAGAAATTCTGGAAAACCCGGCGCTGACCGAAGAACAAAAAGAAGAGCTGCTCCAGCCTATCGAAAGCGCCCTGGCAGAACTAAACGCCGGCGCCGCCTCGCAGGAGCAGGCTGTCGCCACCCTGTCCGAAGCGGAAGCCGACCTGCGTCAGCTTGCCGCCGACAACGATATGAGCGGTTTGCAGCAGCGCCTGCAAGAAGCGGGTCAGCCTCTCACCGAGAACAGCGCCGGACAGCAGCTCGGCCAGAGTCTGCAAAATGGCGACTTGTTTAGCGCAGCTTCCGCCGCCGCCCAACTGGCCGATGACCTGTCCCAACTCAGCTCGGAAGAACAGGCCGCCCTCGCCCAAGATTTAGCCCAAGCGGCCGCCGCCCTGCAAGGCGTCGATGACCAGCTTGCCCAGCAGTTGACCGAAGCCGCCGCTGCCCTGCAAAATGGCGACGTGGCTGCCGCCCAACAAGCCCTGCGCGAGGCTTCCGGCACGCTTCAGCAGCGCGGCCAACAAAGCGCCGCCTCCCAACAAGCCCAAAACGCCGCCGGACAAATGGCGCAGGGCCGTCAGGAAGTAGCCCAGGCTGGCCAAACAAGCCAGGGCGCGCAAACCGCGCAAGGCAGCCAGTCCGGTCAGGGACAGCAAGGGCAAGGTCAGGGAGAAGGAACTGGACAGGGTCAGGGAACGGGACAAGGCCAGGGTGAAGGCAGCGGGCTGGGCGCCGGCAGTGAACAGGGACAGGGCGCTGGCGGTCCAGGACCGGGCGGCGGTCACGCCGAAAGCGTATTTGTGCCCGAATTCCGCGACCTCAGCGGCGAGCAGGGTATTGACGTGGAACTACCCGCCGAATGTGTGGCCAATCCTGCCGCTTGCGGCGCACTGCTCAGCGAAAGACCCACCGAATTCGGCAGCGAAGGCTCCGTCGTGCCCTACAATCAAGTCTTCGGCGATTACCGCAACGCCGCCTCCGAAGCCCTCGCGGATGATTACATCCCGTTAGGCATGAAAGGGTACATTCGGGATTATTTTTCATCTTTGGAGCCTTAATCATCGTGTACAATTAAATTGATGATTGGTAACTAGACACGTAGGTTCCCTGAGCCTGTCGAAGGGAACCGGGCTTCGACAAGCTCAGCCCTCGACAGCGCTGTATAGTTATGATGATTGAACCAAGCTGGCGCAATAGATGTGAAGCGATGGAGATTTGCAAATGACCATGTCAATGATTAATGTACAGTTAGATAAAGATGCAGCCCGTATCTATACCAAAGCCCCACAAACTGATAAGGAGAAGCTCAATCTCCTGTTTAGTATGTGGATCAAAGAATATGGCGATCCTCAGATTTCTTTGCTTGAATTGATGGACGAAATCAGCGACAAGGCTCAAGCGCGTGGTTTAACCCCAGAAATCCTGGAATCGTTGCTCAATGACGACTAAACCCCGCTTTGTTTTGGATACGAATCTGGTTGTAAGTGCGGTTTTGATAAAGCAATCAATCGCACGGCGTGCTTTTGATCAAGCTGGTCAAGATGGACGAATATTGCTTTCTATGGCGGTTATCACTGAATTAAACGGGGTTCTCAAACGAGAAAAATTTAATAAATACCTGACAGAGAGTGAACGCCTGAGTTTTTTGAATGTATTGGTTCATGAAGCCGAGATAATACAAATTTCTGAAACAATTTCTGCGTGCCGTGATCCCAAAGATGATAAATTTCTAGAGTTGGCTGTCGCGGGTCAGGCTGATGCTATTATTTCTGGCGATCAAGATTTACTCGCCTTAAATCCATTTCAGGGAATTTCCATCGTTGATCCCCATCAGTTCCTCCAGATGAATTGGTCTTTAACCCAATAAAGGTGTTTTATGTTAGATGTCGTTGAACAATCTATTCCATTAACTTTGCCGCAGTTTCGTGATACTGCAACAAAGATCGAAGCCGAAGTCGCCAAAGTCATCGTCGGGCAGCGGGATGTGGTGCGGCATACGCTCATTGGCATTCTCAGCGGCGGGCACGTGCTGCTGGAAGGTGTGCCCGGTTTGGGCAAAACGATGCTGGTGCGTACTTTCGCCCAGGCCATGAACCTGGAATTCAGTCGCATCCAGTTCACGCCGGACCTGAT
>JAWOGU010000699.1:0-7740 GCA_046496595.1 Chloroflexota bacterium
TAGAATTCAGATGATTGGGCCGGGTTGCAAGAGTCGCTATCAGAGGTAAGATTTGTGAAAAACTCTGGATTGAACCATTTTGAGGGGTTGGGGGCAAGGAACGGCCCTCGGCCAACCTCATCGCAGGCGACGCCATGGCGCCCTTCCAGACTCGTTTCCCCTTTTCACCCGCCGTCAAACGGCCGTTTTCACCCCTCCTGTTCTCGTTCTGCGGCCCTTGACGACCCGAAGATTGTGGAACGGACTGGGGTGGTTTCCCAACCTCCATGAATCCGGAATTCGTTAATACCCTCGTTGCATCTAGCCAAAAGCGTGTTGGGAAGAAACTAAACCCATCCTACGAGATACGCAAAGTAAGATTCTTTTTGAGTCAATGCGTGGGCATTTCTAATTGTCGTTGACAGGGGGCGAGTTCCAATATTGGCTCGCTTATTGCAAAACAACAAAATCTGGTAGAACTAGAAATTGATCCGTCTTTTTTGGCAGCAGAAACGGCCGTTCCTGGCTCTCTCTGGAGGAAAAGATGCCGTCAAAACTTGGCTTGCATTTTAAATCAGCACTGGCAGCCTCGGGACTTAAAAACAAAACGGCCGTTATTTGATAACGGCCGTTTCCTAACTTAAACCATTAAAAGTAAACTAAGGTGCTGTTACCACCAACGTCCCCGCCATTCCCGCTTCCTTATGCCCAGCTACGGTACAAAAATATTCATACTCGCCAGGTGTGGAGGGTGTGAACTCTACCGCGAGGCTCTTGCCCACTGGTGGAGCCACGTGGATTTCGGGATCCATGCTCAAATTGCTCATGTCATGCTCCATCCCGCCTTCCTCTTCTTCAGCCATCACTTCTCCAGCATGGGGCATTTCCATAATGCTAAAATCATGCTCCAACACTCCTTCATTGCGAAGTGTCACAACCACTGGCTGGCCGACTTTCACCTCAAGACGATTTATATCATAGGCAATATCTGTCGCTGTCAACGAAAGTTGTGCTTTGGGCATGGGTGTTGGCTCGGCTGAACCACAGGCTGCCAGCGCAGCAGTCAATATAATCAATAAAGCAAAAGCTAATCTCTTCATCCGTTCATTCTCCTCAATATAGGTAGGTTATCTATCCATTCTAAATCAGATTGATTTGCAATGCGCCCGCCGTTTGGCGTGGCAGGGCACACGCCAAATGACTTAGGGCGCAGGAGGCGGCAAAATAACAGCCGTCAGTTCCACGATTGCTTGTGCTTGTTGTGGATCATTTGAAACAACAAAGACTTGCCGCACCAGGTCGCCTGTTAATTCGGGGCCATGCGCCCCCGAATCAAATTCAATATGCAGCGTGGCACTGCTTCCTGGTGGAATATTCATCAAATCTAAGGATGCCTGAGTACAGCCACAAGATGTTGACACGCTTTCAATAGTCAGATCGGCCGACCCTGCATTTTTAACTGCAACATCCCGTACCACTACATCCCCATTCACGACTTCCCCCAAATCGATTGCCGCTGTCTCTACTTCAATTTGGGGATCACTGCCCTTGCACGCTACCAGGCCATAGCCAAATAGGATTAAACTCACCAAAATTAGTATATTTCTCACGGTGTTTCTTCTACCTCCGCTGCAAATGGAAACGTCCACAGATAATCAATGAGTGCCCAAATCTCATCTTCTGTAAATATGTTGCCCCAATTGGGCATACCTGTGCCCATGCCGCCCCGGATTATTTTGCCATGCAGCAAGGCTGAACTGGCTCCGGGCATCTGGCTTAAATCGGTAAAATCAGGAACGGCCGTTACCTGATCAACTGCTATCGGCCCATCCCCCGCCCCTGTCGGCCCATGGCAAGACAAGCAGTTCGATTGATACAACGCTTTACCCAATTCTAGTGAAGCAGGGTCGGTTTGGTTTTGCCATGACCAGGCTATCCAATCCCATAGTTCCATATCTGTCAGCGATTCCGTTTCCGGATTTGAGCGCAGCTCATGCCAAACCTGGGCAGGGCTTTGGGATTGGTAGGTTTCAGCATCCACAAACAGGGTTTGCAGTTCAGTGAAACCTCCTCGTACCGCAGACGGCCGTTTTTCAGGCGGATCAATCTCATGAGGCGCATCAATATCCAATCCTAAGGTAACATAGAGAGGCGGGGAGACTGGCTTCAACGGGGCGGGCGCATCTCCAGTCACTTCAATCGTGCCGCGCATCCGCCAATGGTCTCGGCTGCAAAAGCGCGTGCAATAAAACGTGTACACGCCCGGCTCATCAAAAACCAGTTCCACATCAACTGTCTTACCCGGGGGAATATCAATGGGTTCCCAATCCGTTTGCCCAACGGCAAAGCTGTGCATCATGTCGGTGGCGGTTAAGCGCAGTTTGAGCGGTTCCCCTACCTGGGCTTGCAAAACATCGGGCGTCCATCCCCCGGCTTCGGGGCGGCTGGCCTCGATGACTGTAGGGCGCGGCCATAATAACCAGAGAACAACGGCCGTTAGTCCCAGCAATCCCAGTCCCAACACAGTCCACCCGATACGGTTGTTTTTCATGATACTGCTCATTTTATAGGTGTGGGTGGCCCAAAGCGGGCATAGTTGTTGTCAATTTCGGTAAAAATGGTGTCAACATCTTTGCCTTGAGCCAGCAGACGCATCGTATCATGGGCAATATCTACACAAATGCCACAGCCCAGGGCGTGTTCATCATAAACAATGGTGCCGTCGGCCTCAGTTTCGGCGATAAAACAACTGTAATTTGAGGTGTGCCCCATCGCGCCACAGCCACAGTAACAGGGGATATGCTCCAGCACATCTTTGTTCATTTGCGCGAACTGGTAGGCTTCCTGCACGCGTACAGGTGCTTCATGCACCATTTGAGGCATGTGAGACAAAGAGGCCATTTCCAGATCATCTAGCGATACCACCTGCGGGTCACTGCCACATGCGGCTAAAACGGCCGTTAACATTCCCAATACCATCAAAATCAACAATCGTTTCATCATTTATTCCTCAAAAACATATCCAGCAAAACGCAAAATTCTTGACAGTTCAAACCTGGTTGTTACCAGATAGATCGCCTGTTGAAATAGTCTCAAAAACCTGTCAGGTCTCGAGGGGCTGAACTCTTACATTCTTCCTCTCTCTTGGCATATGCCTAGGAGGAAGCAACTGTTGCCTGAATCCAGATTTCCGCCTGAGATCGTTCACGATCATTGTTTTCAATAATCAGACCGCGTCTAACCGTTTGCCCGGTCGCATCATGAAAACCCGCATCAAAGATAAGTTTTACAGTTGCGACACTGCCTGGGGGAATGACACTTGCCGAAATTTCAGCGGTTGTACAACCACAAGTCGTATAAGCGCGGCTGATCGTCAACGGAGCCTCTCCTGTATTCCGAATCATAAAGGTCTGTTCGACCACATCCTTTGTGCCAATGGTGCCAAAGTCGTAAGACGTTTCTGGAATCACGATACGGGGTTGCGGTTCTCCTTTGGGCAAAAACGGAATGGCGGGGCCTTCGCCCATTCCATGAATTGCAAGGATAGGCTGAATGGTTGCCACATCGCCAGCTTGATAGGTTTTTGCTGCCTGTGCGTTTTTTTGTTCAGACCAATAGATATAGCCCAAACTAACCACAATCAATGCTATCCCTAATCCCCACAAAATTTGAGGGGTATTATTTTTCCGAGTAGGTTTTTGAACGCTGTGATATTTACTCATGTCATTTTCTCCATCATGTTCATGTTATTTGTCAATTTCATTTTCATACCAGATTCTTGATGTAAAAGATTGATGCCTTGCACTTAAAGATAGCCCGCTCATTCATCTGAGCCTAGCGCCAAATGGCCCATCACCCTTTTTGTGTGACAAACGTCATAGGGCAAAGGAAATACCAACGAGGTTTTCAGTCAGCCAAAGCCCAGGTAAATGTCCGGGTTGGCACATCCACCTCACGAATCGTTAGGGTGAGTGAAGTAGCGTTTTCCAGTACAGAGGTTCCCTCTAGCACAGCCAGGAAGAATAACTGCCCAGAGACATGGTGGCCTCCAGGAGCCGCATCCCAACCAACGGGTGTTACAGAACGGCCGTTATCAGTCGTCAAAATCGCTAATTCATATAGATCCATCGTCAGATCTACCGAATGGGTGTCCATAGCCACGTCAAAGATCAGGGTCCCATCTTCAGCATCTAAATTCAATGGTGTCACAGACACGGTCACTTCACCCTGATCATCAACCGCCGTTTCATAAGCAGCAGAGTCCGAAGCTGGCTCAGAAACCGGCACACTCGCCTCTTTAACCACTTTTGGCGCAACGGATTCCATCCCCAGTGTTTCAGTTGATGTATCAATACTTGGGTTGGCATTACATGCCGTTAATAAAATACCTACACTAAGAACCAAGAAAACCCATACTTTCAAATTCATATTGCCTCCGTTGTCAGCGATAGCCTTTGCATAGCTCTACGCCGTTCCTTAAATAGAATGATGAGCATCGCAAGAATGCCCAACATCGTTGTGCTCAAGCCCACCCACATAAATAAATCTCGGTAGTCTGCCAGGAATGCGGCCGCCGCCGTCAAACCTAAAATGGGTAACACATCAGCCACATGATGGGCGCAGCAAGCGGCCATCGCCACTGTGGACATACCGCCCCCCGCTCCAGTCATAGCCACACTAACCGCAGTTGATGGCACAGGTACAAACAGTCCTTTCTTCAGGATCACATAAAGCCCGGCTTGCACCCCAAACCCTAAAATGATCGGAATAACAATCAGGCGATCTTCCCAAAACAATTCCGCAGCATGTTGTGGGCTTTCTGCCCAGGACACAATGCTAAAATAGAACAATGTCAACAGACTTGATCCCACGATGGCTGCCATCAAAGGCCAGAGAACTCGTTTTGTGGTCGTCATAGGTCATCGACCTCTATTGATGTCCTAAGGAAATGTTTTCTCTTCACGCATATGAACCAATATTAAAAATCTTTTTCTTCTTCAACGAGCGCCAAATGGCGCGTCATAGGCAAAGAGGTGATGAATGTCATAAAGGAACACCCGCCAAATGGCCTACAGGCTGACGGTGCAATCGGCGCTGGTGGACATACCTGTTTTGGGACGATAATCACACCATGTCCCATCCTACCTACTCTCATAACGGCCGTTCCCTGGCAATCTTCTTGAACCGCATCGTCTATCAACTCAGTCGGCATTGGCTCCTTTTCTTCAGCCTGCTGCTCTTGCTTTTCATCGGGCTGCCCTGGCTGGCGCCTGTTTTCATGATGTGGGGCTGGACTGAACCGGCAAAAGCTATTTATTTTTTCTATAGCATCCAATGTCACCAGATGCCGCAGCGCTCCTTTTTTCTGTTTGGCTCACAGTGGATGTACAGCTTGCCCAACATTCAGGCAGCATGGCAACCATCGGACAACCCCCTTATCTTGCGTCAATTCATTGGGAATACCGCAATGGGCTGGAAGGTCGCCTGGTCAGACCGCATGGTGTATATGTACACGTCCCTCCTACTAGCGGGACTGGTGTATTGGCCCTTCCGCCGGAAAATAAAACCATTGCCCTGGTGGGGTTTTCTGCTGTTGCTATTGCCTATGGCTCTGGATGGCAGCACCCACATGGTTAGCGATGTCATAGGTGGTATCGGCGGTGGTTTCCGCTTTAATAACGAGTGGCTGACAGTCTTGACGGGCAATCTGTTTCCAGTTACCTTCTATGTGGGAGATGCGCCAGGCTCCTTCAACTCCTGGATGCGTATCCTATCCGGCTTATGCTTTGGTATTGGCGTCGTCTGGTTCCTCTATCCCCGTATAAACGAGGGGTTTGACGACACAGCTCGACAAATCGAAGACAAGTTTTTGAAATCCGAACAGCGACAAAGGAAATTTAATGAATGAATCCATTCGTGTTTTACTAGCCGATGACCATGCTGTCGTTCGGGCTGGTATTCGCCAATTTTTAGACCATGACCCTAACATCACCGTTATTGCCGAAGCCGAGGATGGGGAAGAAGCTTGCCAACTCATCGAAAAGTACCGTCCCGATGTCGCTGTACTGGATATTCAAATGCCCAAAGCGACGGGCATTGAGGTCACACGTTGGGTACGCGCCAACCACCGCGATATAGGGGTCTTGGTATTGACTGCTTATGATGACGATCCGTATGTGCTGGCCGTGTTGCAAGCAGGAGCAAACGGCTATGTTCTCAAAACCGCCTCGCCCAAAGACATCATTCAAGCGGTACATGATGTGAACGAGGGTAAGTCTGCCTTAGATCCTTCTATTGCCTTTAAACTCATGGCACATGTTGTCGGATTTAACACGCCGCAGACTGAATACGAACCCTTGACGGAGCGTGAATCAGAAGTGCTTGTCCTGACCAGTAAGGGGTTTACTAACAAAGCAATTGGGGTGCAGTTAGGAATCAGTGACCGCACTGTGCAGGGACACCTTGCCAAAGTTTATAGCAAACTGCAAACGAGCAGTCGCACCGAAGCCGTTATGAAGGCTGTTTCCCTGGGCATAATCCCAGCAGAGACATCTTAAAGTTACACTTTGAGATTAAGGCAACGAATTACCACGAATTTCTACGAATTTGTTTTCGCGCTCATTCGTGTAATTCGTTGCAAGCTCCTTGTTGGTGGCTCAAAATTCGCAAAGTTTGTAATAATCATGTCATGCTGAGTGAAACGAAGTCATCCTGAATGCATTAAATGAACGAAAAAATTGGGATTCTTCGTTGCACTCAGAATGTCCCTTGGAAATTTGATTCATAGTAGGAACTTGAGATTCAAATGAAACGCTGGCGCAGTTTTCCTCTCCAACTCTTTATATTTGTGGTCTTGCCGCTCACGGCGCTGCTGCTGGCCATTGCGTTTGGCGGGTTGGCTATGCATCAACAAGCCATGCGCACGATGGTTGGTGAACGGGATGAGACAATGGCAGATGAGAGGTAAGACAAGGAGGTTCGTAGTGGCGATCACACTATCATCCAAAGGGCAGTTGGTCATCCCAAAGCCGATTCGAGATGCGTTAGGTCTGGAAGAAGGCACGCGCTTCCGCATCCAGGTGGCTGAGGGCAAGATCATCCTGGAACCACAAACGGTTTCGCTCGTCGAACGGCTGTACGGCAAGTATGCCGACACCGATCTGCTTGCTGATTTGGAGGAAGAACACCGGCTGGAGATCCAGGATGACACCGTCCTACGTGCTTGATGCATGGGCGCTCTTGGCTATGCTTCAGAAAGAGGAGCCTGCAGCCACGCGTGTCAAAGAGCTTCTGGGAGAAGCGCAGGCTGATAACGTCTCGCTGGCGATCTCAATCATCAATCTGGGCGAGGTTGTCTACCGCGTCGGCAAGGTCAAAGGAGAGTCAGCCGCCTGGGAGACGTTGGCAGAGCTGCAGCGGCTGCCTCTAGAAGTGCTCCCCGTCGGAGAGGACCTCGTGTGGCGCGCCGCTAGCTGGAAGATGCACCATACGCTTTCCTATGCGGATGCGTTCGCAGCCGCTGCTGCTGAGCGCCTTGGTGCTGTGCTGCTGACCGGTGACCCGGAACTCACACGCCTCCCGACGGAGAGCGTGCGGGTCGAGCGCCTGACCCGAATCCGTCGCTGAGCGAGAACGGCGCGCTTCCTGCACCGCGATCTGCGCTGGAGGGTTAGCTGTACCAGACTACCTTCCGAGCTGCAGGACATCCGCAGCCGCGATCAAAACGATACCCAGTTTGAGCTTGTTGCTGCCACGCGATGA
>JAWOGU010000716.1:0-8212 GCA_046496595.1 Chloroflexota bacterium
CGATGTCCGTGAGCCGAAGTCCGTGAGCCGATGTCCGTGAGCCGATGTCCGTGAGCCGAAGTCCGTGAGCCGATGTCCGTGAGCCGATGTCCGTGAGCCGATGTCCGTGAGCCGATGTCCGTGAGCCGATGTCCGTGAGCCGAAACGGATTACCGATTACGGATTACCGATTACGGATTACCGATTACGGATTACCGATTACGGATTACCGATTACGGATTACGGATTACCGGTTACGGGTATTAGGCATCGCGTTCCATGAAGAGGTTGAGTTCCGCTTCTGTGAGAGGCTCTTCTGACTCGGTGGCGTAGTAGCCGGTTTCCCACAAGTTTGCTCTCACGTTGAACTCTTGCTGGATGATTTCTTCTGAGCCGTTTTTGAAGAGATAGGCGGCCCAGGCGCTGTCCCGACCGGGGGGGCAGGTGACAACGAGGTGGATTAGCTCTGGTTTGACGGCAACCTGCTGCAAGCCGCAGCCGTTGGTGGCGGCCAATCTTTCCAAAGCGCGCCGCAGGGGAATTTCCAGGGCCGGCGGCAGTTTTTTGAGCGGACGCCAGACAATGGCAAAGGAATGGTTTTTGAGGCGATTGGCGGCATAGGTTTTGACGGAACTGTCGAACATGTCTTTGCCGTGCATGGCTTCGGACAGATGGTTGGCAATCTGGTTGGCTTCGACGCGCAGGCGGGTGAGTGGTGTTTCGGGCAGGGCTACCAGGGTGAGCAAGAAGGCGCTTTCGACGCAGCGAGAGTAAAGCAGCCGATCTCCGGCGCGGGCCGGCAGCCGGTAAAATTGAATGCGCGTATTCCGGTTTTCTGTGGGCCATTCCTGGCTGACGTGCAGGGAAACGGCGGCGACTTCGGTGTCGTTGAGCTGTCCCCAATGGGCGACGACGCGCTCTTCTTGAGAGAAAACGGCCGTTTGGATGAGCTGTCCCAGATTAGCTTGTTGTAACACGGCAATGAGCAGGGCTGTGTCTGGCCGTTTGGGCGGCTGGAGCGGTTTGGTTTGATTTTTGACCAGGGGCTGGTGCAGCGCTTGATGCAGAATGTCCGGCAGGTCGGCTTCCAGGTGGGATTTTATGAGAACGGCCTGTACCTGACCGGAAAATAACTCGGGTATGCGGTATTCTGGCGAAGGAGTCATGAGCACGATGCGCAGATTTTGCTGCCGGGCGCGTAAATTGCGGATGACCAGATCATTCTCGGAGACGGGGATGAAGATCAGATCCGGGTGGTACTGCACCAGATTGTAACGCGCTTCGCGCACATTGGGCGTGGCAATCACCGAGTAAGGACCCAGGGTGCGAAGCTGCTGCGCTAAACGGACAGTGAATTCCTTGTCCGGATCGAGGATGAGGATTTTTGTGCCAGAGCCTTCCATACCAACATTCTACTCAGATCGACGCCGGTATGCCAGAGCCATTACTCCTATAACGGCCGTTCCGCCCATCACCACAGCCGCCACAGCCCAGGGATTGAGGCCCTTAGCGCTGTCAGGCGGTGGCGCAGGCGGCGTCTGGGTTGGGGTTAGCGGCGCGGACGGCGGATTCAGAATCAACAACGACAGATCGTGGTCGGTGGCCTTGTAGGGCAGATGGGCCGGACTGACATCGTGGCTGAGGGAGTCGGGATAGTCGGCGTTGACGTGGAGGATGACGGCGGCGTCCACGTCTGGCAGCAGCGCCGGAGAGACGAAGATGCCGTCGATGAGCTGCGCAGCGCCGCTGAAATTATAGCTGTAGCGTTCTGCCTCCTGGATTTGTTGGAGGGTGTTGCTTAAACGGCCGTTCTCCGCCAGCAGTTTCATGGCCGGAGAATTCTCATAGTCATTGAAGTCGCCCAACACCACAATGCGCGTTTGCGGAGCGGCGTCCAGGTAGGCGTCTACCAGGTCGGCGAGGTGCTGCGCCTGGGCCAGGCGTTGGGATGCGGTTTCCACAGCGCCGCCTCGTTTGGATTTGAAATGGTTGACAACCATGATGAAGTTGAGACCGTCAACCGTGAGATTGGCTTGCAAGGGTGGACGGGAGAAGAGGGGGGACTGATTGGGGGGACAAACGGCCGTTTCGTCTTTGATGCCCGTGTCGATGGGGGTGCAGCTCTGCTGCAAGCTGGCGGTTTGCACCTGGACGCGGCCGGGATGGCTGAGCAGGGCCACGTCGATGCCGCGTATGTCGGCGCTTTCCAGGTGGGTAACGGCGTAAGTGAAGCCGCAGTCGTCGCTTAGTTCCGAGGCCAGCGCCGTGAGCAAGGCTCCCGTTTCCACCTCCTGCACGCCGATGAGCGTGGGGCAAGCCAGCGTTTGCCCGATGGCGTGGGCCAGTTTGGTCTGGCGCAGGCTGATTTCGGCGGGAGACGGTTTGGGTTCGGCTTCGTCGCCGGTATCGTCGATGCCGTCGAAATGGTTTTCCAGGTTGAATGTGGCGATGGTGATCTGGTCGGGATGAATGGCGGGCAGGGTAGGCAGCGGGGGAAAGGGAACGGCCGTTACCGTCAACGCCTCATTATCTTGCTGCACAATTTTGAACTGGTCGAAATGGTAGGTGAGCGGGCCGCGCAGTCCGCTGATGAGATCGCCGGTTTTCACTTGCGGGAAGTCGTCGCAGTTCACGTCGGTGTGGTTGAGGATGGGCACAATCTGGCCGATGGGGTCGCTTTCCTGGCGGCGGATGAGGCGCTCTGGACCATGTGGTGCGACGACGGCGAAGCCGCAGGCGGTGTGGGTGGGTCCGACGACGCGGGCTTTGGGCAGGGCAACCAGCATGCCTTCCAGCGCTTCAAAATAAGCGGCGCTGTCGGCGGGCGGATCGATGATGACTGGTTCCGGCAGCGGCTGTTCGCTGGCTTCGACGGTCATTTCGAGACCATCTGAGTCGATTTCGGTCAGGCCAAAGAACTCGGTGACGAGACCCTTGACCCGCACCTGATCGCCAATAGCGACAAACGGCCGTTCCCAACCCCAAAAGACCGGCATGGCGTCAGAGGTGGCCGGGTCGCCGTCTTGATCACCGGGGATGTCCTGCACGAAAACGGTGTAGTAAGTGGTTCCCGCCATATTTTGGTCGGCCTGAATGCCGGTGACGAGGCCGCGAAAGGTGACGATCTGGTTGACGTAGGGCGAATAGTCACCGCTGCCCTGAAGTGCGCCGATGGGCTGTAAGGGGCTGGCTGCGGCAGGATTGCGAGGCGCGGGACAATCGCCTGCCAGGGTGATTTCGCCGGGAGTGGGGCGCTCGCGGGGCAGCCAGCCGGCGGCGCTGTCAGTGTCGCAGGAGGCGGGTACGCGCTCGATGCTTTGTCCGGGCAGCACGCCGTTGATGGCGGGAGCGAAGAAGTGGCGGCTGTCGCCGTAGTTGAGGGCGTCGATGATGGTCTGTTCGACCAGGAGCAGTACTTCGTCGCCGTCATTCGCCAGCGACAGCGTACCGCTGGCCCACAGGGAGAAGCTGCGCATGTCGGGCACGGTGGGGTCGGTGTCGCTGATTTCGTAGTCGGGATTGAAGCCGACCTGCTGGAAGAAGGAAACGGCCGTTTGCGCTACAACCACTACCTGCCCGGCTGCGATGAGGGCGTCTTGGGGAAAGCGCACCATGCCTTCACGGTCGCCAATGGCGGCGGCGTCCCCCAGGCTGATGGGGGAAAGATCAACCGTTTCTGCGCCCACATTGGCGATTTCAATCCATTCACTGACGGCATCGTCGCCAGGTGTGTTATAGTAGACTTCAGTGATGAGAATGGACGAGGATTCACCGGCTTGAGCCAATACGACTTGGGGCAGCACACAGATAAGCAGACAAACAATAAGCTTCAGGTTTTTCATGGCACTACTCGCTAAATTTGGAACTTGATAAACTAGACGATAGGTCAATTATGAAGCAATAAAGGCAGGTTTGACAAGGAGGATTTTATGGTAGATATTGCGCAATATGTCAGTTGGAAACCGGTGACGGGTGAGCCGCAGGTGTTTGGAGATCGGGTGGTTCGGCTGCAAGCGCAGGCTATTTCGTTGATCACGCCCTTTGGCGGTTTAGTGTGGAATCGGCCAACGGCCGTTCTCGTGGAAAAAGATGGCGTGACCGATGAAGTGCCGATTGTAGATGTGACGCGCTATGCCTTAATCGGCATTGGCGTGATGGGTGTGGTGGGTGCACTGTTGCTGCGCTTGATCGGCGACATTTTACTGGCAAGAGATTAGAGATTGGGAGATTTATTGAGTCTCCAATCTTTAATTTCCGGTCTCAAAAAACAGGAGTTCTCATGGGCGGCAGCGCACCACGATGAATGAAAAGGCTTGTAATAACGGCTTTTGGAGGTTAACTTTTAAATTCGGTAGTAAGCAAGGGTCATTCTGAGCGGAGTCTTCGGAGCGAAGAATCCCATAGGTGCGGTTATTTCAGGAGTACGGGATGCTTCGGAGGACCTCAGCATGACAGGTCTCTTGATTACCGGATTAATTTTTTAATCTGCAATAGCCGTTTAACCGCTGAAGCGGTTACTACTAACTTTATACGAGGAGTGAAACATGAACGATGAGTTTAATACGGTGATTATGGAATCGTTTCCGAACCAGAAGGGTGCGAATGAGTTGATGGGCAAAATGTTTGAGGCGGCGCAGCCCACCGCCATTTTTAGCGCACCGGTGGTACATGGGGAGTATGCCGTCATTACGGCGTCTGAGACGATTGGCGGTTTGGGTTATGGTTTTGGCGGCGGCGGCGGCATGGACAATTCCAAGAGCGCCGAAGAGGGCGCGGAAGCCAATCCCAGCTTTGGCAGCGGGGGCGGCGGTGGCGGCGGCGGCTCTATCCTGGCGCGGCCGGTGGCGGTGATTTCGATTGGCCCGGACGGGGTGCGCGTGGAACCGATCATGGATCCCACAAAGGTCGCCATTGCCTTCCTGACGACGATGGCGGCGATTTTCATGTCGATGCGCCGGATTCAGAAGATGAAGTAAATTTTTGGGATTTCATGGGTTTTGGCGTGAAATGTGATGGGTGGGTGATGCGTAAGTTTTCTCTGGTTACGCATTACGTTTCACGCATCATTGATTGTCAATCCCCTGAATTCCAAAAGAGCCACTGTTTTTGTCTCCTCAACGCAGGGTGCGGCAGATGCTCCTGGGTCAGGTTGGAGTATAATCGGGTAAAGTAAACTCAGAAATGGTTTCAGGAGAGGAATCACAATGAACAAAGTTTTTAGCTTTATGGCAGGCGCGATCTGCGGCGCTCTGGTCGGCGGGGTGGTGGTGATTTTGTTTACACCGGCTTCAGGCGAAGAGTTAAAGCAAGGGGCTGTGGATCGCTGGAATTTGGTGCTGGAAGAAGCGCGCAATGCGCGTGATCAGAAACGAATTGAACTGGAGACGCAGTTCAGAGAGGCGTCTGCCGTGTGACGGGCGGACAGTGGACAGTGGACAGTGAATAGTGGACAGTAAACAGTAAACAGTCAATCAGTGGTCTGTACACTGTACACTGTACACTGTACACTGTTCACTGCTTACTACTTACTGCTTACTGCTCTATTTTCAGCCAGTAGTTTGCCGGGGAATCTACAAAAGGGGTGAGGGGGGTGATGGCTAAGACGCCGCCGCTTTTGCCGATGGTTGTTTGCCATTGGCCCTGGTTGAGCTGGTTGAAGGGGAGTTGTGTCACCCGGGGAGCCGCGCCGAGGGGTTCAATGAGCTGCACGGCCCACTGTTGGGGGAGCAGGCTGCCAATGGGGACAAAACCCTGGGTGGTCCATTCGGGCAGGGGTGTTTCAACGTCGTGGCTGTAGCCGAGTTCTGGGATGGTGATGTCGTCGATGGCGAAGCCGCGACCGGTAACGGCCGAGTCGGTGAGGACATCGAAGCGTATCTGGACCGGCTGGCCGACGTAGGGGGTGAGGGGGATTGATTCTTTGACCCAGCCTTGCAGGTGATCGTTTTCGTATTCGGAACGGCCGTTATACCCAGGCCCAAATTCCCCAGGCGTGGCGTGGTCGGGAACCAGCAGCGTCCAGGTTTTCCCATTATCGGTGGAAATGGAAAGGTAGGCGAAGTCGTATTCTTCTTCCAGGTCGTACCAGGCAGCGAAGTTGAGGGTGGCTCGCGTTAAAGCGGTGAGGTCGAAAACGGCCGTTAACCGTGCATTGCTATCATCTTGGGGCGGCGCATACCACATTTGTTCGCCGCTGCGGGGGGTGGTGTTGAGCAGCGGGGCAGTCGTATCTCCGGCGAAGGTGATGGTGAGGGGTCCGCGCACGTCTAGCTCCACGTAATGGGTGGCGAATTGGCCCAGTTCAAAGGTGTTTTCTTGAGGCAGTTCTTTGATGCGCCACTCATAAGCGGGGCGGCCCAGGTCCAGATGCTCATAATGATAGGCCGAACCGGCATTGGCGTCGTCTAAAAAGTTGGCGGCGGCCCAGTCGGCGGTGAAAGCGGCGAGACTGCGCTCAGGCGCATACCCTTGGAGGACGGCGTCCACCGAGGCCAGGCCGTTAGCCGGGTGGCGGGACAGTTCCTGAACGGCCGTTTCCCCCAACTGTTCCCACACATACACGGCATAGAGATAAGCGGCGCTGTAATGGGCGTCTATGGCGTCGGTTTCGTAATCCCAGGTATTCAGGCGGGTTTCTGGGCGGCGGCTGTAGTCAACGGCCGTGGCCGTATCCAAGCCCACATAGATTTCCGCCAACTGCGACAAACCCTCGTTTAGCCAGGTCGTTTCATTGGGGTCCACGTACCATTGGATGAGGTGTTGCAGTTCATGAACCAGCGTGCCAAAGTATAAATCTTCGCCCAACTCCAGATTGCCCATATTCAGATACACCATTTCTTGCTCATTGGATTCGGCGTAAAGCGTTTTAGGGTACTGATCGACGCTGCTAAAGTAACCCAGCTCACTGGCGCTTGTATTTCCGGCCAAATGCAAAACGCTGAAATGGGGATCGTTGTCCACACCCGGCTGCCACTCCTGCCCGAATAGATTCACCAACCGCGGGTAATAGTCGTTTTCCAGCCTTTCGGCGAGAGCCTGGACGACGGCAGGGTCATAGTCCAGCCCTTGTTCTACCCAAAAGTAGGCGTGTGGGGTGAGACCCATGAGCGTGGCTTGCACATCCCCGTCGTCGGTGCTGAAGGTTTGGCTGTCACCCCGTTGGTATGGCGGCGCCGTGACGGTGCGTTCACCGAGTTTGCTGGCGCTGAGGCGTTCGGTCGTTTCAAAATAATCGTTGACCGGGTAATCGGCGGTGAGCAGGTGGTTTATATCGGCGTAGGCGCGAGACGGAATGGTATCCTGGACAATATTGTCTGGCGGGAAGATCGGCAGCGAGACTGGGGGCGGCATGGTAGGGGAGGCGGCCGGCGGCATGATGCTGGCGTCGAGGGGCGTGGTGGGGGAGGCGGGTGGTGTGGCTGTGGGTGGGGGTTGGAGTGTGGGGGATGGCTGTGGCGAGGCTTTGGCGATAATAACGGCCGTTTCCGGCGTCATCGTCGGCTGCACAGCAAGCTGGTCATAGCGGTAGTACAAAATGGCCCCGGTTAAACCGACGCCCACAAAGCAAATGGCGCAGGCGGCTGTGATCATGACCCCGGCAAAGATGAGCCAGAGCCTGGCATTGGAGGGTTGTGCTTTGTTGGAGTTGTTTGGCTGCATAATTAATTAACTTAACGGGTTTTCTAAACGGTTGCTACCTGCTCCTAAACCGTTGCTACCTGCTCCTGACCCGGCGAATAAATTCGCGGCGACATTTGCAAAGTCCACCTTCATGGACTGGAAGTGAGTCGGCGCAGGCCGACTTTGTAACCGTCGGCGCGGTTTTAACCGCTGGCTAAAGCAGGCGGTAAGGATACCGCGGCTACTGTTATGGTTCCTACTTGTTCCTGACCCAGCGAATAAATTCGCGGCGACATTTGCAAAGTCCACCTTCGTGGACTGGAAGTGAGTCGGCGCAGGCCGACTTTGTAACCGTCGGCGCGGTTTTAACCGCTGGCTAAAGCAGGCGGTAAGGATACCGCGGCTACTGTTGCGGGACGATCACAAATTCATAAGGTGATTCTGCCCGGCTGACCGGGGTATTGCCCGCTACGATAAGGATAGCTTCGCTGTGGTTCCTGTCCATAGGAAAGTGCCACTGTCCCCGGTTATTCTCATCTAAAAGTAAGCGTTCTACCTGCACGCCGTCGAAGCCGACCAGGATGCGCTGCACGATGAAGGAGGCGGGCAGGGT
>JAWOGU010000015.1:0-9577 GCA_046496595.1 Chloroflexota bacterium
GGTATCACAGCGGCAAGTCAGGGGCAAGACGCGTACGTGCAGATACAGGAGACATTCACAAAAGCAAATCATGTCTCCGATGACAGCACCTTTGAGGTGACTGCCATCGGAGCAAACGCAATGTCAGGACCGTAACTCAATCATCGTCGTTGTCATCGTCGTTGTCGTCGTCGTTGTCGTCGTCGTTGTCGTCGTCGTTGTCGCCGTCGTCGTTGTCGATGTCGATGTCGTTGTCGTCGCCGTTGTCGTTGTCGTCGCCGTTGTCGTTGTCGTCGCCGTCGTCGTTGTCGTCGTCATCGTTGTCGTTGGCGGGCGGCGGCGTGTTGGCAGGCTGGCTGGTGGGCTGGCTGTCAGGGGAGGCAACGGCCGTTTCCGTGGGCGTCAGGGTGGGGAAAGCCGTGGAGGTAGACGTGGGGGTGGACGTAAAGGCAGCAGTGGCGGTGGCGGTCGGGGTGGCGGTGGCCGTCCCGGTTGATTCCGGGGTAGGGGTTTGGGTGATTGTGGGCGAGGGGGTCACTGCCGGCCGTGCAGGGTTCGGGTTACCGCCTTCGGGAATTAAAATGGCAAAGGCGACAAGGACGCCATTTTGGGTTTGCCCGCTTACTTCTGCTAACAAACCGACAGCCGGCTCACCGAAAACGGCCGTTTCCGGCGTGATTTGTGTCAACAGACCGGCAATCAGCCACTCTTCAATGCCAACAGCCTCAATGGGGCCATGAAAGGCCACAGCGGCTGTGCGCCCGGATGCCAGGAGGGTTTCGATTTCAGCGATGCGCTCCTGGTTGTATTGTTCGGCCAACTGCCGTTTGGCAGCGCCGTCACTGGTAAGAGACAGGCGCATATCTTCTAAGAACCGTTTGGGGGTATACAGTGCATCTCCGGGAACCGCCGCCGCCGAAAGGGGCACAATGAGAACCAGCAGCAGCAGGCACACCACCGCCAGGCCTGCCAGCGGCCTAAAAACGCGCTGCAAGCGCCGCCAAAACAGCGGCGCTGCGGCCGGTTTCTGTCCTTGCATGGCGGCGGCGGTCTGGAGAAACTGTTGTTTGGATCGCTGCTGAGCGGCGACGGTGGGTTGAATGGGGAGGTGTTGCAGGGAAACGGCCGTTTCTAATAACGGCCGTAACTGCGCCGCCGCTTGAGGGTAACGGGCCAAAATTGCTTCCAGCATCTCGCCCTGATCCAGTGCGTCCAGGCATTCGATGAGCATCTTATCCAGTTGTTCGTTCATACACTCACCTGCCCTGGTTTTAGCTTCTTCGCCAGATTTGTGATAGCGCGTGCCTGCAACATTTTCACAGACCCCTCGCTTTTCCCGGTCGTCCTGGCGGTTTCCTCAATGGACATGCCAAAACCAAAACGAAGCGCAATAATGTTTTGCTGTTCTTCTGTCAGGTCTGCCACTGCCTGATGCACTGTTTCTTCAGCTAATTTCTCAGCAACAATCATTTCCGGTTGACGTGTTGTGCCAGGCAGATCGTCGGTTAGTTCTGTCTGACGCGCCCGATACTGCTGGCGGTAATGATCATTAACCACACGAGAGGCCACACTGAACAACCAACCACGCAGCGTATTTTGCGGGGCGGTTCTCTCTCGCAAAGCACTCAGCAGCCGCGTAAACACCTCGCTTGTTAAATCCTCCGCCGTGTCATGATCGCTGACACGTAAAACGATAAAACGATACAAGGGCACATAATAAGTGTCGTGAATCTCGGCCAGAGCATCCTGCTCTAACGAGCGAGCACGATGCAGTAATAGGAGTTCATCTTGCACAGTCCGTTTCTGCTCCAACAGCCACAAAACAGTAAAATCATAAAAACACCTCCCGCGACGGTGACAACCTTCGCGGGAGAGTTCCGGTTTGATAACCAGTTCCAGTTTGATAACCAGAGAGTAATTATAAAGGCGCTGACGAGGTTAACAACCAACCCCATGAGCAGTTAAGGTTAAACAACGAAGCTAACGCAGCTTAATCATCGTCATCATCATCGTCATCATCGTCATCATCATCGTCATCATCGTCATCATCGTCATCGTCGTCATCGTCATCATCGTCATCATCGTCGCCGTTGTCGTTGCTGTCGTCATCGCCGTTGTCGTTGCTGTCGTCATCGTCGTTGTCGTTGCTGTTGTCATCGCCGTTGTCGTTGCTGTCGTCATCGTCGTTGTCGTTGCTGTTGTCATCGTCGTTGTCGTTGCTGTCGTCATCGTCGTTGTCGTTGCTGTCGTCATCGCCGTTGTCGTTGGCGTTGCTGCTGTTGGCTTTGGCGCCAACGCTGGCGCCGGCTTTGGCAAAAGTGCTTTTCACGTATTCAATGACCGTCGAGAGAGTGAAGTCTTCGGTGGCGGCGGCAGCGGCATTATCAGCACTGCTGGTAACGGCCGTTTCCCCATCATCCCCCGTCACTGCGCCATCCTCTACACTGCCGCCCCCCTCTTGCGGAACCGTTACTGCCGGAGCGGCGCTTTCTGCAGGCGCGGCAGCCGGCGCAAAAGCCGGTTCTGCGCCGGAAACGGGGGCGCAAGCCACAACCAACAGCCCTATCATCACAACCATCATCAGACCCATCAATTTTGAAGATTTCATGTTTTTCATTTTCCAACTCCTATTTGTTTGATTTGCCTCTAAGTCGTTGCAGAGGCAAAAAAAGTAACGGGTCAATTTGAAAATTCATGAAATTCAGTCAACCGGCTTCACGGCGTAAATAACGGCGTCCTCATCCCGGTAGATTTCTCGTAAATTGGGATCCGCTTCAGCCTGCTCGATAAACTTTTTATGATTCAAATCGGAAAAAACGTAGTCACCGTCGAACAATTCCCGGATCTTTTCGCTGGGATTCTCAACCTGGCCTTCGGAAATATCTACCCACTGCTCAAAAAGATCGGCGTCATACAGTTCCAGGTAGGTGGGGTCCAGACCGGCCGTGTAGATAACGTCCGTGTTATAGAAAAAAAGCCGGGTGAAATCATCCCAATCGGTTTGAAAAATTTTTGAGCCGGCCGGCGCTTCCTGGCGCAGCCAGAGCGCAGCGGCGGCATAACGATCGGCAGGTTTGGCGTCCGCCAGAGAAGCACGGGCGTCCACCAGGGTGTTTTGCAGCGGCGCCAGGAGGAGAGCAAAGAAGGTCAGCGGAATGAGATAGCGGAGAAACGGCCGTTTCCCTTTCAGCCACTCCTCCCATTCAGCCAACACCGGCGAAATGCTCAAGGCGGCAAAAATCAGGGCAAACGCCGGAAAATATTCCACAAAACGGCGCGATTGAAACAGCATCAGGCCAAAGATCACCGCCAGCGTCAGCGCCGTCAGCGTGGCCCGGTTCATGCGCGTTTTTTGCCAGCCAAGCGCCATCGCGCCCAAGACAAAGGCTGCCAGCGCCCCGCCGGAATTGCTCAACAGCGTCGCCGTCTCATACGGATACCATTCATTGCCTACCCTGGTGGCCGATCCGCCTATTTTAGGCAGCAGATGGCTGATGATGAACGTCACGTTCTGCGGGAAATAGGGATTCACCACCACTCCCAGAATAATGCCCAGCGCCGGAAATGCCACCGCCTGCCACACCAGGCGGCGCTCCGTGAGCAGCGTGGCTACTAGATAGACGCCGCCCAGCACCAACAGCAGCGGAAAGGCGTTGTAAAGCCACACATAAAGGAAACCCAGCGGGATCAGCAGCCAGAATTTTTCCTTAAACAGCCAGTGCAGCCCCAAAGCCAGCACCAGCAAGGAAGCAGACTGCGCCCGGGGCATGCTCATGCGGTAGAGAAACGCCTCCGAAACCATAAACAAGGCCAGCGCCCACAAGGCCGGCCAGCGCACCTGCTGCCCGCGCAGCAGCCACCAAACCGCCACAAACGCCAGCGACGGCAGGATGACGCTGGCTGTTTTGGCGCTTTGGGTTAGCGCCGCGCCGCCGTCCACGGCCGGATCCACCGCTGCAAACAGCGCCAGGTAAACGTGGTAGAGCAGGTGATGGTCGTAAAAAGCGTCTGGGTTGAGAATGGTTTGGGGCAACCAGAGAAAAGCTGGTTTTAAGCCTTCCTGGCGGATCAACCAGCCCATTTTGACGTGATAGTAGCCGTCGTTGCCGGCCAGAGCATCCGTGCCGTACTGCACAAACGCAAACAGCACGGCAGACAGCAAAAAGAGGCCGAGGGCGGCTGCGATGGTGCGGATATAGGGGTGGGTGATAAAACGGGCAAAAGGGGAAACGGCCGTTTCCCCTGAACTTAAAGTGGTTGATGACATGCGTTTTCCTCTCACATTCATAGAGTAAGTTATCCTCTACGTCGTAAAAGAACGCAAAAAAGTAACGGGGGAAATATGATGCGTAATGCGTGATGCGTGAAAACCCTTTACGCATCACGCATTACGCATCAATTCTAGTTGCCAAACGGATCTTCCGGGACCAGGGAATAATCATACGGTTCTACCCCCGGACCATAATGGAAGGTATTGGGATAAGGAATGTAACGGCTGACAAAGGTTTTCTCATCGATCACCACGCCATCCGCATTGGTGACGGTGCGTGTGACAAACACATCCGCCCCTTCCGTGGCCCAATCAATTTGTTTAACCTCACCCTCTGCTAAATCTTCATCATACTCCCACCGGTCCTCGCTGCTGCCTGGCACTTCGGTGACATTTTCAAAATAGGGACCATCTTTGGTAATGGTGCGTCCCATGCTGGTGGAATAAAACTTAAAGGTGAGCGCCTCATTTTCAGCGCTGTAATAATTTTCCAGCAGCAGGTGATAGGGGGTGTTGTTGATAAATTTCAGGTCTACTTCAAAAGTGGGGTCCTCGCCCGGATCCGGAGAGTAGACTGTGGCGTCCATGCCCGGACCTTCGCCGTCATTGTAGTAAGTAAGCCAGTAACCATGCTCCAGACGGCTGGTAATGGGGAAACCGGCCCAGAAAGCAGTCTGGTACAGGGTGGTAGACACCTGACAAACGCCGCCGCCAATGCCTTTAATGGTGCGCCCGCCGACGATGATCAGACCTTCGGTGTAACCGTCGTCTTCGCTGATGGTGCCCAGGTAGTCGTTAAAGGAAAATTCTTCATAGGGGGCGATGACAATGCCATAGAAATTAGCGGCGGAACGGGCAATGTTGTGTTTGCGCTCGTCGGAGGAACCGTAGAACCAGGTCACTTTTTCGCTGATGAGTTCAGTGATGCCCAATTCTTCGGCAGTCGCTCCGGAATGGACCGTGGGCACGATCTCTTTGACGATGAGCGGCACGGAGCGATTGGGCGTATCCACCTGCGCCATGAAGGCTGCCATGGTGGCGTCTACGTCCAGTTCACGGCCGTTTACGTGCGGCGACACCAGGACCAATTCTTTGGTATCGTCATCAAAGTAAAAGCGGGCGTTCACCGGTTTGCGGTACAACTGGTTGGCGTACTGAGAAAGCCAATAACTGATGGCGTTCTGGTCCACAATCATATTGTGCTGCTGTGTGCCATCGGCGCCGATGGTGCGGTCAATGCGCACCCACTGCGCCAACTGTTCCGGCGGCAGCTCAAAGCGGCTCATGTCGTCGTCGGCTAATGGTTCGGGCAGGTAGAAGCTGACGGGGTTGTTGATGGCTTGCTGAATTTGAACGGCCGTTTCCCTGTCATCCACCACCTGCGGCTGAATGGTTTCTACCAGCAGTTCAATCTCTACCGGTCTTAATTCACTCACCGGGGCCAGCAGCCGCTGGCGCAAGTCCACTTTGTTCACACTGCGGCCAACCTGGCCGGGCGTATACGTGGCGCTGCCATCATCGGCGTTAAAAGTAGCTTCGACGGCCGGCTGTTCAATACCGGCAGTCAGTTCGCCCACAGCCTGATCCAGTTGAGTTTCGTCAAAGACGATGATGGGGGCCAGTGTCGCGCCATAGTACCAACTATGGAACATCTCCTTGAACTGGGCGATGGGACCACCGTCGCGGCCAACCTGATAGGCGGCGGCTACGGTCTGGTCTAAATCGTAGGTGATGCCTAGTTCCGCCGGTGTTTTGGTCCATGCCTGCCCGGTGCCTGGGTCAGTCAGGGTGATGGCGGGTTCGTTGGCATACGGCACGGCTTCAGCCAGGGCGGCTTTGGCTTCGGCGGGCGTCATACCGCTCAGATCAATGCCCATCAGGGACACGCCGGTGTAGATGCGCTCCTGGTGTTGGTTTTGGTAAGCGGACACGGTATAGGCCAGCGCCAGGCTCAAAATAACCAGGGTGGTGAGCGGCGCCGCCAAAAAGTAGCTGATGTTTCGACTAAAACGGCCGTTTTTCTCTGGCCGGTTAGGGTAGCTTGCTTGCATAGAACCTCGTTGTCTCGAATTTAGAGTGGGCATTATATCACGCGGGTTCTCAGGATAATCCCTTATTTGGGGGAAACTCAGACAAGTTTAATCACGTATAGAGCCGTATGCTGCGAGATTGCTTACGGAGCAGTTATAATTGCTTTCGCCCTAATAATTTTTGAGTCTTTGGCTATTGGGTTGAAACGTGGAGCGTGATGCGTGAGTTTTCTCTGCATGCATCACGCTTCACTTAGCAAACGCCACAGTCCACAATCGAGGAAAAACATGATACGCACACGCTGGATCAAAGTCCTACGTGATTTATCTTCCAACAAAACACGCACCATCCTGGTCATCCTGTCCATCGCCGTCGGCGTCACCGCCCTGGGCATGGTCATGGGCGCGCAGAGCATCGTTGATAAAAGCCTGCCCGCGCAGTACGCTGCCATCAACCCCGCCAGCGCCACCATCTACACCCTCAACACCTTCGGCGACGACATGGTTGAGGCCATCGAAGCCATGCCCGAAGTGGGCGAGGCCGAAGGCCGCCGCTATGTGGCCGTGCGTTTCTTCGACAAAGACGGCGTTTCCCGCACCATGCAGATCAACGCCCTACCCAACTATGAGGAACAAGGCATCAACATCGTGATGCCAGAAGCAGGCGCTTTCCCACCGCCGGAACGGGAAATTTTGATTGAACGCGCTTCCTTTTCCGCGGCGCTGGGCCTGGGCGGCGTGGAAATTGGCGATACCCTTATCATCGAGCCGCCCGACGGCAAAAAACGGGAAGTCACCATTGCCGGCAGCGTCTACGACCAGAGCCAACTGCCCGCCTTCATGGCCGGCACCAGCTACGGCTACATCACCAACGACACCCTGGAATGGCTCGGTGAACCGCAAGACTATAACCAAATTGTGTTCGTCGCCGCCGAAAATGAACTGGACTACGCCCACATCCAGGAGGTTTCCAAACTCATCGAAAACCGCCTGGAAAAGGACGGCAACCAGGTCTTGATTTCCCTCATTTACCCCCCTGGCGAACATCCCACGCAAAGTTTCCTCAACGCCTTCTCCTACATTTTGGGCGCGATGGGGTTTTTGTCGCTCTTCCTCAGCGGTTTCCTGATCGTCAACATTTTGGCCGCGATTTTAGCCCAGCAGGTCAGGCAGATTGGCATCATGAAAACCGTGGGCGCTAAAACGGGACAGATTGGCTGGATGTATATCGTGTTGGTGCTGCTGTTTGGCGTGTTGGGGCTGGCCCTGGCGATTCCATTGGGCGCCTTAGGCTCTCTGGGACTGGCGACTCTGTTTTCCTCCCTGCTCAACTTTAACATTGACGGTTTCCAGTTGAACCCGCAGGTGGTGCTGGTGCAGGTGATTATTGGCTTAAGCATCCCCCTGCTGGCAGCCATCTATCCGGTGGTTAAAGGCGTGCGCATCACCGCCCGCGAAGCTATGAGCGAAGTGGGGTTAGGCAAAGGGCAGTTTGGGTCTAGTTGGGTAGACCAGATCATTATCGGGCTGCGGAAGGTGTTTCCGATCACGCGCCCGTCACAAATTTCCATTCGCAACACCTTCCGGCGTAAGGGGCGGCTGACGCTGACACTGATAACTCTGTCGCTGGCGACCACCATCTTTATCTCGATTTTCACCATTCGCGCCTCCTTGCAGCAAACGCTGGACGACGCCTTGAACTTTTTTGATTTCGACATTCAAATTGTGTTTGATCAGGCATATCGCGTGGAGCCGGTTCAGCAGCAGGCGCTGCATATGGCGGGCGTGGATGTGGTAGAAACGTGGGGCTTCGGCACGGCGCGCCGCATTCGGCCGGATGACAGCGAAAGTGACAGCATTATCATCTATGCCCCGGAGACACATTCTGAAATGCTCAATATCACCCTGACAGACGGCCGTTGGCTGGAAGAGGGCGATACCAACGCCATCGTCATCAATACCGATGTACTGCGCGACGAAGACGACATCACAGTCGGCAGCATGGTCACACTAAACATTGAAGGCAAGGAATCGGATTGGGAAGTGGTGGGCATTGTGCGCGGCCTGATGACAGGCGCCAACGCCTTCATCAAATTCGACCAGTACGGCCGGGCAACGAACAACACCGGCAAAACGCAGGTGGTATTTGCCCGCCTGGAAGACCGCTCGCCGCTAAACCAGATGAAGTTGGGCCAGTCGCTGGAAGAAGGCTACCGGCGTTCCGGCTTCCGCGTGCAGCAAATGCAGACGATTGCCCAACTGCGCACCCTGATTGCCACTGTTTTTAACGTGATCATTATCTTCTTGCTGTTTATGGCGCTGCTGCTGGGGATTGTGGGTGGTTTGGGCTTGATGGGTACGATGAGCATCAACGTGATTGAGCGCACCCGTGAAATTGGGGTGATGCGGGCTATTGGCGCGTCGGACGGCGCGGTACTGCGCATTGTCCTGTTGGAAGGGGTGATTATCGGCCTGATGAGCTGGATTATCGGCGGGCTATTGGCGCTGCCAGCCAGCTATTTCCTGACGAACACGGTGGGCACGATTTTGCTCCAGGCGTCGCCCAGCTATGTATTCTCGGTGAGTGGGGCCATTCTCTGGCTGTTTATTGTGATGTTCCTGGCAGGTATCGCCAGCTTTATCCCGGCTCGCAGCGCCTCTAAACTGACGATTCGGGAGGTGTTGAGCTACGAATAGGGGGAAAGATTGAAGAAGAAAGATTAAAGATTGGAGGTAACAAGGTTCCCAGTCTTTAATCTTCAATCTTTAACTTGAAAGGGCTGTTTCCGATGCCCGGCCAGATACGCACGACGCCAAAGAGGGCGCGGATGGTGATCCAAACGGCTGTTACCAGCCACACCCATAACAAAGCATCCGCCGCCGTCTGATCAATCAAGAGCAGCCCCACACTGCCAAGAAGCGAGGCCGCAAACATGCCGTTACGCAGATAGGCAAAATCGCCGGTCCCCCAGTGTACGCCATCGGTGACAAAGGCCAGGGCATTGACCGGCTGCACCACAGCGGACATCAACCAGGCGGCGAAAAAAACGGAAACGGCCGTTTCCGGCACCAGCATCCGCGCAATCCAATCCTGCCACAGCCACATGCCCAGCGCCAACACCACACCCAGCCCAATCCCCCAGACACAGCTGTAAAGCGCCACTCGTTTAGCCTGCGCCGTCCAGTGCGAACCAATGAAATAGCCCACCAGACTTTGCGCCGTAATCGCCAGAGCGTCCAGTCCCAGGGCGGCAAACAGCCAGAACTGGCGGATGGCCTGGTGCGCCGCTCCGCTTTG
>JAWOGU010000035.1:0-5849 GCA_046496595.1 Chloroflexota bacterium
GGCTTTGTGATTCAGTCCGTACCCGTGTTGGCAGACTTTGATGACGTTGTGCCGCGTCACCAGACGCTGGTGGCGGCGGAAACGGCGCAGGTTCATGCGGCCTGGTTTGCTCAATACCCGGACCTGTATCATGACAAAACAAGTGACCTGATCCGGCGCGGACAAACTGTGTCGGCGGAAGCGCTGGCGACTGCTTTGGCCGGGCGAGAAACGCTGCGCCGCCAGTTGAGCGCCGTCATGGCGAAAGAAAGGATCGATCTCTGGCTGTCGCCGTCGGCCGTGGGCAGCGCCCCACCTGGGCTGGACAGCACCGGCGATCCGGTGCTGAACCTGCCCTGGACCCACGCCGGTTTGCCGACCATGACGCTGCCTGCCGGGTTTAACGAGAGCGGGCTGCCGTTGGGGCTGCAACTTGCCGGCCGCTGGTATGGCGATGAGGCTTTGGTTGCCGCGGCATTGTTGTTGGAATCAGGACTGCAAAACATTTGAGTAAGCGTTTCATGTTGCCGGTGGCGGGTGGCGCGTCAGGGGGGATATGCGCGTCACTCGTTGTATTCCCTGAAATAACAACTGGACACTGGCGTTTTTACCCGCTGCCCATGCAGCGTGATTTGCCCAATTGCGTTACATGGGCAGCGGGCAGGGTGCTTTTTGCCAGACTCCAGTAACAATGGCGGTGCCAGTATTCGGATCACCGTTGACCAGATATGATTGGGAATAACTTCATTTAGCGGGCGTGACAGGTTTGTTTCTGATTTTTGAGGAGTTCCCCATGAGCGGGGCGCACCACGATGAATGAAAAGGCTTGTTAGTAACGGCTTTAGCCGTTTAACCGCTGAAGCGGTTACTTACAAACTTTATACGAGGAGGTTTTGGCATGAGTATGCGAGCTGTGCAGTTGATTGAAGTGAAGCAGCCTTTGGCGCTGCGGCGTGTGCCGCTGCCCACAGTGGGACCGACGGATGTGTTGGTGCAGGTGAAAGCGGCGGGGATTTGCCATTCGGATGCGCATTACCGTTCGGGTTTATCGCGGGTAGAACCGCTGCCGTTGACGTTGGGGCATGAGGTGGCGGGGGTAGTGGCGGAGGTGGGAACGGCCGTTACCCGCTTCATGCCTGGCGATAGAGTTTGCCTCCACTATATGACCACCTGCGGCCAATGCGTCTTTTGTAACCAGGGCCATGAACAGTTTTGTACTACCGGTCAGATGATTGGCAAATACCGCGACGGCGGTTACGCCGAGTACATTCTGATGCCGGCGCGCAGCCTCTTTTTGCTGCCGGAAGAAATCCCGTTTACGCATGGTGCGGTGATGATGTGTTCCTCCGCCACGTCGCTGCACGCTTTGGTGAAGACCCGCCTGCGACCGGGTGAAATTGTGGCTGTTTTTGGCGTGGGTGGTTTGGGCGCGGCGGCCATTCAACTGGCGTATGCGTTGGGCGCGGCCATTGTTTATGCCATCGATATTAAGCCGGACAAACTGGCTCTGGCTGAATCATACGGGGCGATCCCCGTGAATGCAGCGGTTGTCGATCCGGTGGTTGCCATTTATGAATTGACGCAAGGGCGGGGGGTGGATGTTGCTTTGGAATTAATCGGCTTACCTGCTACAATGCAGCAAGCTGTACAATCGCTTGCCGTTCTGGGTCGTGCTGGCATCACCGGACTTTCAAATCAACCATTTTCTGTTACTCCATACACCGAACTCCTCAACAAAGAAGCTGAAATCGTTGGCGTTTCAGACCATCTGGCCCAAGAAATACCGCTGCTAATAGAGTTGGTGCGAAGCAATAAGCTGGATCTGACCCATGTTGTCACCGAAACTGTGCCGCTGGAAGCTGACGCCATTAACGCGGTCTTGAATCGCCTGGATCAATTTGGCGCAGGGGTACGAGCTGTGATTTTGCCTGCACTATAAGTGTGTCGCTTATGGCCCAGGTAGGAACCTTTGAAAATAAACGTTGAAATAGGACAAATTTCACGGGTTGTTGACAATAAATTTTATTGTTTGTGGGGTAAAATAGTGTGCCATGTCTAGTCAGAACACGAACCAGATCCAGGAAATAGGCGATAAGGTCGATACGGTTGTGGTACCGGAGCTTAGTTACCGGCGTCTGCCTTTTGCTGCTGAAGAATCTGAAAACAAACCTGTGTGGCGGGTTCGGTTGGAATTGGCTAGCGACCCGACGCAGCGGATTGGCTTGTTGATTAACGGCGAGGTGGTGCTGGGTCGGGATATTGAGGGGGAGGACACGATAAATTTGGCCCCGTTTGATGCTGGGAAGTTTGGGATGTCGCGGCGGCATTTGATGCTGAGGCCGACAGCCAGCCATTTATATGCCACAGATTTGGGCAGCACGAACGGCACCACGCGAAACGGCCGTTCCATTGGCGTGAGAACTCCCTATCCCCTGACAAGCGGCGATATGCTCTCGCTGGGCAAACTCCGGATTGGTTTCACCATTGAAGAGCGCCCTCATTTTCAAACCGGCATCCTGGAAAAGAAAATAGACCTGGCAGACGCTTTAACTGAAATTGCCAAGTCGATCACTTCTCAATTAGACCTGGACCAGGTTTTAAACCAGATGGTCGAAACTGCCATGACATTGACATCCGCCGGCGAAACCAGCATCTGGCTGGTGGATGAGGTTTCCGGAGATTTGTTTCTGGAAGCGCAGCGCGGCATTGAAGACGAAACCATCACCCGCATGAGACTGCCCATCGACGGCGAATCATTGGCCGGTAAAGTGATCACTACCGGGCAGCCAATGCGCGTGTGGCGGCAGCCCGGTGAAGATCAGATCAAGGTAAAAACCAACTATCTGGTGGAAGCGTTAGCCTACGTGCCGCTGACTTTAGGCGGCGTGACATTTGGGGTCTTGGCGGCGACACACCGGGAGTCGGGCAAGCGCTTTGATAACCGGGACGAACGCCTGTTGGCGGCCATTGCCGACTTTGCCGCCATTGCCGTGCAAAATGCCCGCACCTACCAGGCCACGGATCGGGCGCTGGCCCGGCGGTATGAAGAATTATCTGCTCTGAACGAAGTGTCGCGGGCTGTCTCCAGTTCCCTTGATTTGGATACGGTGTACACGGTTTTGGTGGAGCAGGTTAATCATTATTGGCCGGTGGAATCGGTATGCCTGAGCCTGGTGGATGAACAGGGCCAGAAGCTGCGCAAATATCGTCAGGCTCCTAAGACGAATGCGCGCGGAACCCGGCCGTTTGCGTTGAATGAAGGCATTATTGGGTATGTGGCGCAGAGCGGCGAAGTTGTGATGGCAAATAACCCGGAAACCCATGAGGCTTATAATCCGTTTGTGGATAATATCAACGGGCAGATACCGGCTTCTATGGTCAGTGTGCCATTGCATGTTCAGAACCATGTTGTGGGGGTGTTAACGCTGTTCAACAAAGCAGACGGGTCGTTTGTTGAGCAAGATGTGGACCGTTTGACAGCATTTGCCAACCCGGTGGCAACGGCCGTTGAGAATGCTCGTTTGTTCAAAGAATCAGAGCGCCAGCGGGCGGCCATCCAGGCGACGGCGCACACGTTGTCGCAGCCTTTGCTAATCATCGACGAGGCGGGGGATGTTTTAGTAGCGAATGAGGCTGCCACAGTGCTGTTGGGCGCCCATATGGCGCAGTTGTTTGAGGCTATCAGCAGCGGCATTGGGCAGACCATGGAAACGAAAATTGGTGAAAAGACCTACCTCTCGACGGCTGAACACCTGGCGGAAGTGGGCACCATCCTGGTCATGCAAGATATCACCTACGTGAAACAGCTTGAAGCGGATCGGGAGGATTTTTTGCATATGCTTTCCCATGATCTTAAAAATCCGCTCACAGCTATTATGGGCTGGAAGTCTTTGTTGGAACGCACGGCAGAACTGGACAGCCGGGGTGAACGCTACTTAAAGCAGATTGGGGTGGCGGTAGATCGTATGTTGATCATGATCGAGCAGCTTCTTTACACCGTCACGGATAATTCGGCTGTTTCCTTAATGAAGAAACCGTTCGATTTCAATAAAGTAGTGGAGCGGGTACAGGCAGACGTGGCGGGCGCGGCGTTGAATAAAGCCATTTCCCTGACCTGCGCCATTACGGGTGAACGGTATGACATTGAAGCGGATGAGAACCGTTTGTATCACATGCTGCTCAATCTGGTGGACAATGCACTGAAATATTCGCCGCGAGAAACGGCCGTTTCCGTCCAGGTTTTGTATACTCCCGAGCAGTTGATCATCCATGTCTTCGATGAAGGCGCCGGCATTCCGGAAGACGATCTGGCGCTTGTTTTTGAGAAATATTTTCGGGGGGACAAGGCCAAAGCGCAGCCGGGCAGCGGGCTGGGGTTGTCGGCCGTGCGGGTGATTGTGCAGGCGCATGGCGGGTCCATTGGCGTTGTCAATCGGCCGGAAGGAGGCGCACATTTTACCGTCACCTTGCCGGGCAGTTTGAGAGCCATTAGCGAAACGGCGGATGTCTGAGCGATAGACAGAGCCGGTGTTCAGTTTAAAGTGTGCAGGGATCAGTTTGCAGCGAGTGGGCGGCGGGAGGAAACGGCCGTTTACAACCAGCAGATCGCTGCCAACGCCTTTTCTCCCTATAATTCCATTCTAAACTTACCGGTCAACCAGAACATTTATGGATGTTTTGGCAGGTTTGTTTGCTGGGCAGGATTATCCCAGGCAAGCAGTTGCGAGAGAACGGAGTATGGAACAAAAAATATTTGAACACGACAGTCAGAAAATCGCTGAAATCATTTCTGATCAAATTGAGATCCACACTGTGCAGGACGCCCTGGATTGGATGGCGAACGCAAGTTATGAGGGGGCGCATAATCTTGTGGTTTATGAACACAATCTTAGCCCTGAATTCTTTGATTTGAAGACGCAGCTTGCCGGTGATATTTTACAAAAAGCGGCCAATTACCATATGAAAGTGGCGATTGTGGGCGATTTTGCCCGGTACGGAAGCAAAAGTTTGCGGGCGTTCATGGTGGAATGCAATCGAGGACGGCAAATTTTCTTTGTGGCGGATCGGGAAACGGCCGTTTCCCGTCTGACTGCCTGAAAACCAAATGGGCAAAGCAAAACACAAACGCGAGGGCGAACAGCTATACACCCAGGTCTTACAAACGGCAGCGCCTTCCTTGCTGGCTGTGAACGACGATTCGCCGCCGCGTGAACTGCCGATGATGAAGAAGTTCCGTTTCCAGCTCCTGCACCGCTGGATGTCGGCGCATGTGGCTCCCTGCCGGGTGGCAGACGTGGGCGGCGGCAAAGGTCTGCTGGCCTATCTTCTCCAGGGCAGTGGTTGGAACGCCACCGTCATCGACCCGGTTGATCAAGCCCTTCCCACCAAATACAAGGATTTGCAAACCAACAAACAGGTGCAAATTGCCGATACGGAGCGCGTGCCGCGCATCGACGCCGAATTTGAGCCGTCAATGGCGCAACATTTCGACCTGTTGGCAGCGATGCACGCTCATGGCTGTAACATCCAATTGGTTGACGCCGCCGTCATGTATCACTGCGACGTGATTATTTTGCCCTGCTGCGTGATTGGCGAGCCTGTGCTGCCGCCGCCAGGCACGGAGTGGATTCAATGGCTGGTGGCCTACGTGGTCGAGCAAGGTTTTACGGTGACGCCATTCCGCTTGAACTTTAAGGGGCAGAATATTGGCATTTACGCGCGGCGAACGGGGTGAGGAACGGCCGTTTTCTCTACCTTTAAACTCGCGCCTCAAATATGGTAAACTGTTGCGATGGGAAAGGCAGAAAAAATTTTAGTTAAGGTTTTACGCGGCACTACAGATGCAAATGTTTCATTCGACGAGTTATGCC
>JAWOGU010000065.1:0-15539 GCA_046496595.1 Chloroflexota bacterium
ACGCCAATCGCCTGATACACGCCCACGATGGTCCAGTCGTCTTCACGGCCGTTTATCTTCAGCCGGATCTCATCCCCCACCTTCAGCGACGGGTCCTCGCGCAGCAGGTTGGTGGCGATGACCAGAGCGTTCTCGTCGTCCGGTTCCAGCCAGCGCCCGGCCACAATCTTGGGTCGGGTCAGGTCGCTGCCGCCGGGCGGGGCCAGAATCGTCATCGAGTTACCCTCTTCCCCTTTTTCGTTGAGGATGGTACCGGGAACGGCCGTCCACCCTTCCACCCGCTCCACGCCCGGCACTTGCAGCGCGTACTGCTCGATTTGCGCCAGGCGGTACGGCCGTTCAAACTCCACCTGCACGTCAAAACGAAACGCTTCCCCGAGTTCCGTCACCGTCTCATCCGCTGATGCGCCCACGCTGAGTACGCCGATGAACACCGCCCCGCCCAGCACCAGCGTGCCCAGCGTCAGCGCCGCCCGCCCGCGATTACGCAGCACGTTGCCCAGCGAGAGCAGCCACGGCCCCGTCATAAAGCGAATACGCTCGATGAACCGTTCCAGCAAACTGTTGCTCAAGTCCTCCTGGCTCAGACCGGTGGCATTGAGCGCCGCAAACACCGTCACCCGCGTACCGCGCCAGATGGCGGGCAGCGCCGCCAGCACCGGAACCAGCAGGCTGACGGTCAGCTCCAGCAGCAAAATCGGCAGGCGCACCTGATAGGGCGGCAGAGGCAAATCCAGCAAGGCCGGACCGGCGATAAAGGCGGCGAATTTCTGAGCGGCGACGGCGGCCAATGGCGCCGCCACGGCAAAAGCCAGCAGGCCAAACACCGTCACCATCAGCAAATACATGCTCACCAACTGCCGCGTCAACCCGCCGATGGCTTTCATGACGCCGATATACTGCACCTGCCGCAAAATCAGCGCCGACATGGTGTTAAATACCAGAAAGGCGCTCAAGGCCAGCGAGACCACCGCCAGAATACCCAGCACGGAACGGATGGACTGGATGATGAACTTGGTCGGACTGACGCCCGGTTCGGCGAATACCAGAGTGAAGTAGACCATGCGCCCCGTTTTCTCGATTTTGTCCTTGATGTCGCCGGTGAGCGCCTGGATGTAGGCGCGGTCTTTCTGGTTTTCGGCGGCGACGTAGAGCAGGCGGTTGTAGTCGGCCGTTTCGCCCAGCCATTCAAAGGTGTCCAGGGTGGTGTAGGCGTTGATGCCGCCGCTGTTGATGGACGGGTTGCTGTTCATGTCGCGCACCGTGCCCACCAGGGGCATTTCGTAATGACGGCCGTCGCTCATTTCCACGATGGCAATGTCGCCAATCTCAAAATCGGTGAGGGCAACGGCCGTTTGGTCAATGAGCAGTTCGTGGTCGCCGGGCGCGGTTTTGCCGCCGGTGGGCTGGAGCAGGTTGACCCGGCCGTTTTCGTAATCCTGGGCAGAGAGGGCGGTGGTGTACCAACGGCCGTTTAGATACAGTCGCACGTCGCGCACTCGCCGCCCCTCCGCTTCCGCCACTTCCGGCATGTCGCGAATGTCGTCCACCAAATCGTCGTCAAACGGCGCAGAGATGATAAAGGCGCTTGTGGGATTCACTGCTTCGTAGCCCACCGTGGTGGCCTCATCCAGAATCAGGTAAGCGTTCGCCACCATGCCCACGGCAAACACGCCAATGGCGATGGACAGCACCACCAACACCGTGCGCGACTTGTTGCCCCAGAGGTCGGCGATTACTTTTTTCCAACGTGGTTTCAGAGTCATCATGTTTTTTACCGCGGAGGGCGCGGAGGGGCGGAGAGAAAAGCGGTTCAAAACACCGCATCTTCTGTGGCTTTGCGGTTTTCTCTGTCGTCCGCGTTAATCCGTATCCTAAATTTCTAAATTTGAACAACGTGCAGGGCAGAAATTGCGCTCTCTTCCCTCCACGCGCTCCGCGGTTAAATCTTTCCTGACGATCTCCCCATCGGCAATAGTGACGACGCGGGTGACGCGCTGCGCTTTGTCGGGATCGTGCGTGACCATGAGGATGGTCTTGCCCTGATCCACAAGCCGGTTGAACAGTTGGAAGATGATTTCGGCGGTGGCGGAATCCAGGTTGCCGGTGGGTTCATCGGCGGCCAGGATGGGTGGGTCGTTGGCCAGGGCGCGGGCGATGGCGGCCAACTGCTGCTGCCCGCCTGACACCGACGAGGGCAGTTTGTGGGCCACGCCGGCCAGCCCGACCTGTTCTAATAAGTCCATGGCTCGCTCCCGCCGCTGCGGAATGGGGTAGGTGCGGCAAAAATCCATGGGCAGCATCACGTTTTGCATGACGGTGAGGGTGGGCAGCAGTTGGAAGAACTGGAAGATGACGCCCAGTTCCCGCCCGCGCCATTCGGCAATCTGGCCTTCGCTCAGAGTGTGAACGGCCGTTCCGTTCACCCATACCTCGCCAGAAGTCGGCCGGTCAATGCCGGTAATCATGTTGATCAGCGTGGATTTGCCGCAGCCCGATTTGCCGATAATCGCCACGAATTCGCCCGCAGCCACCGTCAGGTCGATGCCTTGGAGCGCGGTGAAATCGCCGGCGCTGCTGTGGTAAGTCTTGACGACCTGACGCAGGTGGATGAGAGGGTGTGGCGTGGCAGTGGGGTGGAAACGGCCGTTTGCCGCTGGCGTTTCTCTAAATTTGGTGAGCATATTGGGCGCTTTAGGTGACAGTCACTTTTGGAAGTGACTGTCACCTGCTAATGACAAAAATTGAACCTCATGTTATATTATAAACACCATGTTCATAATTGTATGCCCTGTTGCACTATCGTCAACCATCAATTCTCAAGCGCGTCCATTTTTAGACGTCTGTTCAAAATTCATCCTTCATCCCTCATCCTTCATCCTTCAAGGAGCCTCATATGAACCCACGTAAACCCGACCGTCGTGTCTTGCGCACCCGTCGCCAACTGCAAGACGCCCTGATGGCGCTCGTCCTGGAGAAGGGTTACGACGCCGTCACCATCGAAGACATCACCGAACGCGCCGATTTAGGTCGCACAACGTTTTACCTGCATTACAAAGATAAAGAAGACCTGCTGATGCAAAGTTTGGAAGCGGTGTACGATGACCTGGTGACTCAAATCCAGCAGCGCACCATCGACGAATGGGTCGCCAACGGGCAGGGACCGTGGACGCTGGCTTTTCAGCACGCGGCTGAGAACGCCGATTTTTACCGGATTGTAATCAGTGGGCAGGGGGGCGGCGCCATCAAAAAGCGGGTGCAGGATTACATTGCGGCAACTGCCCAGGCCACGATTACCGCGCGGGCGCAGGAAATTGGCGTGACGCCCTCGCTGCCGATTGAGGTACTGTCGAACTATATTGCCAGTTCATTATTGGGGTTGATTGCGTGGTGGCTGGAGGGAGAACGGCCGTTTAGCGTCACCCAAATGGATGAATACTTCCGCCAGCTAACGATGCAAGGTACGGCCCAGGTGATGGGTATTACGCCGCAAATGGTATCGTGAGATGAATAGGGAGAACGGCCGTTTACCTACAACGCGTGCAGCGCCTCCACCGGCTCCATTTTGGCTGCCAGCCAGGCCGGATAAAGCGAAACCAACGAGACAATGAGCAGCAGCATCAACGACAAAACAGCAAATTCACCCCATGCAAATCCACCGTAAACCGTTGTTCCCATAACAAACCCTTCCACCATTGCCACTGTCTCCGCCGGAAAAGCAATGCCCACGTAGGTCATATAAGCAACGAGTCCCAGGCCAAGCACCCAGCCCAGAGCAATGCCCAGCAGCGCTATCAGGACCCCCTCTATGAGAAACAACTGCATAATCTGCGCACCATTCATACCCAGAGAACCGAGAATACCGATTTCGCGGGCGCGAGAGAATACAGACATGAGCAGGGTGTTGGCAATAAGAACAGCCACCGCCATGAACACAATCGCATAAAGAATGTAATAAAAGAAAAGACCGTTTTCCACAGTTTCTAATATGAGGCTGTTCAATTCACGCCACGTTAGAAACTGCCTGCCTGTCCCGGCAAGCGCCGCTGCTACTAGAGCGGTGTCATCTTCATCGTTTAACATCAAAATCAGACTGCTAAACCGGTCTCCTACCCCGCTGAAAGCCTGCGCCTGCGCCATCGGCAAAATCACGCGATGCTGATCGACGCTGGGAAAGCCGGTATCGACCAGGCCCACGACGGTGAATACGCCTTCCTGGCCTTCGCCGTTGGCATTACTGGCGGCCAGACTCACACGCTGGCCCACGCTGATTTCCATCTGGTCGGCCAGCATCTTGCCCACCAGAATTTCGCCACGCGCATCATTTTGCAGAAACGCCCCGGCCACAATACCTTCGCGGATTGGCTCGTGGAAAGCATCTTCCGTATCAATACCCAAAATTTGTATGCCCACTGATTCTTGGGAAGTGCTGAGCAGACCGCCGCTCCACAAAACCGCCGCCGCCGACTGCACAGCAGGCAGCGCTTCGGCTTGCGCCGACCATGCTTCTCCGTCGCGCAGTAAGTCTTGAGATAGCAGGCTCGCCTTGTCAGCTTCATAACTGCTGCTTCGGACTTGCAAATGGCCTGTCGTCATCCGAATACTGTCAGCCAGCATCGTTTTCACCACGCCTGCTATCAGGCTGCTAATTGAAAAAACGACCACCAGCCCCAAGGCCACTGCCAGCGCTGTCAATACCGTGCGACGGCCGTTTCTCACCAAATTTCGGTATGCAATAGAAAAGAATTTACGGATTGCCATTCACCCCCCTCCTTATACGTAATGCAGCGATTCGGCCGGCTCTCGTTTGGCAGCCTGCCAGGCCGGAATGAGCGCGGCCAGTGCACCGACCACAACAGCGGCAAAGCCATAAATAAGAATGACCGAAGGCGCAATGGCAGGATATAGAACTGTGCCCATCAAAGCATAAAGTTCACCGGCTTCACCCAGATCACCACTGTAAATAGTAGAAAAATCAATGCCTTCCTGCCCCACCCACAGCACCAGCGCCCAACTCAAGATACAGCCAATAACCGCGCCAAGCAGACCGATAAAAGCGCCTTCCAACACAAAAAGCGCCATGATCTGCCGCCCTTTCATGCCCATCGCCGCCAGGACACCCATTTCCCGCGTCCGTTCAAAGACCGCCATAAGCATCAAATTGAGAATGCCGATGCCGCCCATCAGCAGCAGGATGCCGCCGAGCAAGATCCCGATGGCGCGGTCTGTAGCCAGCGCTTCTGCAAATTCTGGCCGCAGCGTATAGATAGAATCAACCTCATGGTTGGGGAAATTGGGGGCGATGCTGTCGATCAGCACATCTTCTTCGCCAATCTTCTCCAGAATGACGGCTACTTCGGTCACTTCGCCGCGCAGGTTGTAGAGCGTTTGCGCCGTGGGCAGGTTCATAAAGACAAGACTCTTTTCCGCTTCGCCCAGGCCCAAATCAAAGATGCCCACAACTGTCATAGAGCGCTGGCGCATCGATTCGTCTTTGCGCCGGCCGATTAAGGAAACACGATCGCCAACGGTTATATTTAAGTGCTCGGCCAACGCCTGACCAATCACAATATTGTCGCCGTCTTCGGCTGTGAGAAAGCGCCCTGCCACCAGATTTTCGGCCGCCAGACTGATGGGCGCTTCGATTTCAGGCTCAATGGCGGTGATGTTGACGGCGTTGGAGGAGTTGCGGTTGCTGATGATGCCGCCCGTGTTGATGCGCCTGGAAGCGACCAGCACATTTGGCTCGTTTCTCACCGCAGCCAGGATGGCGTCGGTATCGGCGACGGGCAGCATGGGTAGTCTGGATGATTTCTCGCGGTAGCCGGGAGCGTGGATGAGCACGTTGCCGCCATAAAGGCGCACCGTGTTGCCGTAGATCGTCTGGTCCATGCCATCCATAAAGGCTTGAAAAAAGATGAGCAAGATCATGCTGAGCACAATAGCAACGGAAGCGATGAGCGTACGCCGCTTATTGCGCCACATGTTGCGCCAGGCCATTCTTATGAATTTAAGCATTTGATTGCCACTCCCGTATCCTGGAATCTTCCGCTACATTACTTCTCTTCTGAAACAACTGTTATTTTGTCAGACAGTGGCCGGAAAGGGCGCCCAACTGCATACGCCATTCTTTGGAGCAGTTCGGCCAACGCCTGATTGCTATCAATGGTTTTGTCGTTGCCCTAGCTCCACGTGGCGGCCGCAAAACCATCAATTCCAATCTCCATGAATGTCCATTCCTTATGGTTCTCAATATTACCACAAATGGACTGTGGCCCGTTTGCGAGTTGTGTATTGCAGCGCCTGGCCTGCCTGGTCGTCATCGGGATGCGCACAGACGGTGTTAAAGAGGTTGTCGCTTTGGAAGACTGGAAGACGACTAGCGGGAATCAACGGAGTCCCGGGCTACCTTGCTGCGCGATTTGAAACGTCGCGGCATGACCGCCCTCCAAGCTCGCTGTGGCCGACGGCGCCTCGGGCTTCTGGGGCGCCCTGAGTGACGTATTTCCGGAAACAGACGCACAGTGGTGTGGGGTACACAAAATCGCCCATCTGTCCGCCTAATAAAGGGTGAACCACCTGTTCGCCCCTGCCATATGACACATCATTGCCATTTTCCTGCGCTCGTGATACCTTCCCCGCCTTATGGCAAAGAAATCATCCCAAAACAAAACGATCCACATCTCTATCAAACAGGGTAGCGCGGTCATATTCATCGCGGCGCTGCTCATTTTGGGCGCCAACTGGCTGCTCAACCAGCGTGGCGAAACCCTACCCGCCGAAATGACCAACGCCGCCGCCACCGTAGTCTCGCAATCTTTAACAGGCACGGTTCCCGCTGAAGCGCCTGAAATGGAAGCGGAATTGGAAGGAGAAACGGCCGTTTCTCTCCCCATTCCCCCTCCCGCCAGTTCAGAACTCCCCTGGGCGGGCGCAGACGGCTACTTCGACTATTACGTGCTGGCCCTGAGCTGGCAGCCCGCCTTTTGCGAAACCGCCAGCCGCAAACCCGAATGCGCCAGCCAGACCGGCGAGCGCTACGATGCCGCCAACTTTGTGCTGCATGGCCTGTGGCCTAACCAGAACGACGACCCATCACACTCCTTTGCTTACTGCGCCCAGCCCGCTGCTGTCATCGACACGGACAAAGAGGGCGATTGGTGCGACCTGCCCGACCCGGCTTTGTCCGCGGCGGTTGAAAATGACCTGAATACCTATATGCCGGGTACGGCCTCCTGCCTGGATCGTCACGAATGGAGCAAACATGGAACCTGCGCCGGGATGGATGCCGACGCCTATTTTGGCTTGAGCAATGGCCTGGCAGCCTTGTTTGCCCAATCCGATTTTAACCATTACGTCGCCGATAACATTGGCCGCGAAGTCTCGCGCAATGACTTGCTGGCTCGCTTTGAGGCAGAATTTGGTCCCGGCGCGGCCGATTTCCTCTCTCTGCGCTGCTCAGACGTTGGCGGTCAAAGCCTGCTCAGCGAAATTCGCATTGTGCTCAAACAAGACCTGGCTGAGCTGACCCATTTTGCCGACCTGTTCCCTGCGGAAAGTGTGCGCCCCGACGGCCGTTGCCCGCAGTGGTTTATGATTGACGAGGCCGGTTGAAAGTAGGATTATGGTCCGGTAGAAACGGCCGTTCCCATCCCTTACAATATCTCGGAAACAACCTCCCGAAGGCTGTCTCATATCTCCATCCCAACTTATGATAAGGAAAATACCCATGAAACACTGGTCAAATCTATTTCTGCTGCTGCCTGTTCTCCTGCTGGGCCTGTTGGCGGCTTGTGACGACGACATGTATGAAGATGAAATTTACGAAGACGAAGCAGCCTGGGTCGAAGATGATTATTGTTACGATGGCGAAACCTACGACCCTGAAAGTGACAGTTGTGTCTTCGACATTTACTGCGAAACCGACGAAGAATGCGCAGAAATCCTGGCAGGTTATTACGATGAGGAAGATTGGGCCGATATAGATTACATGTTCATGGAAGAGGAAGACTGCCTGCCTGGCGAAAATTACGACCCCGACGAGAGCATTTGTTACATCGAATGTGATACAGACGAAGAATGTGATGCCCTGGCGGAAGAAATTTATGCCGGTTTAGACGTTTACTTTAGCGAATCATTCGACGGCGGCGCTGAAGTTGCCAGCCATGGCCCTGTCCCGGAAGCGCTTGAAGACCTGTCCGGCAGCGATGAAGAACTGCCCTCTATCGCCCGGTATATTCTGAACGGCGATCTGGACCCGCAGTTAGTCGGTCTGGACACAGATCAAGCCGCTGCGTACACCAATCAACAACGGCACCAGGAAATCTGGCAGTTCCTACGCCGCATTCTGCCCACAGAGGCGCTGCAAGCGGAGGTGCGGGAATTCCACATCTTCACTGACGGCGAGGATGATACCCTGGCGTATGTGCAGCCGTTGGAAAATGATCCAAACTTGTGGCTGATCGCCATCGACATTGTCGATGCGGGCACGTCAGGCAAAATCAACCAGCCGGATTTTGTTCATACCGTCGTGCATGAATTCTCCCATATCCTCACGCTGGAAAATGGGCAGGTGCCGCCGGATACGTCGCTGTCGGCGGAAGAATTGGAGGAGGGCATTGAGTCTCCGGTAGCGCTTTCCTGCGCTACTTTTTACACGGGGGAGGGCTGCGCCAACGGCCGTTCCTACATCAGCCAGTTTTTCGACCGGTTCTGGGCAGACGTGTACGAAGACGAATTCCAGGAGGTGGAGTGGGCCGAAACGGACGAGGAATATGAGGAACTGCTCGCGGAATTTTACGAAAATTACGAGGACTGGTTTGTAACGGAGTACGCGGCGACCAATCCGGCTGAGGATATTGCCGAATCGTTTACCTATTTTGTGCTGCAAGAAAAACCGGCCGGGGATACGGTGGCGGAGGAAAAGGTCTTGTTCTTTTACGACTATCCGGAACTGGTATCAGTGCGCACTCACATCCGCAGTGAACTGGCGCGGATGAAGTAGGGGAGTTGATGTTGAACGGTGAACAGTTGACAGTGAACAGAAGGTTTTGCAAAACTTCATCATTCATCATTCATCGTTCACAAGTTACTTCTCCCACCATCAATGGCGTATTGGCTTCCAGAACTGCCGTTTTCACATATCCCAGTGCTGCAATGCCATGGGGTCCGGCGGCGGCGGAGGTAACAGTTCCGGCCGTTTTACCGGCGGTGGTAATCGTATCGCCTTCGTTAACGGGGCCGGACGGCGACAGTTTCACCAGCTTTTTTGCCAGCTTGTTGCGGCTTTCCAGGCGGGCGATGATTTCCTGGCCGATGTAGCAGCCCTTCTTAAAGGAAACGTCCGTCCATAAATCCGCTTCCAGCGGGATGTAATCCTGGCTCAGTTCGTGGCCCAGGCGCGGGAGACCGCTCTCGATACGCAGAAATTCGTAGTCGTCGGCGCCCGCCACAGCCAGCCCGGCGTTCAGCAGATGCGGCCATAAAGCATCTCGCTCCGCTGCGGCGCACATCACAAAGTAACCGCCTCCGGCGATGGGATCGGCGCGGTGCAGAGTGGCGGTGACGCCGCCCACCACCGCCTGCCGCCAATGGTGCAGGAGAAGATCGGTTTCGGGAAAGCCAGCTACGGCCAGTTTCGCCGCCGCCTGGGGACCATATACGCCGAAAACGGCCGTTTTCCCGCTCAAGTCCTCCACCTGAAAATCGTCATTAAAAAAGACAAACCGCATCAAATAACGGGCGATAAAATCGGCGTTGTTTTCGCCGGTCAGGGCATACACGCTGTCGGACGCGGCGTACAGCAACAGCCGGTCTATGATGCGCCCGATGTCGGTGGTGAGAATGGTGGCAGCGCCTTCGCCGGACTGCAAATTCAGCACCGCCTGCGTTGACATGCGGTTGATGAGGTCCAGCCGGGACTTGCCCGTGAATTTAAGTACGCCTAAATCACTGCGGTCGGTGAGAACGGCCGTTGTGTGCGCTGCCTCGTATACCTGTGGTTCAATCCTGCTCAGACTCATCTGCTTCATCCTCCGTCGTCAAATCAGACAGCGGCACAAAGGCTGAAGCCGCCATCATGGCGCTGGCCTCACGGCTGTCTACCCAGCTCTGGGCAAAAGCCGAAAAGGGCGCAATAAACTTTTCCTCCCGTTCCCAGGTCACCTGGCCGACAAGGGTCACTAAGGATTTCCCGCCCAGCCACTTAAAGCGTTTTGGATCGTTAAGCGCCTTTTCAGAAAACTCCTCCAGCCACTGCTCCACATGCACTCGCGCTTGCTGATAATCGTCAAAAATACTGTCTAACGAGCGCTCTTTGTTTTCCAGATAACGTTGTTTATTAAAGGTTTCCGGATTTGCCAGCGCCAGCAGCAGTTGTTCCGGCTTTTTGTTCTGGTCCAGGCGCAAGAAGCCGGTCACCAATTCCGCTTCCCAGGCAGCCTGAATCGCCAACACGTCGGCAATCGAGAAACGGCCGACTGCCCCCGTTTCTTCCAGGGCTTCATCTGGCAGCGCCTCAAAGGCCATCAGCAGGCGTTCCCGCACGCTGTCTAGTTTGTCTAAAATGTTTTCTAATGTTTGCATGTTCTCTTTCCTGTTAGAGATATCCTGCCTGGGTACCCTGCCTATTAACAGGATTTATCTGTCACATTCTAGCATGATGCGTTTTGTCACACCAGAAAGGGGATCGTTCGGCGGCAACCTTGTTGTCTATGGACAGCTTATACCTTTAGCCCTATACTTGCGTTTAAGCAATCATAAGAAAACCTTAATGCTTTAAACTTGTGTTATAAATCACAGTATAATTGTGGACAATATCCCCTCATTTTAAGTTGGGATCGATGGCCGTTAAACAAGAGAAGTTGACCCATCGCCACAAGCGCAGCACAATTCCGGGGGGGATTGGACCCTTTTGAAGCCGTCAGAGAGAAGGCTTCTGAGAAGTTCTCCGAGCTGTTGATGTTATGAACGTCTGTCAACAACTTACCACTATTTAAGGAGAGAGAGAATGACTGATACCTCATGGACCAATTCAGGTAAAAACCTTGTACTGGACAAACCGAAAAATAACCGCCTGAAATTTGTCATTGGCGGTCTTTTATTGGTAGCGGCGATTGGCTATTTAGTAGTGAATGCCATGAGCGGAAGCACCCAGCTTTACAAAACGGTAGATGAATTTTACGCAGAGCAAAGCCGCCTCATTGGCCGTGATTTGCGCGTATCGGGTTATGTATTGGGCGATACGGTACTCTACACCCAGGTCGATGCCACCAATTCCCGCCTGGAATTCGACATTGTAGACAACCCGGCTGCACCTGGGCAGCGTCTCCACATTGTGGTACTCAATGAACCGAGACCGGACTTGCTGCAAGACCACGCGCAGGCTTTAGTGGAAGGTACCGCCGACAGCAACGGCGTCTTTACCGCTAATCCTGGTGGGTTGTTCCTCAAATGCCCCACTCGCTACGAAGAGATTGAGTACGAAGGCATGGCACAACCGGCAAGTTGATTGACAAAACCAGGGGTGAATTCGAGCGAGAAATCGCCCCTTTTACTTCTTCCTCTGTTGATAAGCCCTGCTTTGTGATCATGCCTGAATCGAAGGTTGTCTTCAATATTGATGACTCAATACGATGACATTTTTGATCCATGGTACCAATAATCTCAAAGAACGGCCGTTTGGAGTAGCAACATGATTGCTGATTTAGGTTATTTTGCCTTACTCATAGCCTTTGTGGTGTCCATTTATGCAGCGTTAGCCAGTTGGTATGGCGGCCGCCAGGATGACCCGCGTTGGGTTGAAAGCGCACGGAATGCGGTGATTTTAATCCTGCCCCTGATTGTGGTGTCTTCGGGTACGATGATTATCTCGCTGCTGAATAATGATTTTTCCGTTGAATACGTCTGGCGTGTGTCCAGCATTGAAATGCCCACTTACTTGAAGGTGACGGCCCTTTGGGGCGGGCAAGCCGGTTCCCTGCTGTTTTGGAATCTGATAATGGCCTCTTTTGCGGCCTTTGTCATGGCCCGGAAATGGAATGCAGATAGAGAGCTGATGCCATATGTGATCATGGTGATTAGTTTTTCGCAAATATTTTTCCTGGGTATTTCGGCGTTTATTGAAAATCCGTTTGCCAGAATGATGGTTGTCCCCCCGGATGGTAATGGTTTGAATCCGCTGCTGCGCCATCCCGGCATGATTATTCATCCGCCCATGCTTTATTTGGGTTTTGTGGGGTTTGTCATTCCCTTCAGCTTTGCCCTGGCGGCGCTGATCACGAATCAGCTAGACGATCGTTGGATTCGCACGACGCGCCGTTGGACGCTGGTAGCCTGGTTGTTTTTGAGCCTGGGCCTGATTTTGGGCGGCCGTTGGGCCTACGACGTGTTGGGCTGGGGCGGTTATTGGGCCTGGGATCCGGTGGAAAACGCCTCGTTAATGCCCTGGCTGGCGGGTACGGCGTTCCTTCATTCGGTGATGATTCAGGAAAAGCGGGACATGTTTAAGATGTGGAATATGTTCCTGATTGTACTGACGTACTGTCTGGTTATTTTGGGCACGTTCGTGGTGCGCAGCGGCGTTGTTTCATCCGTCCATTCTTTTGCGCAATCGGCGATTGGTCCGTTCTTTTTTGGCTTTATTGCCATCATGTTCGTATTTTCTGCTTATTGGATGACCAAACGGCGCGGTGATCTGGCTTCCCATAATCAAGTTCACTCGTTCTTGTCGCGAGAAGCGGCCTTCCTGTATAACAATTTCATCATCATGGCGATTTTGGCGGTTGTTTTCCTGTTCACCTATTATCCGATTTTCTCGGAGTTGTTCACTGGGGAGAAAGGGTTTGTGGGCGCTCCTGTGTATGAACAGGCTTTGGCGCCGTTATTTGCCGCGCTGCTGCTGTTGATGGGGGTAGCGCCGTTGACGATGTGGTACAAAACCAGCGCCAAGCGGTTAGAGATGTCGTTGATGTGGCCGGCCGTGGCGGCATTGGTGGCGGTGGGCGCGTTATTTGCGCTCGGCATTCGCTATTGGGCGGCGCTGCTGGGTCTGTGGATTGTCATCTTTTCGGTGATTCTGACGCTGCTGGAGTTCTGGAAGGGTACACGAGCGCGCATGAAGCGCGGTGAAAAACCCTTGACGGCGTATATCAATTTGCTGTCGCGGAACCGGCGGCGGTATGGCGGTTATTGGATTCATATGGGGGTGTTGGTGATGGCGTTTGGCATTATCGGCACGGAATTGTTTCAGCAGCAGACGCAGTTGAACCTGCAAACGGGCGAATCTTTAACGCTGGGTAATTATGAGATGGTGCTGAAGGGTGTGGAGCGGTATCCGGGACCAGATGATTTATTGATTACGGAAGCGAGCGTGGATGTGTTTTATAACGGCCGTTTTATCCGAACCCTTCTCCCTCGCACCGAATTCTACACCCGAACCGGTCAGCCGATGACCATTCCTGCCGCCCGTTCTACCATCTCTGAAGACTTTTACGTGCTTCTTGTTAACTGGGAACCAACCACAGCTACCGAAGCCACCTTCCGCGTCTACGTCAATCCGCTGATCAACTGGGTGTGGGCCGGCAGTGTGATCTTTGTCATTGGCACCATGATTGCCGCCTGGCCTGATCCGCGCAAAGAAGCAGTCTTGCAGGCTAAACTAGAGCGCAGCGTGGTCTTAGGCGCTACAGGGGATTAAGATTTATGAAGCAAAAGCTGATCTGGATGAGTTTGGTGGTGAGTTTGTTGGCAGGCCTATGGGCGCTGCCAGCCGCCGCCCAGGATGACGAACCAGAAGCGCCGGTCCTGCGTGAAGTAAGTGACGATGAAGTCAATGCCATCGCCAAAGATGTTTACTGTCCCGTTTGTGAAAATACGCCGTTAGACGTATGCCCGACCAAGGCGTGCGCCGATTGGCGGGAACTGATTCGCGCGAAACTGGCTCAAGGCGAAACCCGGCAAGATATCTTTGATTATTTTGCCCGGCAGTATGGTGACAGCGCCCTGGCCACTCCGCCGCGCCAGGGCATTAACTTGATACTATGGCTGCTGCCGTTTGTAGCGGTGGCGCTTGGGCTGGTGTTTTTTGCCCGCTACATGAAGGGTCTGCACATCCCGGAAGCCGATCTGGCAGGGGCGATGGAAACGGATTCTGCCCCCGACGACTATGCTTCACGCATTGAGCAAGAATTGAGAGAAAGATAGTAACTACCCGGTACTCGAGGGTGAATAGTCACAATAAATCAAGCGTAATAAGTAAACAATGAACTGCTCACTGTTCACGAATTACTAAATATAGGTGAAGCATGACTGAAACCGTTCAGCCAACTACCGACCAACCAGAAGAAAGTAAAGAAGCAGCCAAGAAATATCGTTTGAGTTCTATTTTGCTGTGGATAACTGTTATTGGCGTTCTGGCGCTGGTGGGCTGGGGACTGATTAACGCCAACGCCACGCGTCCCGAGGCAGGTCAGCCGGCGCCCGCCTTTACCGTCGAATACTTTAACGGTTATGAATGGGAAGACAAACCCATTTCCTCCCTGGAGGAATTGCAGGGCAAAGTGGTTGTACTCAACTTTTGGGCCTCCTGGTGTGTGGAATGCCGCGTTGAGGCAGATTTGCTTGAGCAGGCTTCCCGCCAGTACGCTGCCGAAGACGTCGTGTTCCTGGGTATAGCCTATGCCGACGTAGAACCCAACGCTCTTGCTTATCTGGAAGAATTTAACATTACCTATCCTAATGCCCCGGATCTGCGCACCGCTATCTCCAATAAATACGAGATCACCGGTGTGCCTGAAACCTTTTTCATCGATAAAAACGGGGTGATTGCCAATGTAGTCATTGGCCCGGTCAATGGCCCGGCCATGATAAATACCATTAACACACTTTTAGCGGAAGGAGGGAGCCAGTAGCGGAGGACGGTTAACAGTGAACAGTAAACGTGTACAGCAAACAGTCAGAGTGCCACGACACTGTAAACTGTAAATTGTAAACTGTAAACTTAACACTGCCCTGAACACTGCAAACTGGACGCTGCCATGTCAATCGGTTCAATTTTACTTGGATTAGCTTTGCTGATTATTGTCGGTTTGGTTTTAGCGCAGCCATTTTTGACCCCGCAGGAAAGAGAAGTGCGTCCCCGCAGTCGAAAACAGCAGCTTTTGACCCAAAAGGAAGCCGTGTTGGAAGAAATTCGGCTGCTTGATTTTGATTACGATACGGGCAAAATTCCAGAAGAAACGTATCAGCTTCAGCGGGATCAATTGATGGCTGTAGCCACGGCCGTTTTGAAGGAACTGGATTCGTTAGGGGAAGCAGCGCCCCCGGATGATGTGGCAGCCCAAATTGAAGCCGCCATCAGCCGGGTGCGCGCTCAGAAGCAGGTTTCGCCTGAAGCGGCGCCGCTGCCTGTCAAAGCAACGGCCGTTCCTGCCAATGGTCAGACGCACTTCTGCCCCGAATGCGGCGTCAAAGTGGGCGCCGGCGACAAATTCTGCGCCGCCTGCGGCCACAAACTTGTCATCCCGGCCTGATTGTTAACC
>JAWOGU010000083.1:0-4509 GCA_046496595.1 Chloroflexota bacterium
AGCCGTTCCATCGCCGCGATGAAGGAGGAACTGGTGCGGGTGCTGGGTTCGTAAAAGAGGCAGGCCAATACGTAGCCTTTCAGCAGATCGGCGCCGCCCACGCGCTGCACCATCTCGCGCATTTCGCGGGCGCGGGTAAAGACGTAGTTCAGTTTATCCAGGTCAAATTGATCCACGGAAATCACGTCCTGGCCGGTGAGGCCGTTGCCAATGGGGTTCTTTTCCAGCATTTCGGCGTAGTTGAATAAGGGGGTTAAATCAGACATGTTTTTCTCCTTTTGATTGACGATTGACGATTAATGATTTTGGATTGACGATTGGGGGATGATGCCGCCGCTGCCGGGTTGGGCCAGCAGGCGGCCGTCTTCAAAGACTGTTTTACCGCGCAGCACGACGCGCTTCACCTGACCGGCAACGGCCGTTCCGTGAAACGGCGTCCAGCCGGCTTTGGTGAACAACTTTTCGTTCTGGATGGTGGTCGGCGTCATCTCCACCTCGATGTGGGTGTCCGGCTGTTCAGGCAGGTTAAAGAGACGGCGCGGGTTGGTGTGCATCAGTTGGATGAGACGGTCGAGGGATAAACGGCCGTTTTCTACCGCCGTCAGCATCAAAGGCAAAGAAGTCTCCAGACCCACCACGCCGGGCGGGGGCGCAGCCGAGCCTTTTTCCGCCAGCGTATGCGGCGCATGGTCCGTGGCAATACAGTCCACCGTCGTGTTGAGGTGATCCCACAGCGCCGCCACATCTTCCGGCGTGCCCAGCAGCGGCCGCATGTCGCCCAACGGACCCAGCCGCCGGGCGTCCGCTTCATCCAGGAAGAGGTGATGGGGCGTCACTTCGCACGTTACCGGCAGCCCTTGTGCTTTGGCCTGGGCAATTAGCTCAATCTCCTCTTTACGGCTGATGTGGCAAAAATGCACCGGCCGGTTATAAGCTGCCGCCAACCCAATGCCCACCGCCACGCTTTGCTTTTCGGCGTGCATGGCGATCAACTTCTCCCGAGGCCAGGTCACAAAGCAGGCCATCAGCGTCGGCACATCTTCCACCCGCAGCGAACCAAAGGTGTCGTTGAGGTAAATTTTGAGCGCCACGGCATAGGGCGCCAGCAATGGCAGCTGCTCAATCACTTCCGGGCTGGCCCCGGCGAACAAGCCCAGGTCGCAGCGGGCATCGGCTTGCGCCTGCTTGCGGGCCGCCTGCATCACGTCTGGCGTGCTGAGGGGCGGACTGGTGTTCGGCATGCCCAGGATCATGGTCACGCCGCCTGCCAGGGCGGCCGCCGTGCCGGTGGCAAAATCTTCCTTGTGTTCCCCGCCGGGCACACGTAAGTGAGTATGCACATCGATGAGTCCGGGTAATGTCAGTATTGTCATTTTTTAGTCCTTTAGTAGCCGCGGTAAGGATACCGCGGCTACTTTCTGCTTCACCCAGGCAAAAAAAAAGCCTAACCCCTAAAAAGGATCAGGCTTTTCATTGCAAATTGGTCGCAATAATTTTTTATGCTGTTGGCGATTCCAGGTGAATATTTGCATCACTTTTTCCTTTGCCTTTGTCACACTGGGATGCTAGTTTAGCACGATGCCGGTAAATTGCCAATTCATTTTGCTATAGCCCAGGCATGCCAGCACTTTTTTCAAAGGCGGGAAAACGCCGCCTAACATTTGCTTAACCTGCGGCCCATGACAGCAGCGCTGTCAGGTTGAAGCAGTTGTTGGAGCGCTCATGTTTTCAATAACTGTAATTATTATATCATCCAAATTTTGCATTGGTAACACATGACCAACACCGTCTAGCCATAAATATTTTGCATTTGGGATTAACTCAACCAATTTTTTACCATGTTCTAAAGGAAAGATTTCATCATTAGTCCCATGTATTATCAGTGCAGGTAATTTTAGACTCTTTAGCTTTTCATATCTGGAACCAGAGATGGCTACCGCTCTAAAATGCTGAAATACTGCTTTTATATTAATGCCCCTTCGATTTCTCAAATCATATAATACTTGTTGCGCTGTCTCCTTAACATCAATACTATTTTCGTCTTGAACTATTTTCATTTTTAGTATGCGTTCAATTATTAAATTTCTTTCTCCACCTATTAACCGATACTTTATTATCGGAATAGATCTAATAAATGAACTTATTAGATGCCTCGAAGAAAATACTCTCATAGTGGAATCAGTGGCATCACCTGTAGTCATCAATAAGGTGAGCGACGCCACTCTATCTGGGTAGTTTATTGCAACTTCTTGAGCAATCATTCCGCCTAGTGAAAACCCAAAAAGATGGACACGAGAAATATCCAAAGCATCTATAACTGATTTGACATCGACAGCCATGTCATAAAGTGAATATGCATTTTTCTTACTCCAATTGGCCATCCAATCAGACTGTCCTGTCCCTCTATAATCGAATCGAAGCACCTCAAATCCTACTGATGTAAATCGATTTATAAATGAAGGTGGCCACATTAATGCATCCGCAGCGTTTGACATTAATAAACAGATCACACCTTTTGCGGGTGTTGTAGGCGATATTAACTCATACCAAATTTTGACATTATTTGATAAGACAAAACCAGTTTTTCCTTTGATTAGCTCAGGTAGTTCCTCGTTTAATGTCTCATCAATAATTCTTAGGGTTTCAAGCTCAAGCCTGGGTCCTGAATAAAGAATAATCGCTATAATAGAAGCGAAAAATATCAGTACTATTAGCATGAAGCTCATTTCGGATACTCCTTGGTCGCTCTAACGAAGTAAGGATTCGGGAAAGCGGGTCTGGTTTCTTTTGAGGATTGGCATTTCCCAGACTGGCTTAGCCCCAAAACACAACCAAATTCCAGGTAGAGTATAGTCAGAAGCCCAAAAGCAAGTCAACAGAAAAATCATCATCGTCAACCAAATCAATGCGATCAAGCTGGCGGCGTTCAACGCCTGCGAGACCCAATGCGTTGGCATTCGGCATTGTCCAGCCCTATTGTTTCGATACTTGTCAAAAAATTGACAACGGCCGTTACGCAGCGGTATACTACCCCCCACATACATAACCAAAAAACTGCGAATGGAAGTAGTAAGCGGTATATGAGGCAGTAGAGAGTGGTGGTCATAGGCTGAAAACCCCCACAACGCCCACAGTCCGCCGAAGTCGTCCAGGAGTTTTTTCAGTGAACAGTTGGCAGTGATCAGTGTACAGTAAGCAGTGATCAGTAAAAACGAGTAACTGAAAACGGGATAGCCCGTTACAGCAACATTTGAGTGGGGCATTTTATAAATGCTCAATCAAGGTGGTACCGCGTAAGAAATAACTCTTTCGTCCTTGTTTTTGGATGGAAGAGTTTTTTATTTTGGATTGGTGATGGAATGTTGACGGGATTTGCTGGCAACGGACAAAATCGTCAATCCCAAATCAACAATCGTCAATTGAGGAACGACTAATGACCGAAATGCCGAAAGCTTACGAATATCAGGGCACAGAAGAGCGCCTGTATGCCTGGTGGGAAAAATCAGGCTGGTTCAAGCCGGAAACGCGCCCGGCTGATGCCAAACCGTTTACCATTTCCATTCCGCCGCCGAACGTCACCGGCGAGCTGCATATGGGTCATGTCATGTTTGTGGCGTTGGAAGATTTAATGATTCGCCGCGCCCGGATGCAGGGCAAGGCTGCTTTATGGGTACCAGGGGTAGACCATGCCGGTATCGCCACGCAGTTGCAAGTGGAAAAAATGCTGCTGCGCACCCTGGAAGAGACACGGGAAGAAATCGGGCGCGAGCGCTTTTTGCAGTACACCTGGGAATGGAAGGAAAAGTATGGCAGCCACATCACCCGGCAGATGCGCCGCCTGGGCGCTTCTTGCGACTGGGACCGGGAGCGGTTTACGCTGGATGAAGGGCTTTCGCGGGCGGTGCGTGAAGCATTTGTGCGCATGTATCGTATGGGTTTGATTTATCAGGCTGAGTATTTGGTGAACTGGTCGCCGGGGCTGCAAACGGCCGTTTCCGACCTGGAAGTAGAATACGCCGAAGAACCCGGTTTCCTCTACTACTTCAACTACCCCGTCACAGGCGGCGGTTCCCTGCCAGTCGCCACCACCCGCCCCGAAACCATCCTTGGCGATACGGCCGTGGCCGTGCATCCCGACGATCCCCGCTACCAGGAGTTCATCGGCAAAACCTGCCTGGTACCCATGCTCAACCGCGAAATCCCCATCATCGCCGATGAATACGTTGACATCGCCTTTGGCACGGGCGCCCTCAAGATCACCCCCGGCCACGATCTCAACGACTTTGAGATCGGCAAAAAGCATGGTCTGGAAATCGTCAACGTGCTGCACAAAGACGCCACCTTGAACGAAAATGCTGGCCCTTATGAAGGGTTGGACCGCTTCGACTGCCGGGACAAACTATGGGCCGACATGGAAGCCGCCGGCCTCACCATTAAAAAGCAGCCCTACACGCTCAACGTGCCCCGCAGCCAGCGCGGCGGCGAAATCATTGAACCGCTCATCAGCCG
>JAWOGU010000140.1:0-4598 GCA_046496595.1 Chloroflexota bacterium
ATCTCAGACCAATTCAGTGACAGCAACGTTGGTAATTAATGAAATGGGGAATGCGTCTGGGATCGCCAATGTGAGTGGAAAACTCTATATAGCAGATCGCTTTGACGGCTTCAAAATATTTACGGGAGGTGGGACGCCTGATCTGTTTTTAGAAAGTCACTCAAGCCCTGGCTTTTTTACACTTGCCAACCTGAGCGCTACAGGTGACAAGGTTTATGCCGCATCTAGTCCTTCCTACTTTTCAAACCCAGGATTAGTCCGGTTTTCTGTAAACGAGGTTTTAACGCCTACGCTGGATGGCGCCTATACGCCATCTGGTTATCTTGAGAACTATGTTGTAGAGGATAACAACGCTTATATAGCGGCTTATGATGCAGGACTTCAGATTGCTGATTTTTCTGTGTTGCCCCCAGTAAAATCCGGGGAATTGGTGACTGGAGTTAGCTATGTGGGTGACGTAGCTTTGCAAGGGAATTATGCGTATCTTGCTGATGAAACGAACGGGCTTAAAATCATAGATATCACCAATCCCGCACTCCCTTCCGAAGTCAGCTCGCTTAATTTGGGTAGAACGGAGTCTTTAGCCGTCTATGACGATTATGTCTATGTTATCACCCAGAAAATGTATCCTGCGGTAGGTAGCATTCTGAATGTTGTTGACATCTCCAATCCAATTTCTCCGACAGCCGTGATAAGCATGAACCATGCCATGGAATTACGAACACCCACTGTAATAAATGACAGGTTGTATGTTCACAAATATGCAGTTGGGGATCAGAATAGTTTGTTGGGGTATGATTTATCTGAACCTGCTGCACCGGTTTTATTGTTTGAAATCGATCTTCCCGGTTGGTTTGAGCAAATTGAGGTGGCTGGTCCTTACGTTTACGCAGTAGTAAGCAATGCCGGTGTTATAATTTTGGGTCCGGCCATCCCTTTGGATAAACATGTTTATTTGCCCATGATATTGCGATAAACGAGGTTCTTTGAGATTTCTTTTATGAGTGAATCTAACGCGATTGAGAAACTGCCATTCCCGCTGACGCGCAGTTTGTTGGAGAAGGAAATTAAGCAATTAGGTGTAACGCGGGGCATGACACTGCTCGTCCATTCCTCTCTGCGCTCTTTGGGTTGGGTATGCGGCGGACCGGTGGCGGTGATTCAGGCGTTGATGGACGCACTGACGCCGGCCGGTACGCTGGTGATGCCCACCCATTCCGGCGATTTGTCTGACCCAGCCGAGTGGCAGAATCCGCCGGTACCGGAAGCCTGGCACCAGATTATCCGCGATACGATGCCCCCCTTTGATCCGCGCCTGACGCCGACGCGGGGCATGGGCAGAATCCCGGAGTTGTTTCGCACCTGGCCTGGTGTGCTGCGCAGCAATCATCCGCAGGTTTCGTTTGCAGCCTGGGGCAAAGCGGCAAAATTTGTCACCGATGGGCATGGCTTGGTCAATGCACTGGGCGAAACGTCGCCATTGGCGCGGGTGTATGACCTGGATGGCTCCGTGCTGCTGCTGGGCGTGGGCTACGACAGCAATACCTCGTTCCATCTGGCGGAGTACCGGGCGCCGGGAGCAAAACCTGTGATTAATGGGGCGCCGGTGTTGGAAAACGGCCGTTCCCGCTGGACCACCTACGCCGACATCCAATTCAACGACGATGAAACCTTTCCCGCTATCGGCAAAGCGTTTGATGAGACAGGGCGGGTGACAGTGGGCAAAGTGGGCGCGGCTGAGTGCCGTTTGTACCGCCAGCGGGAAGGCGTGGATTTCGCCGAAGCGTGGATTGGCGAATACCGTCGTAAAACGTGATGCCGTAAAACGTGATGCGTGATGCGTGAAAAACCTTACGCATCACGCATCACGCATCAATGGAGTTCAAAGGATAAACCTGCCGATGTTCCAAAAAATCTTAGTGGCAAATCGAGGGGAAATTGCGCGGCGTATTTTTCTGGCGTGCCGGGAGTTGGGCATTGCATCCGCCGCCGTTTATTCGGATGCGGATCGAGAGATGCCCTGGGTGCGGCTGGCGGACGAAAGCCACCATTTGCCCGGAGTGACGGCGGCTGAGACTTATTTGCAGCAAACGGCCGTTCTCGACATTGCCCAACGCTGCGGCGCGGAAGCGATCCATCCCGGATACGGTTTCTTGAGCGAAAACGCCGATTTTGCCGAAGCCTGCGCCGCCAGGGGAATCACCTTTATCGGTCCCAGCCCGGAGGCGATGCGGCTGATGGGCAGCAAGGCGGCGGCGCGCATGTTGGCCCAGCAGGCTGGCGTGCCGGTTATTCCCGGCGTGGACGGCGCCGGGAAAAGCCTGATAGACCTCAAGGCGGCGGCGTCCGCCATTGGCTATCCCGTGCTGATCAAAGCCAGCGCCGGCGGCGGCGGCAAGGGGATGCGTATCGTCTGGTCGGCGGATGAACTGGAGGCAGGGCTGCAAGCGGCGCGCAGTGAAGCGCGGTCAGCATTTGGCAATGACCACATACTTCTCGAAAAGTATTTCACCGAAGTTCATCACGTTGAGGTGCAGGTGTTGGGCGATTTGCATGGCAATTTGCTGCACTTGTTTGAGCGCGAATGTTCCATCCAGCGGCGGCATCAAAAAATCATCGAGGAAAGTCCGTCGCCCATCGTGGAACGCTTTGAGGCGCTGGGGACTCAATTGCGCCAGCGTATGACGACGGCGGCGGTGTCGCTGGCCCGAACTGCGCAGTATTCCAGCGCGGGCACGGTGGAGTTTGTGGTGGATGAGAACGGCCGTTTCTACTTCTTGGAGATGAATACGCGCCTGCAAGTGGAACATCCGGTCACTGAACTGGTGACGGGGCTGGACCTGGCCGCCTGGCAAATTCGCATAGCCAACAAGGAGCCTTTACCATTCACACAGGCCAATATCGTGCAGCGTGGACACGCCCTGGAGTGCCGGGTGTACGCCGAAGACCCCGCCCATGATTTTTTGCCATCGATTGGCGAAATTACCACCTACCGGCGGGCGGAGGGGCCGGGGGTGCGGGTGGATGACGGTATTGAGTCGGGTGCGCATGTCTCGCCGTTTTATGATCCGATGCTGGCGAAGGTGATTACACTGGGTCATGATCGCGCCGAGGCAGTGCGAAAAATGGAACGTGCGCTGCGGGAAACGGCCGTTTTGGGGGTAAAGACCAACATTTCCTATTTGCTGGCGATTCTGGCGGAGGAGAATTTCCGGGCAGGGCAGACGAGTACCCATTACATTCGGGAGCATATGACCGGTTGGCGGTCTGAGACCACGCCTGAACTGGATGATTGGCTGGCGCTGGCGGCGTCTGAGTTTTTACTGGGGGAGGGCAAGACGGGTGGTGGGGGAACGGCCGTTAACGGCGAGGCGGCGCAGCTCGATCCCTGGCAGTTGGTTGGTCCCTGGCGCAATGTAGATTGTTAGAGATTGGAGATTGACTCTACCGAAAAAAGCTCACGCCAAGGCGCAAACTTGTCCTGAGCAATGCCGAAGCAGACGCAAAGTGATTCGAGAGAAAAATCTGCGCCAACTGCGAAATCTGTAATTAGTGTTCCTGGCAGACCATTTCAGCAGCGGCAAGGTGGTAGTTGACGGGCAGGCCGAGGTAGGGTGTGGGATCGAGGGTGTTGCTGAATGCCAGTTCGTTGAGGTAACGGCCATTTCCGTCATCCTTCACGATTGAGAAATGTAAATGCACCCAGACGCTTCGCGCCGAGTGGCCGTTGTAATCACCTGTGTAGCCTAGCAACGTGCCTTGCTCAACAAACAACTCTCGTGTACCTGGTTTAAAAACAGCCTCTATAAAATCATTCCCTTCCCGATCAGCCATATGTGTGTAATACAGCCATATGGTTCTTTCGGGATCTAGGGGATCCTTTGGTATACGTATAATGAGGGAACTTACCCAATTGTCCTCGCGGGTAACGAAGCCATCATAAGCAGCATAAACAGGAGTGATACCTGGGTCTGCATTGCTAAAGATGTCAATTCCTTGGTGTGGGTTGCGGCTGGAGTATGGACTACGTGGGTCTTCATACAAAAGGCCAATGAAACCGTCGGTGGGCAAGATAAAGGGAGCACCGGGGCAGGTTTCGCGCTGTACAGTAACGAGATCTTGACGAGAAAACCTATCGCCTGTTGCCCACTGTACAAATGATTGGCTGCGTGGGTCGTTCAACAAGAGAATATAATTGATAACCTGATTTAATAAATAAAGGGTAATGATAGTAGCGAGAACAATCCCGCTGACTTTTAAAAGCCTATTCCGAGGACGTTTCAGCCAGGAAATGAACCGGTTCAGTAAAGATGAAAATCGTGCCATAGATGATGATTATACAAGCAAGTGTATTGGTTGCTGGAATTTTGGTTTTGATGGCCCATCGTCCCCTCTAGGCGCTAGTGTACGGCTGGTGTGGAATTAAGTGATGTGTAATTTCAGGCGAAAAACCTGAATTCGCCTCAAAAGCTAAAAACAAATATGGTCATGGCAAACTATCTTCACCAAAAGGAGTTTGTCATGACCATTCATACGAAAACAAATAATAACACAATCGATATGGAAACCTTGATAACTGTCATTTTTGTCATTGTTGA
>JAWOGU010000217.1:0-8420 GCA_046496595.1 Chloroflexota bacterium
ATGGTCGCCGCCATCCGCGCTGCGTTGGACACCGCCGGTTACCACGACTTGCCCATCATGTCCTACGCCGTCAAATACGCCTCCAGCTTTTACGGCCCTTTCCGCGACGCGGCCGACGGCGCGCCCAAGTTCGGCGACCGCAAAAGCCACCAGATGGACCCTGCTAACGTGCGAGAGGCGCTGCGCGAAGCGGCCATTGACGTGGCCGAAGGGGCGGATTTCCTCATGGTTAAACCGGGCCTTCCCTACCTGGACGTGATTCGCGCTGTCAGCGAGGCGTTTCCAGAACTCCCGCTGGCGGCCTACAATGTCAGCGGCGAATACGCCATGCTCAAAGCCGCCGCCGCCAACGGCTGGTTGGACGAACGAAACGCCGTCCTGGAGGCGCTGCTCAGTTTCAAACGCGCCGGCGCGGATTTGATTATTACCTACCATGCACTGGATGCGGCGCGGTGGTTGAAAGATTGATGAATAAAGATTGAAGATTAAAGATTTGACGCTGGACATCAATCTTTAATCTTCAATCTTTGTTTTTTAAAGGATGATTATGAAACCAGAAGTCGAAACAGTAGACATCAGTGAAAAAGGGCGCTCGGCAGATGGCGAGGAGATTTCGCTGGACCGGCGGTTGTACGTGCAGGTGATGGCGTTTGGTGAGGTGACCCATACAGAAATGCTCATCAACGCGCTCGCGGAAAACAAAATCCAGGGCGCGTTGTACGAGGACATCAACGATCCGCGGGGGGTGGCGCTGGCTGCGTTCAGCGATGACCCCGATTATTTTCTGACCACCCTGCGTGCTTTTTACAACGAAGCGCCTTTCAGCTATCTCACACCCAAACCGGAATACACCATGCTCGGCCGTACCTACGCCCTCGGCTACGAAAACGACCTGGAAGACACCCTCATCAAACGCCCCATCCGCCGCCTGCTGGATCCGGCGCTGCAATGGGTGGTGTATTATCCACTGCGCCGCGCCGGTTCGTTTGAGCAGTTGTCGGCGCAGGAGCAGCGTGCCATTCTGTTGGAGCATGGCGGTATTGGCATGGCCTATGGCCGCGCCGGGCTGGGCCACGATTTGCGCCTGGCCTGCCACGGCCTGGACAAAAACGACAACGATTTTCTCGTCGGTCTGCTTGGGCCGCAGCTCGCGCCGCTGTCCATGATCGTGCAGCGCATGCGCAAAACCAAGCAGACGTCGCTTCACCTGGAAAAATTGGGGCCATTCTTTATTGGCAAAGTGGCCTGGCAGCTCCCGGCTGATGATTTGGGATTTTCGATTGAGCCGTCAGCAACGGCCGTTCGTCCCAAATTAGCCACGTTATAAACATTTAACGCAAAGGCGCGAAGAAGCAAAGACGCAAAGGAAAATCTCTTGAACTCTCCGCTTTCTCCGCACCTCCGCGGTTCAAAAAAAATCGTCAATCGTCAATCAAAAATCGGAAATCATTATGACAGAACCCACCTCAAGATTCCTCCGCGCCTGTCACGGCCTACCTGTAGATCAGACGCCCATCTGGCTGATGCGCCAGGCGGGGCGCTACATGCCCGAATACCGCGCCCTGCGCGCCAAACACAGCATGTTGGACTGTATCCACACGCCTGAACTGGCCGCCGAAATCACGCTTCAGCCCATCAACGCCTTCGGCTTCGACGCCGCCATCATCTTTTCTGACATCCTGCCGCCGCTGATGGGCATGGGGCTGGGCCTGGAATTCGTTAAGGGCGAAGGGCCGGTGCTGCATAATCGCATCGACAGCAGTTACGCCGTGGACATCCTGGCGACGCCGCCCGCCGAAGAAAGCATGGCTGGCACGCTCCAGGCCATCGAACTGGTCGCAGCCGAATTGGAACCGCGCGGCATCCCGTTAATTGGCTTTGCCGGGGCGCCGTTTACGCTGGCAAGCTACGCCATCGAAGGCGGCGGCACCAAGACCTATCAGCGCGTCAAAACGTTCATGGTTACCGAACCGTCTGCCTGGAAGCGGCTCATGAACAAACTCGTCACCGTGCAGGCCGATTATCTGCTCAAGCAAGCTAAAGCGGGCGTGTCGGCGCTGCAATTGTTTGATTCATGGGCAGGACATGCCCTGAGCAAGCAGGATTACGTGCGTTACGTGCAGCCGTATAACACGGCGCTGTTCGCCATGTTGAAACAGGCTGGCGTGCCCGTCATCAACTTCTCCACGGGCACGACGCCCTACATCGAAGAAGTGGCCAAATGCGGCGGCGATGTGGTTGGCGTGGACTGGCACCTGCCGCTGGACGAGGTGTGGCAGCGCATCGGCGCGGACAAACCGATTCAGGGCAATCTGGACCCCATCGCCCTGCTGGCGCCCTGGCGGGAACTGCAAGCGCGGGTGGATGACGTGTTGGATCGGGCAAACGGCCGTTCTGGTCACATTTTCAACCTGGGCCACGGCATCTACAAGGAAACACCTGTGGAGAATGTGCAGCGGCTGGTGGAATACGTAAGAGAAAAAACAGGCGGGATGCGTGATGCGTGAGGCGTGAGGGTTTCGTGAATTACGAGAATTGGGAAAGAGAATTGCCACGAACAATTACGGACGATCCGTTGTGGCATGTTCAATCGTATCGGCTGGCTTTATTTGTGGCTGATATTTGCTGGCACGATGTAACAAAATTGAGCCAGGATTATCGAACTCGTTCACTTTCTGATCAACTTTATCGGGCCATCGGTTCTATCGGCGCGAATATTGCTGAGGGGTATAGTCGAAAATCAAATTTGGATCAGGCAAGATTCTATGAATATGCGCTTGGTTCTGCTCGAGAAGCCCGAGACTGGTATTTTAAAGCCAGACACATTTTAGGTGAAAATGTTGTGGCGCATCGGCTTGATTTATTAACTCAAGTTATTCGTTTGCTCCTAAAAACAGTTCCTCAAAAACGCACCCCAACGCTCAAAGAAAACAGCCCTGATTATGAAACGACAAATGCTTTTTCCAACACAGACCAAATCCCATTCTAGACCATCACGCATCACGCATCACGTAGCATAAAAATCAAGGAAATAATTATGAGCAAACTCAACAACCCAATCGGCGTTCTCATCATGGCCTATGGCGGACCGAACAGTTTAGAGGAGATTCCGGGGTATCTGGCTGATATTCGGAACGGCCGTTGTACCACCCCCGCCATCCTTGCCGAAATCACTCACAATTACACGCTCATCGGCGGCAAATCGCCGCTGTTGGCATTTACCACACAGCAGGTGGAGGCCGTGCGCGCCAAACTGAACCCCGACCGGTTCAAGGTCTACATGGGTATGAGGCATTGGGCGCCCTGGATTGAAGACGTGGTCGGTCAGATGATCGTTGACGGCATCACCCAGGCCATTGCCCTGGTGCTGGCGCCCCATTACAGCAAACTGAGCGTCGCCAAATATCACGCCAAAGTGGCCGACGGCCTGGATATGTACCGCGGTCACATCGATTTTGACTTCATCGACAGCTATCATGACGCGCCGCTGCTCATTGAAGCCTTTGCCAACCGCGTGCATGAGGGCCTGAGCCGCTGGCCGGAAGCCGAACGGGATGACGTGCACGTCATTTTCAGCGCCCACAGCCTGCCGGTGCGCATCATCAAAATGGGCGACCCCTATGACGAGCAGTTGCGCGAAACGGCGCGGTTGGTGGCGGAAAAAGCCGGTCTGCCGGAGTCACAGTGGTCGTGGAGCTACCAGTCGGCGGGGGGCAGCCCGGAGCCGTGGCTGGGACCGCAGTTGGAAGAGTACATTCCACAGTTAGCGGCGCAGGGTATCAAAAACGTGGTCAGCATTCCGGTAGGATTTGTGTCCGACCACGTGGAGATTTTGTTTGACATTGACATTCAGGCGCAGGAGGCGGCAAAAGCGTGTGGGGTGAGGTTAGAACGGGCGTTGGCGCTCAACGACGATCCGCTTTACATCCAGACGTTGGTGGATTTAATTGTGGAGCGGTCGGAGAAGTAGTAAGCAGTGAGCAGTGAACTACTCCTGATCTGGTACTTTAACATCAAACCCTTTCAAGCAATTTGAATCCTTTTGCCAACTTTATCGTTTTCTCAAGTGACTTGTAATCCGTATAAATATAAGGAGAGACGATATGAGTTGGTTAATAGTAGGTTTCTTAGTCCTATCTTTGATAGCTGGCGGCGGCGCTGTGGTAGCTGCCGATGAGGCGCTTCCCGGTGATGCGCTGTATGGGTTGGATCAGGCTTTGGAGTCGGTGCAGCTAAACGTGGCCCCCAATGCCGCAGCCCGCGTCAATGTGCAGAAGCTTCTGGCAGCGGAACGATTGCATGAGGCCGAAGCGCTGGAAGCAGCTGGCGAGACCGAGCTTTCACAGGAAGCCTGGCAGCAATATGAGATGTTGGAAACGGCCGTTAACGTGTCGGCCGATTTCTCAGCGGTAGTTGATGACGATCCGGAACCAACCGCCACTGCCACCATGACCCCCACTGTGACCATCACGCCCACTGTCACCGTGACGCCGACTATCACGGCAACTCCAGGACCCATTGATACAACCTGCACCGGCGATCAACAGCAGCCGCACGCCCAAACGTTGGCGGACAAGTACGAAGTCAGCTACGACGAAATTATGGGCTGGTTCTGCGCCGGTAATGGCTTTGGTGAAATCGAACTGGCCTACGGTTTGAGTCTGGTGGATGGTCAGCCGGTTGCCGAAATCTTTGCCCTGCGAGAGGCAGGGCAAGGCTGGGGTGAAATCAAGAAAACAATCGAAGGCTCCCCGTCTGGTGGTGCCCCCGGTCAGCAAATCCGACCGGAGAATCCGGACAACCCTGGCAATTCTGGCAATCCCGGCAACAGTGGTAATGCCGGGAATAACGGCAACAATGGAAACAGCGGAAATAATGGGAACAATGGGAATAATGGCAACAGCGGCAATACGGGAAATAATGGCAATGGAAACGGCCGTGGCAAGCCCTAAGCCTGCGCTGTCTCCTTCCCCAAACATCTCTCACTACATCCGTTAAAACGAGAGGGTCTGTTACGCAACAGACCCTCTTTATTTTTGAGTATGGCGGGCGCTTCAGCCGCGCTCTTGAATCACAGGCAGCTATTGCCCCGGCACTTTAACATCAATCCCCGCCACCCGAGAAAAATGGCGCTGGTCGAAGGTGTAAACGGCCGTTATTCCCTTCGCTTCCATCCAGCAAATGCTGTATGCATCCACAAAATCAATGTTTTTAGTGGCAAACACTTCGACTGCCTGTGTAATGAGATGGTCTGTTTCGACACGAATTCCAGGCGTATTCAAGATACCCAGAATGCCCTTGCGTATATCGCGCGAACTTAATTTATAAACTTTGCTCAGCACCCAAATAATTTCTGCAATAACCAGTGTATTTGTGAAGAGTTCTATTTCGCCAGCGGCCGCTCGGTGTAATACGGATTCGACCGCATCGGCTTGTACGACATCATCATTTGTCAGGTAGCGTAAAAACAAATTGGTATCAGCAAAGATAACATCAGCCATTGTTCAAACCACCCACAATATCGGTCGCAACCAACCGTTTGGCTTCTTCAATAACGGCCTCAAAGTCTTGGGGACCAGAGACAGGAACAATGCCGCGTAAATCAAACAATGTTTCTGTGACAGGTCTAAGCATAAGCCCGTCATCATTTTGGGTTATCACAATACTGTCACCTGGTTTGATGCCTAGTAATTGTCTAAGGTTTTGGGGTAAGGTAATTTGCCCTTTTGCGCTTACTTTCACCAACATTGCACACCTCTTTCGTATTTGTCGGAATTTATAGATATTTCCAACTACACCAACTATGGCATACTTTTTGCATGTTTGTCAAGAAAACAGGAGTAAATCATGCTGAATATAGAAAAATCAATTGAGTTATTTAACGAAGCAAAAGACCTGCTGCCGGGCGGCGTGGATTCGCCGGTGCGGGCGTTTAAGGCGGTGGGCGGGCAGCCCTTGTTTATTGAGAAGGGCGAAGGCGCCGTGATGACGGACGTGGACGGCAACCGCTATATTGACTATGTGCTGTCCTGGGGGCCGTTGATTTTGGGACATGCGCATCCGCGGGTGGTAAAGGCGTTGCAAACGGCCGTTACCCGTGGCACCAGCTACGGCGCACCCAGTCCATTGGAAAACGAACTGGCGAAACAAGTGATGGGTCTCATGCCAAATATCGAGATGATCCGCTTCGTCAACTCCGGCACCGAGGCCACCATGAGCGCCCTGCGCCTGGCGCGAGCCTATACCGGCCGCAGTAAAATCATCAAGTTCCAGGGCAACTACCACGGCCACGCCGACATGCTTTTGGTGCAGGCCGGCTCCGGCGTCGCCACGCTGGGCCTGCCTGATTCCCCCGGCGTCCCCCCCGCCGCCACCGCCGATACCCTGGTCGCGCCCTACAACGACCTGGATGCCGTCGCCCAGTTGTTTATGCAGTTTTCCGGCCAGATTGCGGCCGTGATTGTGGAGCCAGTGGCGGGCAACATGGGCCTGATCCCGCCGGTTCCGGGATTCCTCCAGGGTTTGCGCGATTTAACGGTGAGCGCTTCGGCGCTGCTCATTTTTGACGAGGTGATGACCGGTTTCCGCGTCCATCCCGGCGGGGCGCAGACGTTGTTTGGTGTCAGACCCGACATCACGGCGCTGGGCAAGGTGATTGGCGGCGGGCTGCCGGTGGGCGCTTACGGCGGGCGGCGCGACATCATGGCGCTGGTGGCGCCGATGGGGCCGATGTATCAGGCGGGTACGCTGTCAGGCAATCCGCTGGCGATGACGGCGGGCATTGAAACGCTGAAAGCAATCCAGGAACCGGGCGTCTGGGACAAAATGGAGGAAGCGGGGGCGCGGTTAATTGAAGGGTTGGTACACGCGGCTAAGAAAGCTGGTATTCCGGTGACGGTGAACCGGATTGGTACGATGTTTGGCCTGTTTTTTCAGGAGGGGCCGGTGATCAACTGGGAAACGGCGTCCCGTTCCAATACGAATCGGTTTGCCCGCTATTTCCAGGCGATGCTGGAGAATGGCGTTTATATCGCGCCGTCGCAGTATGAGGCGGGTTTCCTCTCCACGGCGCACGGACCGGCCGAGATTGAGGCCACGATTGCGGCGGCGGAGAGGGCGATGGCGGGGTTGTGAGGGGAGAGTAAAGGTTAAAGATTGGGGATTGGCAAAACGGCCGTTCTTCACCCATCCTCAGCACAACCAGCCAACGGCCGTTCTCTCCAATCCAATTTATACACATGTTCAAAGACGCGTAATTATTCTTCTGAGACGACTACCTTATCTGATATAATAAATAAAGCAGGAGCAAGGACATAGAGATGGGTACACGACAGATTACAATTGATATTCCAGAAAAGGTGCTTTTGGCCGAAAAGAGCGATGAGGTTGCTTTTGGGCAAGAAATGCGGCTTCTGGCAGCGATTAAGCTGTATGAATTAGGGCGGTTATCTTCTGGGCGGGCTGCGGACTTGGCTGGGATGTCACGTGTTGAATTCTTGTTGATACTGGGTAGATATAGAGTTTTCCCCTTGCTTGATGAACTAGAAGAATTGGAACAGAATATTGCCCAACGCGATTAGCAACACCTCCCCTTTGGTCTATCTCCATCGAATTGATAAGCTGCATTGGCTGTCGCAGTTATTTGACAGCGTGTGGACACCACCGGCGGTTGTGGTTGAGTTGCGGGAAGGTTTACAACGTGGCTATGATGTCCCCAGCCCCGATAAATACGAGTGGCTAGAAGTTGTTACCCCGCGACAGGCGCCTTCCGAATGGTTTGCTTTAGATCTAGGGGCGGGTGAAATAGCTACTATGTCATTGGCCTTAGAAAATCGGGAGCAAATTGTCATTTTGGACGATGCCTTGGCCCGGCATGTTGCCCACGCTGCCGGTTTGCATGTTTGGGGAACCCTCCGTGTGTTATTGACAGCTAAAAACCAGGGTTTAACGGAAACCATTGCCCCTCATGTTATTCGTTTGCGAGAATCGGGGATGTGGATTTCGGATGAGGTTCAACACCGAATTCTGCGGCTGGCCGGTGAACGTTAACGGCCGTTCTCTCCAATTCCCAACACAAACAGCAAACGGCCGTTCTTCACCTCCATCTCATATCACCCGCCCGCACTTGGTTGGTCTCGAAAATTTGTTATTCAGGGAGGAAAACGGCCGTTCTCCCCATCTTCCAGCGCGATCAGCATAACGGCCGTTCCAGTTTCACAGCAAGTGTCAAAATTTAATTAAATCGTCTAAACCACTGCCTCTGGCAGTGGAACAAAAAAAGGTTCTACCAGTGTAGTGAATATGACGAGTATTATATGTCTACCAAGTAAATCGCAATCAATGTTCAACCAGACCATATGCATTTAGCGGTCTCGATTCTTCCCAAGTATGCTGTGTTGCAGCTCATGGAATTTTGGAGC
>JAWOGU010000386.1:0-2897 GCA_046496595.1 Chloroflexota bacterium
TGAACATCGGCAGTATCGGCGTTGATCATGCCATCATTATTCAGGTCGAGCGGCTTGGTCCCGTCGGGAAGCGGCGGCGTACCCGTGAACGCATAAAGGTTGAGGCCGACGTAACCTTCCCAAACATTGCGCACGTTGGTGAACCCCTGAAGCCCTTGGCCTGCAGTTGCGGGGTCTGATTCGGGATCGGCTAGGACGTTACCCGCCCGGATGCTGCGTGAACCGGTTCGACACAGCAGCATGATCGGCCTGTCCATGTCGCCATTAACGATGTCATACACTTCCCAATAAAACTTCAAGGGGTCCTGATCTCCCGAAACGTAGATATTGGGGAAAGGCACGTTGTAGGAATCCTCCGGATGCCCGCCTGCATACTCGCGCAGGGTCCGCACATCGACCAGCACCGGCTTCGCCTGCCCCGGAACATTCTTGAAGTCCTTGCTGTGCTCCATCCACAGATAGGCCTGCGCGACGCTGATCTCGGAATGGTAGTAGCGGTCCCTGTCGTAGCGGTTGCCATCGGCCGAAGCTTGGCTGGCAGCAGCGAAGGCAACGGCAACGCCCAATACTTTCAGAGTGGCTTTGATAGTCATCTTGGTGTGTCTCCTATTCTTTATTGACGGGACCCCAAAACTACAACCAAACACCCTGTCTAATCAATCTTATTTATAGATTCAATGAAAACTTGTTAATCGCGTGAATGCATAAATTGTTTCATGGCCCCTACTCTCATGTCGGGAAGCATGGAAAGACATGAGGAAATCAAATCACCCACCAAGGTTTCGAATGCTTGAAAAGGGCTCCCTGAAACGACCTGACTGGACTGCTCAACGCAGGCCACACCAAAAACACACCCCCTAACTGCGGGCACCACTCATATTGCCGTGCGCCTGTTCCAGTTCCCCTTTGACTATGATCAGGGCGAAGGTTTTGAACTGATGGACACGGTGCTGTTCAGCCAGGGTGAATGGCCTTACCGCGACAACAACGCCTACCCCTTTTACTCTTCCAATTATCCGCCGCTGTTTCACGTGATCACCGTGCCGTTGGTGTGGCTGTTTGGTCCGCAGTATTGGACGGGACGGCTGGTTTCCTTTTTGGGCACGCTCATCACGGCGCTGGCGATTGGCTATGGCGTGCAAAAAGGCGGCAGGCGCTGGTGGCTGTCTGTCCTCGCCGGGCTGGCGTTTCTGGCTTCCAATTACGTCTATCACGTGGGTCCGCTTTTCCGGCAGCACATGTTTATGGTGATGTTTGAGACGCTGGCAGTGGTGTTGATGACCCTGACGATTGATAAGGAAGAGCGGGAGGGGCGGCGGTATAACGGCCGTTTACTGCTCGTCATGCTCCTGCTGCTTTTTGCGGGCTACACCAAACAGTTGGCCTATGCCACCGTGGCGGCGGTATTCATCTTCTGGTTCATCCGCCAGCCCAAACGGGCGGTGCTGTGGGCCGTGCCCTTCGCCGCCGTCACCGGCCTCATCTTTTTGTGGATCGACTGGTCCACCGACGGCTGGTGGCTGGTGAACACCGTCACCGCCAACATCAACCCCTTCATCCGCGAGCAGGCTATCGGCCTTTTCCGGCAGTGGTTTACCCTGCACACCGTCATCACCGTGGTGGCGCTGTTGTACGCCGCATACCAGTTTTATTTTGAACGGCTGTCGCTCTACAGCATATGGTTTGGCTTGGCGCTGCTGAACAGCGTGACGGCGGGCAAATGGGGCGCAGGCGAGTCTTATTTTGCCACGGCGATTGCGGCCAGCTGCATTCTGACCGGCCTCGCTTTTGGCCGGGTGCTGACGGTTGTAGAGAATCGGGAATGGGGAGCAGGGCGGCGCGGCTTTTGGGTGCAAACGGCCGTTCTCAGTCTCATCGCCGTTCTCTTTCTCATCCAGGCCAACAAGATGTTCCACGCCCCCACCGACGTGGCCCTGTTCCGCGCCGTCGCCGCCGCCCTGGGCAAACCCACCGAGGTCGCCATCGCCCCGCAAACCTCCTGCTCCGCCCCGCGTGATGCGGAAACCATCTACTACGTCGATTCCGGCGGCGTGTCCCTCTTGGGCCGCCCCCCGAACCGCGCCGACACCGCCGCCGGCATTGAAATCGCCCAATTTGTAGCCCAGGGCGATACCCCGGCCTTCGCCGAAGACGCCGGTTTTAACTTTTTCATCGGCCGCGAGATCGTCACCAATCCGACGCAGCTTCTCAACCTGTACAACAACAACCAGGTTGACCTGACGGAAATGATCGATATGCTCAACGCCCAAGCCTTTGATACCATCGTGCTGCGGGCGCAGTTCTACCCGCCGCCGGTGCTGGAGGCCATCGGCCAGCAGTATGAAACGGTGACGCTGGTGCAAATGAACGGCTTTGTCTACTGCCTGATGCGGCCGCGTGAATAGCAACCGTTCACACCCCCCGTAGGTTGAGCCTGTCGAAACCGATTCCCCTTCGACAAGCTCAGGGACGGGGATGAATGAGTACCGTGAATAAACGATGACCACTTCTTACAAGATCGACTTACCGGCTTTTGCCGGACCGCTGGACCTGCTGCTGCATCTGATTGATCGGGATGAGATGGACATCACCGCCATTTCGCTGATCCAGGTGACGAGCCAATACCTGCGCCAGATCGAAGCCATGAAGGAAGACCGGGTGGAGCATCTGATTGATTTCCTGGTAATCGGGGCGCGGTTGTCGCTCATCAAAAGCCGGGCGCTGCTGCCTAAAATACCGGCGCTGCCCGGAGACGAAGAGGATGACGAGGATCTGGCGGAGGCGCTGATCCGCCAACTGCGGGAATACAAGCGGTTTAAGCAGGCGGCGCAGTGGTTGGGAGAACGGGAAGAAGCCGGACTGCGCACCTATTTGCGCGTGGCGCCGCCGCCAAAGCT
>JAWOGU010000484.1:0-32509 GCA_046496595.1 Chloroflexota bacterium
CTTGCCAAATGTTGTTTGCCCAATTAAAGCGCCGCGCCCTTCATCGCGGATGGCGCCTGCCAGCACTTCTGAGGCGCTGGCGCTGCCTTCATCTATCAGAACGACCAGTGGTATTTCTTCCGCCAGTCCTTTGTCGGTCGATTCATACAGCCGTTCACGGCCATCGCCGAAGCGTTCCCGCAAAATAATGCCCGCCGGCAAGAACTGGTCGGCAATGTCAATGGCGGTGTCCAGACTGCCGCCGGGGTTTCGCCGCAAATCCAGAATGAAACCTTCCGGGTTGGCGCTGATGAGGTCTGTCAGTGCTTCTTCCAGTTCAACTGCCGAGTTATCCCCGAAGCGGCTGAGGCGCAGGTAGGCGATGTTGCCGTCGAGGATTTCACTGCGAACACTTTTTAGTTCTACCACATCACGGATGATTTCCAGTTCAAATTGCTCGTCGCCGCGTTGAATAAGCAGGAGAACGGCCGTTCCTGCTGGACCGCGCACCAGATTAGCGGCGTCAATGACATCCATGCCCGTTAAGTCAACGCCGTTCGCTTCCAACAAGCGGTCTCCCGGCCGCAAACCGGCAGCCTCTGCCGGAGAACCGTCGATAGGCGACACAATCGTAATAAAATCGTCCCGCGACTCCACTTCCGCGCCAATGCCCTGAAACTCTCCCGACATCGTCTGTCTGGCGGCTACTTCATCGGCGGGCGAAAGATAGCGGGAGTGATCGTCATTTAAGGCCGCCAGCATCCCGTCGATGGCCCCTTTCGTCAGCAGCGCATCATCCACTGGCTGATCATAATAACGGGTATGCACCAATGCCCAAACTTCCCAAAAAGGCGCAAAAACATCCTCGGCCTCCTTTGGCGTGGTGGAGGCTGCCCCAAAAATAGCATACGGCGCCCAGGGGGATTGAGCCAGAAAATAGCCAAACCCAAAGGCCGTGATAGAAAAAATGAGAATGGTGATGACGCTTAGGACCCGTGATTTCATGAAATTCTCCAGAAAAATGATGTGGATAACGGCCGTTTCAAGCCCCAATTATTCGCCTGACAGCCATCAAGATAGATTGTAATTTTTACCATGTTAACTGTACTTAATAAACAATAGCTTGGCGTAGGCTAAGAGATGCTTAAACGCTGAGAAATCGCTTATTTGTAGGGAAATTGCCCTCTGCTACAATATGAAAGAGTCAAAAAGGCATGTTGGAAAATGATTAATCAAAAAGTTCGTACAACCTATACTATTTCGCTGGTTGTGCTCGATGCGGTTCTGATTTGTACCGGGTTTATTCTGGCCTATGAGCTGCGGTTCATCATTCCCTGGCCCGAACCCCTAGAGAATCCAATCGCCCTGATCAATTATTATGGGTTGATTGCTGTCCAGGTTGTTAGCATCATTGTTGTCCTGTTTCTATATCGACAATATTACATCCCCAGAGCCGTTTCTCGTGTAGACCAATTCTATTACATCTTTGCAGCTGTTTCGATTGGCACGCTTGTGTCCGTGGCTGTCTCCACCTTTGCGTTCAAAGGCGAAGACGTCATTCGAGATTTTCCTCGTACCTTAGTCATTTACGCCTGGGTGATTACCATCATCTTACTCGTCGTGGGGCGGGCGGTGCATCAGGTCATGCGTGGCGTCATACGGCGGCGATATGGCATTGGTCAAGATCGGCTGTTGGTGGTGGGCACGGGCGATATGGCGCAAATTGTGGTGCAGCGTATTTTGTGGCGGCCTGATTTGGGCTACAAGCTGGTGGGCATTGTCAATGGCGACGAGGTGACTGAAGTAAATGGCATTCCCGTTGTGGGGCGGCCAGAGGATTTGCCGGAACTGATTGAATCCTATCAAATTGATGAAGTGATCATCGCCATGCCGGAAAAAGGCCACCGGGAAACCGTGCGCGTGATTTCATATTGTGAACGAGGCCGCGTTTCTATTAAAACATTTCCTGACATTTTCCAATTCGTGACGACGCAAGCCACTATTGATGATTTGGGCGGGCTGCCTTTGCTGACAGTGCGTGATTTTGCCCTGCGTGGTTACATGCTTATTTTTAAGCGCTGGATTGATTTCTTTGGCTCCACTCTGGGCATGATCGCCTTGTCTCCGCTGCTGTTGTTTGTGGCTATCTTGATCAAATTAGAATCGCCTGGTCCGGTGTTTTTTGTTCAGGAACGGATGGGTTTGGACGGGAAGCCATTTTTGATGCTGAAATTCCGATCTATGCGCCTGGACGCCGAGAAAAACGGCCCAGGATGGACCATGGAAGATGATCCACGCCAGACAAAAATCGGCCGGCTGCTGCGGCAGATTGAGGTGGATGAGCTGCCGAATCTCATCAATGTGTTTTTGGGCGAGATGAGCCTGGTGGGTCCAAGACCTGAGCAGGCTCACTATGTGGCCCAATTCCGTAAAATTGTGCCGCGCTATATGGACCGTCACCGCGAGAAGGGCGGCATGACGGGCTGGGCGCAGGTTAATGGGCTGCGTGGCGACACCTCCATTATGGAGCGCACCAAGTACGATTTATGGTATTCGGAGAACTGGTCAGTGCTGCTTGACATTAAAATCATTTTGCGTACCGTCTGGCAGATTATTGATCGGCGCAATGGGAACCGAATCCGTTCTGAGGTGAAGCCCTCTCAAGTGGTGGTGACGCATGAGAAGCAAGCTGAAGCCGCTTCTGCTAATGGACAGCCTGCTTCTTCTTCGGCGCAGGCGGTTAACAGGAAGAATTAGGAACTCCTTTTTCTCGCTAATAGAATGGGGGTATGACAAGGGGAAAACGGCCGTTTCCCCACCCCTTATCTGACCTCCGCTTCCCCCACTCCCCCAAAATCTAACAGGGTTCTTATTTGACGCTGATCTGTCCCCATGATATGATAATTAAAGCATACCCTTAGCACTCTACAGGTGTGAGTGCCAGGGATAAAAAGAGCACTTAGGGCGAACTAAACAGTTCGCCCTTGTCGTGAAAAATCCACATGGATTATCCATTAACCGACCGTCAAGAAAGAATCCTCGATCTGGTTATCCGTACCTTTATTGAAACGGGTATGCCGGTGGGATCCAATATGCTGGTCAATCGCTTCGAGATGCGGATCAGTCCTGCTACGGTGCGTAATGAACTGGCGGCTCTAGGCGAAATGGGTTATCTGGTGCAGTTGCACACCTCTGCCGGACGTATTCCTACGGAAGCCGGATACCGGTATTTTGTGCAAAAATTGTTGGGCGAGTTTCGCCTCCCTGTTCATGAACAACAGATGATCCGGCATCAATTCCATCAGGCAAGATTGGATTTAAACCAGTGGATGCAGTTGGCGGCGGCTATTCTGGCGCATACGTCACAAGGCGCCAGTTTTGTTACCGCGCCGCAGCGTCCGGTAAACCGTTTTAAGCATGTCCAACTCATTTCCACCCAGGATAGATTGGTGTTGATGATTGTGGTAATGGTGGGCGGTGAGGTGTCACAGCAGATGCTGATATTGGCCGAACCGCTGGCGCAGTCGCAATTAAGTGTGGCAGCCAACCGCTTAAACGACTTGTTTGCCAACAACACGTATGAGGATATTCTGGCCCTTTTTCCCAGCCTGGACTCCTTAGAGGGCGATGCCACCCGGCTTGTTTTGGATGTACTCAAACGGGCTGATGATCGGGCTATCAGCAATATTTACCGGGATGGTGTGGTTAATTTGCTGGGAAATGAAGGCACGCGGCAGGCTGTGCGCGTGTTGGAAGAGCAGAACCTGCTGGCGGATGTGATTTCAGGCACAACGGGCGCGGATAATCGAGGTGTGCAGGTATTGATCGGCGGGGAAGGACGTTGGGAAGAATTAAAAGATTGCACGATTATCCTTTCGCGGTATGGTGTGCTGGAGCATTTTAGCGGCACGGTGGCGGTCATTGGCCCCACCCGAATGCCATATGGGCGTAATGTAGCCGCCGTGCGTTATGTGGCGGATCTCATGAGCAATCTTGTTTACGATTATTATCTGGATGAATTACCAGAAGGAAACAGTATAAACGAAGAGGTTGATATCAGTGAATGACGAAAAAGTAAAAGAAACAACCCCTGAAGTGGAAAAAGAGCAGGAAGTGATGGCAAATGGAGTGGAAGGGGAAACGGCCGTTTCCGACACCACCCCAGCCGAACCCACCTGTGGAGAATTGTTAGCCGCTGCACAAGAAGAAGCCGCCAAAAACCTGGATGGCTGGATGCGCTCACAGGCCGAATTTGCCAACGCGCGCAAACGCATGGAAAAACAGCGCGTCGAAATTCAGGTGCGCGCCGCCACAGATATGGTCACCAGACTGCTGCCGGTGATCGATGATTTTGAGCGCGCCTTTGACAATGTGCCAGACATCATTCATGAAGATAGTTGGTTTGCAGGCATCGAATTGGTAAACCGCAAACTGGCTAACGTCCTGGAAAGCTTTAATGTCGAAACCATCCAGTCTGTAGGGCAAATGTTTGATCCCAACTGCCACGAAGCCATCATGCAAGAACCATCCGACGAGTACGAAAGCGGCATCGTCATTAAAGAATTGCAAAAAGGATACAAAATGGGTGATCGCGTGATCCGCCCATCCTTAGTAAACGTAGCAGCATAATAAGCGTCTGGCGCAGCGTGGCGTACAATTGACCACGGTCACATCAGACAATCATAAAGAAAACGAGGACAAAAAAATGGGTAAAATAATCGGTATCGATCTGGGTACAACAAACTCTGTAGCAGCCGTCATGGAAGGGGGTGAACCCGTTGTGATTCCCAGCGCGGAAGGCAGCCGCCTGTTTCCCTCTATCGTTGCTGTGAATCCTAAAACAGGTGAACGTCTGGTGGGGCAGGTAGCTAAACGGCAGTCCGTCGTTAATGCCACCAACACCATTTATTCCGTGAAACGCTTCATGGGCCGCAAATACGACGATCCGGAAGTAGAACGGGCGCGCGGCTACGTGCCCTATGATATCCGCAAGGCAGCCAACGGCGATATCCGGGTGGTGATGAACGAACGGGAATACTCCCCGCCGGAAGTCTCCGCCATGATCCTGCAAAAAATCAAAACAGACGCCGAGGCTTATCTGGGCCAGCCGGTCACCCAGGCCGTCATCACCGTGCCCGCCTACTTTAACGACAGCCAGCGTCAGGCCACCAAAGACGCCGGTAAAATTGCCGGTTTGGAAGTGATGCGTATCGTCAATGAGCCGACAGCCTCCTCCCTGGCCTATGGCATTGGCAACAAAAAAGATGAAATGATTGCGGTCTATGACCTGGGCGGCGGCACCTTCGACATCTCCATCCTGGAAGTGGGGGATGGCGTCTTTGAAGTGAAATCCACCAATGGCGACACTTTCCTTGGCGGCGACGACTTTGACCAGAAAATCATCGACTGGGCCGCAGAGCAGTTCAAAATGGAGCAGGGCATTGACCTGCGCCAGGACCGTCAGGCTTTGCAGCGCTTGAAAGAAGCCTCTGAGAAAGCCAAAATCGAACTCTCAACCATGATGCAAACCGAGTTAAATCTGCCCTATATCACGGCCGATGCTACCGGTCCCAAGCATTTGAACATGACCCTGAGCCGCGCCAAACTGGAACAGTTGACCGAAGACCTGGTGCGGCGCTCCATCGAACCGTGCCGTCAGGCGTTAAAAGACGCCGGTTTGTCTACTTCTGAGATTACCGAGGTGGTATTGGTTGGTGGTATGACCCGGGCGCCTGCCATTCAGGAAGCAGTGCGTAAGTTCTTCAACCGGGAGCCACACAAAGGCGTCAATCCGGATGAGGTGGTGGGTATTGGCGCGGCGATTCAGGCCGGTGTATTGGGCGGTGACGTAAAAGACGTGCTGCTCTTGGACGTGACACCTCTGACCTTGAGCATTGAGACACTGGGCGGCGTGGCAACGCCGTTGATTGACCGTAATACCACCATCCCCACGCGTAAAGGCCAGGTCTTCTCCACTGCCGCTGATATGCAAACGCAGGTAGAAATTCACGTCACGCAGGGCGAACGCCCCATGGCAGCGGATAATAAAAGCCTGGGCAAGTTCATCCTGGATGGTATTCCGCCGGCGCCGCGGGGTGTGCCGCAGATTGAGGTTACATTCGATATCAACGCCGATGGCATTTTGAATGTGACGGCTAAAGACAAGGCGACCAGCCGCGAACAGGCAATGCAGATCATTCCATCCAGCGGTTTGCAAGACATGGAAATCGAGCGCATGGTGCAGGATGCGGAGCAGCACGCGGCAGAAGACTTGAAGCGTAAGGAAGCGGTGGAAGCGCGCAACATGGCGGATTCGGCGGTGTACGCAGCCGAGAAATTCCTGGCGGATAATGCTGCTAATATTCCTGACGCTCAGAAAACGGCCGTTCAAGCCCAAATTGATGTCGTGAAATCCGCCATGGAAGGCGGCGACGCCGTAGCCATGAAAGACGGCGCCGCCCAACTGCAAAACGTCCTCCAGCAGGCCGGCGCAGCCATGTACCAGCAGCAGGCTGGTCCTGCTGATCCGGGAGCCGGTGAAGCTGCCGGTGATCCCGGCGCTGGTCCCAAAGGATCAGATGAAGACGTGATTGAAGGCGAATTCAGCGAGTAAAACGGTACAAATCCGTTTATTTACAGCAGGTTATGGGTATATTTTCCTGTAACCTGCTGTCACTTTTTCTATGGCAAACAAACGAGATTACTACGAAGTGTTAGGCGTTTCTCGAAACGCCACCAAAGAAGAACTCAAAAAAGCCTATCGCCGCCTGGCGCGGGAGTATCATCCCGACGTCAGTAAAGAACCAGGCTCCGACGAAAAGTTCAAAGAAGTCAACGAAGCCTACGAAGCCTTGTCTGACGATGACACGCGGGCGCGCTATGATCGTTTTGGTCATGCAGGCATGGAAGGCGGCGCCGGTTTCTCCGGTTTCGAGGGCGGTTTTGGCAGCGTTGCCGACATTTTCGAAGAGTTCTTTGGCGGTTTTGGCGGCAATGCCCGCCGTCAGCGGCGCGGCCCACGGCGCGGCAGCGATCTGCGTTATGACTTAAAGATCTCGTTTGAGGAAGCTGTCTTTGGCGTGGATAAAGAGATAGATGTCGAGCGCCCGGCGATGTGCCCGTCCTGTAATGGTTCTGGCGCCGAACCGGGATCTCGCCCCCAGCGCTGCCCTACGTGCAGCGGCAGTGGTGAAGTGCGCCGGGTACAGCAGTCGATTCTAGGCTCGTTTGTGAACGTGACGGCCTGTCCCAATTGTCGGGGAACTGGCGAAGTGATTGAGACGCCGTGCAGTACTTGTCACGGCAATAAACTGGTCCAAGAAACCCGCACCTTGAAGGTAAAAGTACCTCCGGGCGTTGATAACGACACCCAGATACGTCTCTCCGGAGAGGGTACGCCTGGCGCCGATGGCGGTCCGCCGGGAAACCTGTACGTGATCATCCGGGTTAACAAACATAAATTTTTTGAGCGCCGGGGTGACGATATCTGGATGGATCTGGAAATTAACGTGGCCCAGGCTGCTCTGGGGGATGAAGTGAAAGTCCCTACAATTGACGGCGAAACAAGCCTGACCATCCCGCCTGGCGTCGAATCCGGTAAAGTCTTTAAGTTGAAGCAAATAGGCGTGCCGCGGCTGGATCGCAGCGGGCGGGGTGTGGATATGGGGCGGGGGGATCAACACGTGTTGATTCATGTGACCATCCCGAAAAAATTATCTGAAGAGCAACGAGCCTTGTTCCAAAAGTTAGCGGGAACGCTGGGTAAAGAAGTGGTGCCGCAGCGTGATCGCGGTTTTCTGGGCCATCTGAAAGATGCGTTAGGTTTCTAATTATGTATTGGCTTGAAGTGAGTGTGGTGACTGACGGGGAAGGGGCGGAGGCTATTGCTGACGCGCTCAAACCATTTGCCTACCAGGAAAGTGTGGTCTTGGAGCAGTTGGGTGACGAAGATGACCTGGATCCCGACGCTCTGGAACCAGCCGTCACGGTTAAGATTTACGTAGCCGAAGAGAAGGATACACCTGAATTTCGAGGACGAATTGAAGAGGTGGTGTATCAATACGGCCGTTTATACCCCATTCCTCCACCCAAATTCCGCAAATTACAAGATGAAGATTGGGCAAACGCCTGGAAGGCGCACTATCACCCATTTCGTATAGGCCAGAAAATATGGATTCAGCCGAGCTGGCTGGAGCCAGGAGACAGTTCTACGGCAGATGAAGATGGGATTCGGCCGGATGACGTGGTTTTAACGCTGGACCCGGGCATGGCTTTTGGCACCGGGCTGCATCCCACCACGCAAATGTGTTTGCGCGCCCTGGAAACATCTGTGACACCAGGCCAGACTGTGCTGGACGTGGGTACCGGCTCCGGAATTCTGGCGATTGCGGCGGCAAAACTGGGAGCCAGCCGTTTGTTGGCGTTTGATACGGATGAACTGGCGGTGGCTGCGACCCAGGATAATGCGGCAAAGAATGAGATAACAGAACGGTTGACGCTGTTTCAAGGCACGCTGGCGCAGGTGACGGAAAAGGGGTGGGATGTGGTTGTGGTGAACATTCTGGCGCCGGTGATTGTCAACCTGCTGGAACAGGACGATCTACTTTCTTACGTGGCGGAGAACGGCCGTTTAATTTTGAGCGGTATCATTGAAGCGCAGGGTGAGGGCGTGGAAACGGCCGTGGCACAGGCCGGTGGGCGAGTGGTCGAGAAGCTGCAAATCCGTGATTGGGTTAGTTATGTGATTTCCCGATAGCTGGTGAACCGATCATTGTTTATTTAAAACGATAAAAGCCACAACGGCCGTTGTGGCTTTTTTTATCTTAACGTATGTCGATTTGAATGGTGTGGGTAAAACGCCTTTAATACCGGTAAAACAATCAGGCGCCGCCTTGTTGCGGGCTGCGGCTGCGATGATAACGATAGGTGATACGCCCGCGCCCTAAATCGTATGGGGTCATTTCCAATCTCACCCGATCACCAAGTAAGATGCGGATGTAATATTTGCGCATTCTGCCGGACAGGTAGGCCAATACTTCATGCCCATTGTCCAACGCAATTTTGAACTGCGTATTCGGCAGCAGTTCAACGACGGTGCCTTCCACTTCTAATTTATCTTTACTCGACATAAGTCTCCTGGTTTATTCTTCTTCAGCCGTAACGGCCGTTTCCTCAGCTACCGCCGCCTCGGCGGCAGCCACAGCAGATTCATCTACACTTGTATCTGCCAATTCTTCGGCACTGGACATGTGTTGGGCCATCCACTCAATTTGTTCTTGAGCCGTCACAGCTTTCAGGCTTAAACCGATTCGCTGACGACGCTGATCAATGCTCACCACTCGCAGCAAATGCGTTTCCCCTTCTTTGACAACCTCAGAAGCTTTTTCGACGTTGGTGCGCGATAATTGGGAAACGTGCAGCAGCCCTTCAATGCCCGGTTCGATTTCAGCAAACGCGCCGTAATCCAAAATGCGGGTAATGGTCCCTTCGACCAATTGATTCAGTTCGTACCGCTCTTCAATGTTGTCCCAGGGATTGGTCAATACCTGCTTGCGGCTCAGGCTAATCCGCTGTTCACCCTGATCCAGTTTGAGCACGACCACCTGAACTTCGTCACCCACCTTAACAACTTCGCGGGGATGATCAATACGGTGCCAGGCCAGTTCGGAAATATGAACCAGACCGTCAGCGCCGCCAATGTCAACAAAAATGCCAAAATCACGCAAGCCGCTCACGCGACCAGTCAAGATGTCGCCTTCTTTCAGGTTTTCTAAAAGTTCGGTCTTGCACTTTTCTTCCCATTCTTTTTGGGCGTCGCGTTGGGAGAATACCAAGCGGCGGCGGCGGCGATCCACTTCAATGATTTTAACGGGCAGTTTTTGGCCACGCAGTTTGGCCAGGCGCTGCTGCCGTTTGCGGTCGCTCATACCCGGTGTCAGATCGGTGAGATGCGATGCGGGCACAAAACCGCGTAAGCGGCCAAATGGGATAATGGCGCCGCCTTTGTTGTACCCGGTTATTTCCTCTTCAATGATTTCGCCGCTTTCCATCAGGGCTTCGGCGTCAATCCAATCTTGATTGAGCATAGCCATGTGAATAGAGACGATGAGGCTGTCTGATTGCTCGGTGTCCAGGATGAAAACAGGAATCTCATCATTCACTTTGAGAGCTGCCCGATCTTCGTCAGACAATTTGCTTAAATCGCTGGGAGGAACCAGACCATCGCGTTTTAAGCCTAGATCAACGATGATTCCCTGGTTGTTAATAGCGACGATAATACCCTTGCGGATATCGCCAGCTTCCGGCAGTTCATAATCATGCTGATCTAATAATTCTTGTAAAAACTGTGCATCTTCGCTCGACATTTAATAAACTCTTCCAAAAAGGGGATGTGGATTTTCAAGAAAAAAACTCGGCCGTCACAAGGAGTAAAAGTGAACACGGCCGAGTTAATAATTTCGTAACTCTAGATGTACCGTTGTTTAGGGGAATTAAGTAAGTTATAAGACTTTACTTAAACATGTTCCTCAGAGCTGACAACAGAACACAAGATTTCTCTCGGATCGTCACTCTATGCACCACACATTGTTAATTGTTTAGAATGTAAAGTGCGTTCCCAACAGCAACTCAGCCTACTTAGCTTGAAGATTATAGCCAGTCCCCTCTGCGTTGTCAAAAACAGGTCGGATTTTATGAGCGTTACCCAGGTGGTTTGTGAGGAAGCGATCAACCGATTTGATTGCGTAGGGTTCCTATCATTTCGATTTCACTTTCCAGTACGTCACCGGGCTGTAGAAATTCGGGCGGCGTGCGCGCAAAACCGACGCCGCTGGGCGTGCCGGTGGCAATGATATCGCCGGCTAACAGGGTCATGCCGCGAGCCAGGTGGTTGATGATGGCGGGGATGGTGAAGATCATGTATTGTGTGCTGCTGTCTTGTTTGGTGACACCGTTGACGCGGCTGGTGATGTGAAGTTGATGCGGGTCGGGCAGGGCGTCGCGGGTGATAATCCAGGGTCCCATGGGGCAGGCGCCGTCCAGACTTTTGCCTATGAAGTATTGTTTGTGTTGATATTGCAGATCGCGGGCGCTGATGTCGTTGATGATGGTGTAGCCGAAGACGTGGTCCAGGGCTTGTTCGGCTGCAATGTTTTTGCCGGGTTTACCGATGATGACGCCGAGTTCTACTTCGTAATCGATTTGTTCTGAGACGGTGGGATCGTAGGGGATGGAGGCGTAGGGGGCGTTAACGGCCGTTGTCGCCTTGGTAAACACAATGGGAACTGCCGGCAGTTCGCTCTTTTTACCGCGAGCCGTGTACGATTCTACGGCGTGTTCCGCGTAGTTCAGTCCCAGGCACATGACGTTGCGCCGGGGAGTGGGAATAGGCGCCAGCAGGTAGACATCGTGGAGCTGCCAGGCTGGCGGCGTGGTGCGTGCGATTTCTTGGGCCGCGGCCAGACCCGCCGCTCCCAGGTCGATGAGGGTGAGCATGTCGGGCGCAACGGCCGTTAAATCGACAATGCCCTGGTCCGTAACAGCCCCAATCCGAACAATCTCGTTGTGAACAAACGTGATCAGCTTCATGGTTAGCGCCTGCCCACCACTTTACCGATGCCCCGGCCTACCCACACCTCTTCCTTAAAGGCCGGATTGCTGGCGGAGGCCACAAAGTAAGTGACGCCTTGTACCGTAGGCCGCTTCTGTAATTCCTGCCAGAATTCAATGTACTGCCGTCCTTTCATGTGCGCCGGTGTGCCCCCTTTGTTGTTGCTGGCTTCTGTCACGTAAATGGGTTTGTACCGGAAACGGGCAATGTAATCATCCAGCACGTCCAGGCTGCGCTGCATCGGATAGATATTGGACCAGTAGAGATGCACGCCCAGGCCATCGGCGGCTTCCACTGCCGCCCGGCTGGCTTCAATAAACTGGATGTGGTCATGTTTGAAGTCCGCGACAGCGCCACCCGGCGAGAGTCCGGGATAGATATAGCGGTAGCCTGGCAGCGCCTGCTTGTAAAGCTGGTGCAGTTCCAGCCACCAACGGGCAAACGCCGCGCCGTCTGCCCAGGAGCTAAACAATCCTTCAGGGCGCAAATTGGGTTCATTGTGTAGTTCAATGACCACCTTCTTGCCTTGCAGCAGATTCAGGGTGCGCTGCATGTCGCTCAGAGTGTCGTTCAGAAACTGTCGGGGACTAATGTTGCGCCCGCCAAAATCCAAAAACGCGCGTACGACCCATTTGGCGTCGGGATGTTGGGCTGTCAGTTTGCGGATGCCGTTGGGATTATGGAAACTGAGCAGTTTGATCATGCCGGGGCGCGTGTCGGCGAATTCTTGCACCTCGTCATCGTAAATATCGGGGTCGGCGGAGGCGTGCAGCCCGATTTCAGCGTGTCCCATCGGTTCCGGGTCCGGATTAAGCGGCGGATTGGGAGAAGGGGAAGGAGCGCCACTGCCGAAGGGCGGCTGCAAAATCTTGTCATCCACGCGTACGGGGGTGTATTCGCCCTGTGCCGCTCCGGTGACGGTGATGTGGGCATTGCCAGGCACAAAACCGATGTTGTTGGCGTTCCGCCGGGGTGCATCACGCAAATTGAGACCATACGGACCGGTAACGGCCGTTGTGCCCGAAACCACAATCCCCGATGTAAAAGCCCAGCCCGGTGTCGTATCATGCACAGGGATAAGCGGCGGCAGTGGTTCGGTCGGTTGAGTGGCGCCCTCCGGTTGTTCAACCGGCGGCAGCACAGCCGGTAAATCACTGATGTCCGCTTTGGCGGCGCGCACAGGCGTAAACTCTCCCTTCACCTTACCCGCCACCTGCGCCCGCGCTCCCTCGCGCAAAGTGCCCAGCTTCGCGCCCGTGCGCGCCGGCGTCGCCCTTAAATTGGTGCCAAAACGCCCTGAAATGGCTTCGTTACCCTGCACAGACAAATTGCCCGACCAGGCCCAACCCAAAATTGAATCCGGAGTCGGCGCCGGTGGCGGCGTGGGGGGCGTCACCCGGTCAGGAATATTAACCGGGCCGGAAAACTGATTCACATGAACCCGCACCGGCAAATATTCACCCTGCTGCGCGCCCGTCACCTCAATGGTACTGCCTCCTGCCACCAGCCCAATATTCTGGCCTGTCCGCTGCGGCGCAGCGCGCAGGTTGATGCCATATTGCCCCACCACTGCCTTATTGCCAGACGGCGTCAGGTAACTGGCAAATGCCCAGCCATCTACCAACTCATTATCCGAATCTGAACCGGGTTGAGGTTTGGGTAGAGGAGGTGTGGGTACGCTGTTGCTTAAAGCGGCCGTTGGTACCTGCACCGGCAGATACTGTCCCCTGGCAGGTCCGGTAATAACCATCACCGTACCGCCAGGGACCAAATCAATGAGCTTGCCATTCACACTGGGCGTTTCTCTTAAATTGATGCCCCCGGTATTCGCCTGCGCCAGATCGTTGATCACAAAAACACCATCGCGATAAGCCCAGCCATTCGTAAAAGGTCCGGCCGGTCTTTGCACGCCCAGCAGAGGCAGCAAAAACGGCGTCGGATCCACAATATTACCCGGCCAATTCCCCTGAGTTTCCCCCCGGTGTTTCAGTGTGAGGTGCAAATGAGAGCCAAAACTGTTCCCGGTGTTATCCGCTGTACCAAGCAGACTGCCAGCCTCAACTGCCTGACCTGCCCGTACTGAAACATCCTGCAAATGGGCATAAATCGTTTCGTAGCCGTCTGCGTGTTCAATGCGAATGTGTTTGCCATAATTGTGTCCGGCAGGATCCGCCTGCACCATTTTGACAGTTCCCGGCGCCACAGAAAACACTTTGCTGCCCGTGGGGGCCATAATATCAATGCCTTCATGACCGGGTAAACCAAATTGAGCATAATTTTGCGGATTTGCGCCAAAATATTGATTGATGCTGCGGAACTCAGTGGGCCACGCCTGAAACTTGAAACTACTCATGGGACACTCCTTACTGATTCAGCTTGGGGAAATCACCGGGCGGTTCTTTCCGATAAACTATTTACTTGTTGTGACAGCCAGATGGTATGTCGAGATTGAGGAAAATGGTCTGGACCAGTTAACAATGGCCGCAATTAGCGAGTACGACGCTGCCAATATTCTTTGGGCGCCAGGTCGCTTAAGTCTTCAGCATGTAGGAAATCCAAGATCAGCCGGTTAAAGACAGCCTTTTCTTGCAGCATGGGAAAATGATGGCAGGTATCCAACCCCACATAAAAACGATTGTTGCCTGAGCGGCGCAGATGATAATATTCACCATCCGGTGGTTTCACAATCGAGTCCTGGTTACCAAATACCATCAAAATGGGGCGCGGGCAGTTGGCTATATCGGCCACCAAATTCATATTGGCAATTTCAGAAGCTAGCGCATTCATGGCGGCGGGATCTGTTTTCCTTACTTCGGAATCCACTTCATTGAAAGAGTTGGCTTTCCCCAACTGCTTCAATATAAAATCTGGTGAAGAGTCCACCAGACGGGGTTCCATATAAGAACCGGTAATGGGCAGCGCCACCGTCACCAGTTTTTCTATGCTTTCCGGATAGGTCATCGTATATTTCAAAGCGGCAGCCGCGCCTAAACCATGCCCGATCAACGTCACCGGTTTCATGATGCCCAGTTGGTTGATAAACTGATCAATCATGGTGACGTAAGAGCGGATACTATATTGATCTGCCTCTTTACTGGAATCGCCAAATCCCCAAAGATCAAACGCAAAAGCGCGATGTTTTGTAGAAAGCGCCTGCATCGATGACCACCAATAGCGCCAGGAACCAAGCCAGCCGTGTACAAAAATCAAAGGCTCGCCTCGTCCCAGGACTTCGTAGTGAATCAAGTGGTTACCGACGGTTGTGATGCTCATAGATCGCGCGGTTTTTCGCTTAAATAGTAGATTATTTCTTCAAGACACGGTTAATCGTGCCGATTAGTTCGTCTGGCGCAAATGGTTTGAGAATATATTGGGAAGCGCCAACGCTTAACCCGGTTTGTATTTCCGATTCTTGTCCTTTGGCGGAAAGAAATATGACCGGGACATCTTTGGTGGAATCAATTTCTTTAAGCCGACGGCAAGCTTCATACCCTGTCATGCGGGGCATACGAACGTCCATGAGGATCAGATCAAACTGCTTGGTTTGAGCTGCTTCGACCGCCAATGCGCCATTTTCCACGCTGGTGACATCAAAGCCGTTAAACTGAAGTGTCAGAACAACCAGTTCGCGTATATCTTGATCATCTTCTGCGATTAAAATTTTTGTCATAGCTTACCGTCTCTTGTTATGGTGGATTGCGATCAAGTGGGATCGCTATCCTCGACGACTGCTGGTAAATTGAAAGTGAAGGTGCTGCCTTCCCCTAGAGTGCTGTCAACCTGAAGGATGCCGCCGTGCATTTCGATGAGACTGCGTACAATAGCCAGACCAAGACCTGTTCCGGGAATGGCTTGAACTTGTTCATCTTCTGCCCGGAAAAAGCGCTCGAAGATTTTCTTTTGATTTTCTTCCGAAATGCCGATGCCTGTGTCGCTGACGCTGACAAAGACGTAATCGCCGTTGGCTTTGGCGGATAGACGAATATTGCCTCCTTCGGGTGTGTAGTTGAAGGCGTTGTCAATGAGATTGGTCAAAATTTGGGTCACGCGAGCATGGTCGGCGTTGACGAGGGGCAGGGAAGGTTCTATATCTGTGCCTGTGTTGAGTTTTTTGTTTTCGTGTTGGACGCGGCCGCGCAAGTGCCCTTCTACAACTTGATCGATGATTTGCGGGATGTCTAGCGGCCGTAGGTCCAGAGTGGTTTTGCCGGTTTCGATGCGCGAGATGTTGAGCAGATCATTGACGAGCATGTGGAGCCGGTCTGCATTGTTTTTAATGACTTTCAGGTATCTTGCTTGTGGCGGACTCATGGGACCGGCCGCGCCCATGAGCATCAGGTCTGCATACCCTTTAATGGAGGTCATGGGAGTGCGCAGTTCATGGGAAACTGTGGAGACAAATTCGCTTTTGAGTTTATCTACTTCTACTTCTTTGGTGATGTCGCGGAAGATGGAGACTGTGCCAAAGAACTGTTTCCCGGCTAACACGGGGGAAAGGTGGACGCTGACGACTTTGTCTTCGATGGTGAGTTGATCGGCCAAATAGGTCCATTCTTTGATGCGGTCTGCGTTGAGCGCCCAGATTTCGATGGTGTTGATCCAGGAATCGCCGGAATGGCCGTATAGACCTAAAAGTTCGTTGACTGATTTGCCGATGAGTTGAGTGCGAGGTATGTCTAGAATGGCGCTGGCGGGATGATTTGCCAGGATGATTTCGCTGCGGTTGTCTGCCACGACGACGCCATCGGCGATGCTTTCCAGGATGGCCTGACTTTTGGCTGTTTCGATTTGTTCGGCGTAGAGCAGCCGGCCAAGGCGTTCGGCCTGGTCGCGGATGAGGCGGTAGAGGTTGGCGTTGTTGATGGCGTTGGCGACCTGGATGGCGGCGGCTTCGACGAGATCGAGCTGCTGCATGGTGAAAACGTCTGGCTCCAGGTGGAAGAGCATCAGCACACCGATCACTTCATCATTGGAGATGAGAGGCACGCCGAGTACGGATCTATGTTCCTGGCTGGAGGGTCGGATGACCCATCTGGGGTCTTTTTCTGTGTCGTCTACGATGACGGCGGAACGGTTGTCGATCATCCACCCGGCCAGGCCTTCTTTGGTGCTCATGCCGGTGGGAACGCCTTGAGGTGGAATGGGGCGCTCCAAGCCAAAGGCGGCCTGGAAAGTGAATTCGTCGGTTTCCTGGTTGATGAGCAGGATGACGCCTTGGGTGGCGTTGACGACTTCGTTTACCAGATGGAGCGCCTGATTGAGGACGTGATCCTGGTCGAGACTTTCAGAAAGTTCGGAGGTGATGCGCAGCAAAATTTTGACACGACTGCTTTCTTCGTTTAGGGCGCGGGTGCGTTCGGCGACGCGCAGGTCTAGTTCTTCGTTGAAGCGGCGCAGTTCTTCAAAGAGTTGGGCGTTGCGCAGGGCGATGGTGGCCTGGATGCCAAACATGGTGGCCCAGGTGATATGTTTGTCGCTGAAGCGATTGGGGTTGTGTGTGTCTGCCAGGACGAGGACACCGATGATGATGCCTTCTTGTTCCAGGGGAACGCCGAGGACGGCTTGAATGGCTTCGGGATTGGGCAGGCGCAGGATGACTTGGCTTTGTTCGCTGAGGTTGTTGACGTAGGTGGCTTGTTCGGAGTTGACGATGGAGGCGACGAAGGCTTCGGCGTCTGTGACGGGAACGGCCGTTCCCACAAAGCTTTCTTCGCCAAACCCTTTGGCGGCGCTGCCTCTGAAGGTGTCGCCTTCGATGTGCCAGATGTAAGCGCCGTCTACGTCGAAGATGCGTAAACTTTCGTCACAGATGAGGTTGAGAATCGTCTCGCGTTCCAGGGTGAAGTTGATGGCCATGCTGACGCTGCCGAGGGCGTTGTAGAACTGCTCTCTTTCGTAGGTGTCGTTGAAGATGAAGGCGGTTTCCAGGGCAGAGCCGGCCTGGCTGGCCAGGGCCGACAAAAGGTCGATTTCGCGTTGATTCAGGTGATGCGGGGCTTGATGGAAGATTTGTACCAGAGCCGCCGGTTCATCTGAAACGGGAATGGGGATCAGGGTGCTGGTGTAGGCTGCGTCTTTTTCTGACCATTCCGGCGCCGGCAATAGCCCAACGAATTGGTTTTCCGGCGTAGCGGCATGGACGACGCTGCTGTTGATGATGTGCCAGAGTTGGCTGTTGGCAGGTGTGGAAACGGCCGTTTTAAGGGCAGGTCTGGCAGCGGGTATGTGTTCTTCCAGCAGGCGTAGGGTTTGTAAGGCTGGTTTCCAGGTGTAGATGCGGTAGCCAATACCATGCGCCGCACTGTTCATATGCGCACTGGCGATATTTAAAATGCTTTCTTCTTCCAGGGTCGTGGCAAGGGCGTGGCTGGCCTGGACGATGTTTTCCAGGTCGGCGCTGCGAGCCAGGGTTTCATCGACGAGTTGTGCGTTTTCAATGACAGACGCCGCAAATTGGGCGTATAGCTCAATAATTTGAAAGGTGCGCGGGCCAGGACGCCGGCCATTTGCCGGTTCGTCTAGACTGATGAGGCCAATGCGCTGCTGGTCTCGGTTGAGCAGGGGAATGATCAGAAAATCATAGGGCTGCCAGTATTCCGGCCCTTTACGGTTGCTGCTGGGGGCGGGGATGGCGTCGCCCAGGTTTTCAATGGCCCAATTGCTTTCTTCAGGGATAAAGTAGCAGGAGCCTTGCATATATTGGTGGAAGTCGGGGGCGTTTAGAAAAGAGAGCCATTTCTGTGGAGAAATGGCGTTTTCAGTCATTTGATTCAACTCTGGTCTGCTAAAACCAGCCGAAATGATTTGTGTGGCAGCAAAGTCCTGGTCGCGTAAGGTGAGGAGTACGCGATTCCAGCCGGTCAGGCGCAGCCCATCAACGATGAGTTGTAATTTATGATTAAAGTCAGGTTCGCTGTTGATTTGGGTAAGGGTGCTTAGCTGCTCAATAACGGCCGTTTTGCTGGTGTCTTTGAGCGCCGGTGAGTAGGTAATTTGGATATGGTTTTGAAAAGGGAAAGATTGGAAGTGGTAGAAACGGCCGTTTCCTGCTTTCAACTCAACAACAGCCGGTGGGTCCAATAAAACTTCCCACTCTTGGGAAGCCGTAAATACATCGCGCAAAGACAAAAGATCATCATCGGCTGCACCATCAAAACGACAGGTTTGAATAGCAGCCTGATTGATATACAAAATTGCGCCGTCAGCCTCAGCAATAATGACACCTTCAGAAAGGTGGTCAAGCACATGCCATGTGCTTGCCGAGGTGACTTGTTCATTCATGGTCAATAGAGAACCTCAGCCTGTACTGCGCTTTTATGATTCCTGCTTCCTATTACTTTGCCTGATCAAATTTGGTTTGATCCAAACGCCGCAATTCCGCCGCCATCTCTGTAATCTCACGAATATCAGAAAACCGCTGTGTTCGTGAAGAAACAGCGCCAATCGAGAGATGCATCAGCGGCGCCAGAGTGCCGTCATTTAATGTGATACCACCCTGTTCACGGTCCATAAAATTGTAATGCGACAGTACTTCTTCATTGAACCGTTGGCGCAGTTTGTCCATCATCGCCAGCACATTGTCGCTCATCGTAATGATCACGAACGAATCGCCGCCTGGATGTCCGACGAAATCGTCAAGGGTACCGAATTCGTCCACCACCTCATTAAGCAGCAGAGCAGCGAAGCGTAAAACTTCATCACCGGCAACAAAGCCATAAACATCGTTGAAATAGCCGAGATTATCGACCCCAATTTGCAAATAACTCCATTCACCAGAGCGCATGAGCGTGCGCAGCTGTTCTTCAATTAGACGGCTGCTAGGCAGCCCCGTTGTTGGATTGGTCATGTTCTGGCGTTGGTGAATACGAATGGCTGTACGTACGCGCAGTTTTAGCTCTTCAATATCAAATGGTTTGGTAATGTAATCGTCTGCGCCTAGCTCAAGCCCGGCAATGCGATCACTGCGCTCATCTTTCTGCGTAAGGAAGATGATGGGGATGTGGCTGGTGCGCGTGGTGGTGCGCATGGCGCGGCACACAGCATAGCCGTCCATATCTGGCAACATGATGTCCAGGACGATTAAGTCCGGTAACTTTTTGCGGCACTTTTCGAGGGCATCATTTCCTCGAGCCGCAATCTCCACCTGATATCCCTCGTTCGAAAAGAAAATCCGTAACATATTGGAGATATCATAATCGTCTTCGACTATTAAGATTCGACCGTTACTCATGAGCTTGTCCCTTGAAAATTGATCATGAATGTGTGTCAACTTTACGCTGGTTGACTACTTGACTTGTATAGATTCACACTGTTAGTTTGGCTGCAAGCTTTTATTTGGGCTATTTCCGCATCAGTGATTGCGCGTTCAAAACTACGAAACCCACCCAATTTAAAACCGTGCTTACCTGCGATTTTATCAATAGTCATCACTTGTGACAATTTGATGTCTTTTCCCAATGTATACGACTCATATTTACCCTCTAATGCCAGGGCCATCGTTTCTGCCATGCAGGCATAAGCCATTTGGGGCGGGAAACCGAAATCAAAGCCAAAATTAACCTGCCCCGGTACGCGCACCATGCCTCCCTCCACCACCAGAATGTCGGGTCTTTGTTCAACCACCTGCCGAGAAATATCGCGTGGACGGGCGACATCACACACCACGGCCCCTTCTCGCAGATGATGGGCTTCGATGATGCTTTCGACAGCGCTGGTGACTGTAATTACGAGGTGAGCCTGGTTTAATTGTGACATATCTGAAGAAATCAGTACATCCTGGCAGCCTTGTTCTTGGGCGCGGGCGGCAACCTGCATTAATTTTTCCTGGCGGCGTCCAATGAGAAGCATTTGTTTGACATCAGGAGCCAGTAATTCCGCACAAACGGAGCCGATAGCGCCTGTGGCTCCGATAATAGCCAGGGTAGCAGACTCCAGCGGGATGTCCATAATGGCTGCCGCTTTGCGAATGGCATGAGCTGCCATGGCAACGGTGAGGCTGTCGCCGGTAGTAACCGGAATATCGAGGTGGCGCGAAATGGTAATGCCGCCATCGCCAACCACAGAAGTGAAAGCGCCAAGTCCTAACATTTTGGCGCCTAATTTTTGGGCATATTTGCCGGTTTGTATGACTTTTTTGTAAACAACGTTGGGGGGTAGGGTAACCATGCGGGTTGGTGTGAGTGGGCAGGCGACAAACCAACCTTTCAGGAAACGGCCGTTTTCAGCAGATTGAATTCCCTCAATTTCCGAAATAAAGATAGGTGGGAAAAACAAAGAAAGAAAATCAATAAGCCATACCGGTAGTTTCCCTAAAGTGGGGTACTTTCGACCCACATCCCGTTTAGGGTCAATCGGGTGAATAATAAACGCAAACGAATCTTCCATATCTGAAGTTTAGCCAGCCACCATACCCGGCTACAATAGCATATCTGTCCCTGATAAACATCACCCATCCTGACGTGGGTACAACCGAGGGTATGGATACTTATCAACATAGGGATGATGGTCACTGTCTTCCCAGGTCACATTCTTCGTAATAAACTTCCTGTTATCAGAAGCCAACAACACCACGTCAGATTCCACAGTACGGGCCGCATACAAAACCAGACCGGAACTTAAGCGGCAGTGATGCCCCACACAACCACCCAAAACCAACATATTTGTTTCTTCAAGATCACCCTTTTTGCCAAAAGTGCGTAAAGGACCACCTAAAATATTAAAATCTGTAAACGTCGTGCCGGCACCAACAAACGAATCTCGGCCAATCACACAGAGCTGCAAGCAAGTATTTTGCGCAACCATCGTATTTTCCATCAAGGATGTCATAAACAACGCTGTGCGAAATGGCAAAAAACAACCATCACTTACCACACTCAACATCAATTGACAGCCCTGAGAAACAGTAACGTTACTGCCGATGATGCAATTATCAATGACCGCTCCTGCCCCAATATTCACATTGTCGCCAATCGTAGTTGGGCCGTGAATAATGGCAGATGGATCGATACTGACATTTTTCCCAACCTTGACCATATCAGAATTAGACAGCACTTGTTTTTGCTCAATAATAGACTTAAACAACAATTTGAGTTTCAGCTTCCAATCAATATTGATCCGGTTTTCAAAAATAACCCCTCTGGCAAAGGCGCCAAAAAGAATATCCACTATAAAAAGGTGAACCCAATTTTCGATGATTACCAACGATTTGCGCGGCAACTGGTAAACCAAATCTCCAAACTCAGTTGCCATATACGGCGGCACATGATAATAACCACGCTCATATGGTTCTGTATCAATCACCATGGGTTTGGCATCAACACTTTGTGACAAACCTTGTGGCAAATACCACATATCTGCTAGAAGCAGATCGCCCTGAGGGAAAAATGAGTGGCTTAAAGCAAACACATGGGTGGCAATGGCAGGATCATTTACGCGAAACGCCAACCGAACCGGGCGTTTGCCCGCTTTTGCCCGTTCTATAAATTCCCTGATCAACGGCTCATTAAAAAAAAGATTATCACGATGGACAAAACACTCAATTGCTTCATCCTCGAATTTATAAGCAGTTTGCCAATCCGGATATTCTCGCTCCTCGTCACTATACGGCGTTAATAAATCCCTTTGCCACAGCCATAAAGGTTTATTTTGCACCCGTAAATCTCGAGCAGGCTCGTTAAACGGTGCTATTTGGGTTCTGTCCGTTAAAATGATTCGGCGCATAATCTCTACACATCATAAAGAAACCCAAATGCCATTCAGCAAATGGTGATTTGTCTAAACAATTGGTTTTTTTGAAATAACGATCAAACAAACATCATCACCGGCAGCCACACATGAAACCTCTTCCACATGAAACCGCCTTCCTTTACTTACCCAGTCCAAAGCCTGTTCCAAAAGTCCCACAGCCAGATGACAACATGGCTGTGTTGAAGTTCGGTCCCAGCAAATTGGGCAGCGTTCAATAATCCAAAGATAGCCGCGATGATCTTCTCCCAGCCGCACTCGCTGATCACTGAACTTGTTAAACGTTTGCGCAAACACATCCAGACCAATTTTTATTTTAATGCCCAATGGCAAAGTGCGTACAGCGAGATCCCCAATGCCAAGAACGGGCACAAACTCTTTGAGGGCCAATTTCCAGGTTTCTCTGCCGGCGCGCATAGCCAATCCCCGGCCGCCCCGAACGCCATAAATTTCTTCGAGAGCCTGTTGTATCTGGCTGAACTCCGAAAAGGGGAAACCCAGTTCTAAATTATTAGGGGGATAAGTATTGACCAGCTTTTCTAGCTGAGCAAAGTTTAAGATGGCATTTACCCCATGCCGCCCCATTATTTCTTCCATGGCGGTGAGAACAATTCGTCCCATTTTGTTCGGGTAATAAAATTGGTTAATTTCTTCTGTAGGGACTTCGATGAATTTAGTCACGGGGCGCCTGTTTTAAGTGGGGTCATGGTGATTGCTCAAGAAGTGTGTCAAAGTATCCATGAAGAGGGTAGGCTCATCAATCATCGGGAAATGACGAGAGTATTGCATCAGAGAAACTTGGGCACTTGGCCTGCCTTCACTGAGGAGTTCCGCATTTGTGGGAGAAACAATGTTGTCATGTTTACCATAAATGCCTAGCGTAGGTATGTTCAAGTTAGGCAATTCACTGCGCAGGTCAGTTGCTCTTAAGTCGCCGATACTGCGGAAAAAGGATTCAATTGTAGTGCGCTGCACATCACGCGAAATCATGCTGCGCACTTTTTTTGAATCCTTCGCCAAAAGAATACGCATGATCGAATGTAAAAGAAAAGGATAGCGCCATATCAGCTTAGCAATAATGCCATAGCCTGCTAATTGCAAAAAAGGGTTGAGAGAAGTTCCCAACACAGGGGATCCCACAACGGCGACTTTGCTGACACGTTCGGGATGAGCCAGAGCAATCTGTAAGGCGACAGTTCCCCCCATCGAATGGCCGAAAACGGGCGCTTCTTGAATTCCCAGAGAATCCATAAATTGGCGTACCATATCGACGTAACTAATTATTTGAAATGAATCAGATGGTGTTTTTGCCCCCTTAGCGGAGTCCCCGAATCCCCAGAAATCAAGCGCATAAACACGATAAGCTCTAGTTTTTGCCAGAGTTATCATTGAATCACGCCACACATCCCATGAATTTATCCAACCATGCAGAAGAATGATTGGCTGTCCGCGGCCAATTGATTCGTAATGTAGTAGCCCTTGTTCTGTGACAATTGAACTCACGAAAGCCCCTAAGCCGCCCTTTAATTATACGAAGAAAAAGCAACTTGCAATCAGGCGCCTTTTTTGCTGCCATGCTGAAGTTGCTTTTGTTATTAAGCTAACCCGGGCGTAATTATGATAGTAGCATCTGCCCCACCGATACACTGTGAAAAGCGAGTAAAGGTGATGTAAACGAACCGTTAAACAATTTGTCAGGAACCAACCTCGACTTTGTCTATCTCTTCGAGAATGGAGTAGAGTAATTCTAGTAAAACATTTTTGACAGATTCTTTATCAGTGGCAACACAGGGGAGAATTTTAACTTCTGGACGCAAACGCAAAATAATGCGTAAATCTTCCGGCTCCCAAGCATCCTCCATATCTTGTTTGTTGGCTGCAACAACATAGGGCGTGGCGGCGTAGCTTTCAAAGGTTTCTAGAACGCGTTTGGCTTCACGGAAGGTTTCGGGTTTTGTGCTGTCAACCATTACCACGAAACCGAGCATGCCTTGAGATAAAATGTCCCACATGAAGTCGAAGCGTCTCTGGCCTGGGGTGCCGAACAGGTAAAGTACCAGATCGTCTCCAACCGTAATGCGGCCAAAATCCATAGCCACTGTGGTTGCTTCTTTAACTTTTTCGGCGCTGCTGCTGATTTTACGTTCTGTGGATACGACGTCAATTTCGCTGATAGACCCAATAAATTGGGTTTTACCTGCGGAAAACGGACCAGTGATAACCATTTTTACTGCTTGCATAAGAATAATGCCCTTTTGCGGGATGAAATTATGAGTGCAGCTTTTGTCAAAAAAGCTAATGGATAAATACTATATTTTTTACAAGCCCCTAATCCGATCAATAAGACGAACAACCACTGAACGTTTGACGGTGGCGGATTGGGGATTAATACCTTGCTGCTCTAATTCTTGTCTGGCGCTGCCCATGGGGGCTGCTGTGGGTGGTTGTGGTTTGGGTCTGGGTGGTTTGATGATTTCTACGAGACCGGCTTGTAACATGCCGTAGACAATCCGCCTGATTTCAAAGTCGCTCAGGTTGTTGGCGCGTGCTATTTGCCGAATGGAGTTGCGTGGGTTTACAAATGATACGACGCGCCATTCTTCTACGGTGAGGTTGATGTTTTGTAGACGAGCATCCGGACGATCTGTGAAGCGGAGACAGATGTCGAGGTTGGGGAGTTCTTCTTGTAGAATTTCCCATTCTTTTAACCGCCTGCTCCCTTCCATGATAACGCTTTCCAGGTCGATAGGGATGGTGATATGACCGGGAGAGGGAAGCCTGTTTGCCTCAAAACGGAATATGCCTTCTGCCCAGGTGAAGAGTTTGTACACGGTGTCCAGCACATTTTGGCGGACACTTTGGATAATGTCGCTTTGTGTGATGTGCCCGCGTTGAATGAGCATGTGGCCTAGCTGTTTATCGCTGGTTCCCTTGGCGCGTTCTTGTATGATTCTGGCCTGATCTTCGGACAGTTTGCCAGCATTTTGCAATATTTGGGCCAGATGATTATCTTCTTCTGAACCCATGAAGGCGTAGATTAACTTGCCTTCACGAAATGCCATTTGCGCCGAGGATCCATTATTTTGTATGGTCAGCGTACCTGTTTTACGTGCCAGGTTTATCAGATTTAATAATTGGGTTGTGGAGAAGTCGCGCAGGTTCCCTTTGAGGGCCATAGTTTAAATTCCTGCAATGATATATTTTTTTGCCAAACCTGGTTGCAACTTTGGCATTTGTTTATGTTGTTGACAATAAATTTGCCAAGCGATGGTTGATTCTATATTTTTAGCAAACTGTTTTATTTTTTATGTTGTGTTGATTGGGTCGGTGAGATTTTTTTTGCAGTTTATGGAATCTTTACCCAAGTAGGTATTTTATTATAGTTTGCCAAGTCTGTGTCCAGGAAATTAGACCTATTTCCTCTGGGTAATTGACGTTGAGCATTATACTAGGTGGCTATGGGCTAGTCAAACCTTGCTCTTTGCGGCATGGGGAGTTTGTGTCAGGGTTGGAGTGGGTGGTGGGGATGGATTTAATTTGCTCTTGTTCCATATTTTTAAGATGGGTACAATATGCGCATATTTGTTTGGATGCTCCCATCTTTTTTGGGGCGGTGGCGAAATGGCAGACGCAGCGGACTTAAAATCCGCCGGGGTAATACTCCGTGTGGGTTCGACTCCCACCCGCCCTACTCTTTGTGGCCCGCGTGCGGGCCTTTTTTGTTTCTGACGGTGTTTTTTTGATGACGGATTTCTGCGGTTTGGCGGCTTTGTTTTTGGAAACGGCCGTTTCCCCTGTCAACCTCCTGGCTTCATCTGAAAAATTTGTGGTGGGTGTGTCGGGCGGGCCGGATTCGTTGGCTTTGCTGCATGTGTTGGCGCGGGTAGTTGGTCCGAGTCGGTTGGTGGCGGCGCATTTGAATCATGGCTATCGGGAAACGGCCGTTGCTGAAGCTGACTTTGTGCGCGAGATATCTGGTTCATGGGGGATTGCCCTTGAGGTCAGTACCGTCGATCTGCCTCTAATGGCGCAGCAGTCGGGGGACTCTTTGGAAGAGGCGGGGCGTAAGGCGCGCTACGCCTTCCTGCGCGAGGTGGCTGCAGCGCATGGAACGCATTACCTGGCGATGGGGCATCATGCCGACGATCAGGCGGAGACAGTGTTGATGAATCTGCTGCGTGGGTCGGGCCTGCGCGGGCTGCGGGGGATGCTGCCGGTGACGCCGCTTGCCGAGGCTGCTGACTGTTTTGTGCTGCGGCCGTTTTTGACGGTGAATCGGGCGGACATTGAGACGTACTGTCAGGAACACGCGCTGACACCTGTTTTTGATGAATCCAATGAAGATATCTCCTTTTTCCGCAACCGTATCCGGCAGGAACTGCTGCCGCTGTTAGAAGATTATAATGCGGGTGTTCGTGCTCATTTGCGCCAGTTGGCGGCGATGGCGGCGGCTGACGTGGCGCTGCTGGACAGTTTAACGGCTGATGCCTGGGCGCGGACGGTGAAGGTTGACCGGGGCGTGATCGTGCTTGACCGGGCTGTCTGGCTGGAACTGCCTCTTGGGCTGCGGCGCTCTGTTTTGCGGCAGGCGGTGGCGGAGAAACGGCCGTTTCTGCCGGACATTACCTTCCAGGCCATCGAACAGGCCAGGTTGGTTGCTGAGAAAAATACCACCGGTCAGCGCGTTCACCTGCCGGGCGATTTGCGTTTGATCGTTGATTATGACCGGCTTCTGGTAACTGAAGACGAACCTGTTCAACTAGACGATTGGCCCCAAATGGGGGAGAAAAATCCACAATTTTTGCCTGTTCCTGGTCTGGTAGAACTGGCAAATGGTTGGAAAATCGAGGCCGCTTTTGTGGAAGCCGTGGATCTGCCTCATATTCAAAAGCTATCGGATAAGTGGCGGGTTTACGCTGCCCTGCCTGCCGATCAAAACCTGTTTGTACGGGCACGGGAGCCTGGAGAGCGCTTTCAACCATTAGGTATGAACGGCCGTTCGGCCAAAGTAAAAGAAGTGATGATCAACCGCAAAATCGGGGCAAGATGGCGGGCAAATTGGCCCATTGTGGCGGGTCCAACGCACTTGATCTGGCTAACAGGGCATGCCCTTGATGAAAGAATGAAAATATCAAAAGAAAGCACATCAATTGTGTTGTTGACTTGTTATAAAGGTTGACGGCACAGCCCCCCATCGTTATACTACTCCTCTGTTGTGCTGCGGGGCGTAGCTCAGCTTGGTAGAGCGCTCGGTTTGGGTCCGAGAGGTCGTCGGTTCAAATCCGGCCGCCCCGACTGAAAAATGATTTGCGGCAGCAGCGTAAGGGTAACACAACAACCTTTCAAACTGTACGCACAGGCAGGTTTGATTCGGGCCTATAGCTCAATGGCAGAGCAAGCGGCTCATAACCGCTGGGTTCTTGGTTCGAATCCAAGTAGGCCCATTTTGCGGGCATGGTGAAGTGGTATCACAATAGCCTTCCAAGCTCTTGTCACGGGTTCGAGTCCCGTTGCCCGCTCTGTATTTTTTAACTAGACAGCCTATCGGGGGTTGAGCCCGTCGAAGCCCGGTTTCCTTCGACAAGCTCAGGCAACAACCTGTATAGCTCTTGTTTTTTAGCTTGTTTTCCGGGGTCGCTTAAGCCGTAAGTTTAGCGACCCCTACTTTTTTACCGAGTTTTCCACTACCCAAGCCACATCATAAAAAATCAAGGTAACGGGATAGGTCATCGCCTATCCCGTTTTTTTGTTCCGCGCCTTTGATTGCCGGTTTGGTTTCTCACAACGCTTGTTATTTTGAGGTGATCACCGGTAAATAAACCCGCCTCCAGTCAACCAAAATGGAATGGGTGTCTTGCACGGTGATGCCTTCTTTGTTTTGTGCGGTGACAGTAATTGTTTTTGTGCCAGTCAAAGACCAGGTAAATTGGATTTCATCTTGGAAGTTGCTTGTGTGTGTCACCGGGCTTAGGTCTGTGGCGTACCAGGTGTAGGTGATGGGCAGCGTGGCGGTTACAGGTTGGACGTTTGCCAGAAATGTGTAGGGCACATGCACAAACCCTTGACTTGGACCAATCAGTGAGCTGTCTAGCAGACTGACGCCCCCTTGTCCACACGTTGTATTCCAGTGGCTAAACTCCAACGCAAGCCAGCTAGAACCGGGGGTCTCTTCCAGGTTGTAGCCAATAATGCGAAACACACCCAGGCGAGATGTCTTATAGGCGCCATTTGTTTCGCTGTTTTCATCCCAGACCACAAATTGTAAACCGCGTCTTTTAACGATATGGTCGTTGAGAATAGGCTGCACAACTGTGGACGTGATTGTGTTTTGTTTGGCCCAAACGGAGTCATTGATGTTGAGGCTGATATCGGTGTTGTCATCAGGATTGACATAACCGTCTACGATCCAGTCGAATAAGGGTGTGGCGGCAAAAGTTTCAGTGTAGCCGTAATCGGTATAATCGAGGTTGTTGCCAGGCCAGGTCAGGCTGTCACGTAAACGGAGGTCATCGTCGGGGCGGCCTTCATTCCAACGCAGCCAGCCGAAATCTCCCGGAGCAAAACCATCGTATAGGCGATACACAAATCCTTCCTGAGCCTGTGTCAGGGGAATATCTGGTATGTGTGAAATGAAGCTGTTGTAATCAGGCGGGATTAATGGGAAATCAAAATCGCCAGAATCCGGATAGGCATTAGCGCCGGAACCTGGAGGTGAAACAGAGATGCTCTCCTGACTGAGGGCTAGAGGGAACGCACTACAGCCAAGTGTGTTGTCGAGTATGGGTTCTTCTGGCACTGCGACTTTCCAGGCATATGTGTCTTGGGCGCTGCTTTGGAAACTAGCCATGAGCCGCCCGCCGTAGAATGGGGTGCAGATTTGTGGGTTGGGGTTTTCAGGGTTGCATTGGGCCGTAAAATCTGGCAGTTCGATTTGGTATGGGGGATCTATCCATACGTCAGAGCAGCGTCCGGGCAGACATCTGACACCAGCGGGAACGCCATCGGGATCATCAACCCCGCTTTGCCCAAAGGTCATGGACCAATCGGAGGGGGAGATGGAGTCCATGTAAAAGGTGATGGGTGAAGGCAGCACGTTTTCAATGTCAAAGGCAGTGAGGGTGATGGTTTGACCGGCATAATTGGGACTCAAATAGAAGAGGGGCAGGTCGATGCGCAGGTTTATATTTGAATTTTGGGGCAGTACATCTGAGGCAAATATGGCGATGCCACCGGAATTGTGGGTTTGGGGGTTGTTGATGATGTGCAGGTTGCGGGCATTGACCTGACTGGGCACCGTGTGAATGTAGTGTGGCGGGCCAGCCCAGATTTCGTATCCGTTTTCAGACGCGCCGGTAACGGCCGTTACCGCCAAATACAGTTCACGATAGCCAGTTAATGGGTTAACGATAATCCCTGGCACATCCTGGGTGAGATCCACTTCAAATGAGCCGGGAGAGTTGGCGTCAACCGGCACAAATGCAGGTTGGTCAAAACTGATTCCAGCCCCAGGTGAGACCCAGTGCATGTCGGTCAGGTGTGCTCCATGATCGCGGACGCCATCCCCTACCTGACCGGTATAACGAGATAACACGTTTGATTTTGCCGATCCATCCGGGTTTTGGGTGATGTAGGACAATTCAAAAAAGGTTTGGGTGTTGTAGCGGGGTGTATAGGTGAGTGGCATGGAACAAGAACCATCACCATCTCCCAGACCACGGCCCCGATTTTCATCAATGCGTACCATCCAGAATGGATTGATCTGGTCATAACCGAGTTCAGGATGGCTGGCAAGCAAATTGCTTTCATTCGTGTTAATCACACACACGTCTCTTTGCTCTGTTGGGCAAACGGCCGTTTTTGTGATGACATACCCTCTATCAATGGCAACCTGGGTGTGGGTCAGGGTCATTGTCATGATCGTGTTGTTAATGGAATCAGGATCAAACAACTCAACTCGGACAACGTCGGACGGGTAATCCGGTGGAATCAGAATACGATATTGATAGGTATAGGTTCCCGGCGACCAGACACTGTTGAGCGGTGAATAAGGATCGCCATAGGCTGTGCATGATTTTGGTCCAAAAATAGCCTGATTGAAGGCATTGACCACGCCATCCGTCCGCCGGTTCGTATAAATTCCACCCAGTTCAGGGAGAGGGGCGATACCTTGTACGCTCAGAGGCGCCTTTGTTATTTGTTGGGAAAAATTTGTCGCCGATAACAAAGATGCCACACTGCCTAGACCTAAAACCAGAATAAAAATGACCATACCAAAACGCTTTTTCATTTTTGATTGTCTCCAAACCGGGAAAAGCAAATATTTTCACCTGGCACAAAATTTGGCATTGGTTGGCAGACTACTCCAATTGCGTTTTTACAAAACTGAACAAAGGGACTGTGATGGCGACCGTGTCGTGCAAGCAGGTTTGTAGAGGTTGTAGCAAAAGCGTAATCACACACCACAGTTATATTGGATTCAGCCCCAAGACGTTGGTCCGCAATCCTTACAAATATGAGGAGGTGGTGGCATTGATCAGGCTGATGACTCCACTGCAAATATGCTTAACCATCGTGGAAACTGCTTTGAAAGTTCGATTTAGTATACGTGAAATAGATTACGATGTGACTTATGATGTAGTCATTCCCACCCGTCGGTTGAGCTTGTTGAAACCGACACCCCTTCGACAGGCTCAGGGGGCGGATGTGTGAACCATTACCTTATGATTTACCAGGAATTTATGGCGTGAATGGCAGTTGTCCCAAAGGGACCCAGGGGTAGTCTTGCGTGATACGCTCATCGAGGATGGGTAAGGGGCGGTTGGTGAAGGCGTCGTAGAGGCGCAGGGTGGCGCCCACAGTCTGGCCCGGTTCGGCGCCGCTGCTGACGGTGAGGAAGTGGGGTGAATGCACCTGGGAACCGGCAATCCATTTGAGTGTGGGGATGGCGCCCATGGCGGGCACAGCATCGTCCTGATCGGTCCAGGCCCAGTGGTAACCGTCCGGTTCATAGCCGATGAGGCGCACAGAGACGACCAGGTCTTGGGTGAGGGGGCGGGCGGCGGCGAAATGCTGCGGCAGCCGCATGGGTGAGCCGGTACTGGTGAGCATGTCCCCGGTCCAGACAATACCCTGACCGAAGGGTACGTAGTGACTGTCTACCGGATCTCCTCCGAAATTCCAGCTGGATAACGACAAACCAAAGGGGCCAATATAAGCGGGTAACGCGACATCCTGGGGCAGCACATTGTCGCGGACTTCGGTTTGGAAGCCGGCGGGGGTTTGCCAGTGGAGGTAGAGACGGTTGGCCGGCTTGAGGGTGGCGTCCCAGTCGTAGCCGATGAGGGTGCGCGGGCTGCCCGTTAATGGCGCATAGATTGGATTCCGGGTAAAAGGCGGCTGGCTCATTGCCAGAACAGGCAAAGTGGCGATTGCTGGTCGCGCTTCACCGTCTGGCGCGGCCAGCGGCTCGCTGCCGTAAGCGCCAAGCATGACGGCGTAATCGCCGGGCGGCGCGCCGGGGCGGGGTGTGAGCCGCAGTTGGGTGAGCGTGATGCCTTCTGGCTGCGGCGTGACGGCGAGGTCTTGTTGGGCGTAGATTTCGCCGTCAGTACCGACGAGGTGGGCGAAGAGAGAGATTGGAGATTGGAGATTCGTGTCCTGAGCTTGTCGAAGGATTGGCTGCCAGGCGAGGGTGAGGTGGGTTTCTGCACCGATTTCAACGGCCGTTTTGCCCATCTCGTACCCCAAAATCTCAATCGTATCCCCCAAAATTAGATCCAGCGGCGTAAAGGTGTCCGGCATCGTGGTGCGCGGTTCCTGACGGAAGAGGAAAGCGTCGCCAGTTGGTTCGGCGGGCGGCAAACTGGCAAAGGCGATTTCGTCGTAGTGGGTGCTGATGACAGAACGGCCGTTTCCCAATTCTTCCTGAACACGGGCTGCCCAATCCGCGCCATAATCGGCGGTGCGCGGATAGACAAATTCCACGTCCACGTCATGGCGCATCCCTTCCACCTCTTGCAGATACCACAGCGGCGTGGCCCAATGCCAGTCGGCGAGGAGGATGCTGTCTGGTGGGGCGTCAGCCAACAGGGGCTGCATGGCGGCGCGCACGGTGAACTGGCTGAGGGCTGCGTAGCTGTGGTAATGGGTGATGGTCTGAAGAACGGCCGTTACCAGGGT
>JAWOGU010000547.1:0-4525 GCA_046496595.1 Chloroflexota bacterium
ATCTCACCTGAGACCAAACCGGGCAGCCAGCGCTGCTTCTGCGCCTCTGTGCCGTACTGGTTGATGTAGGGCGCCACCATGTCGGTATGCACGGCAAAACCGGGACCGGAAGCGCCGGCGCGCACCAGTTCTTCGGAGATGAGCGTGTTGTAGCGGAAATCTTTTTCGCCCATGCCGCCAAACGCTTCCGCCACGTCCATGCACAGGAAACCAGCCACGCCCGCCTTCCGCCACAATTCGCGGGGCACGATGCCCTCTTTTTCCCATTGGGCATGGTGCGGTGCAATTTCCGTCTCCACGAAACGGCGAAACGCATCGCGGAACATGAGGTGCTCGCCGGTCAACAGATGAGGTTTCATGGGATCTGTCCTTTAGTCGGGTAGTCCTTTAGTCGATTTGTCTTTTAGCCGGTTGGTATTGACTATTCGACTAACCGACTATCTGACTATTCGACTATTAAGCCCTTTGGTGAGGAGTTCGGTGAAGATGCGGGCGATTTGTTGACTGCTGAGGCGGCCTGTGGGTTTAAACCAGGTGAGGGTGGCATTGCACATGCCAAGCACCGCTTTAATGACGATTTTCTGGTCTAAATCAGCGCGAAATTCTCCGGCGTTGATGCCTTCTTGCACGATGGCAGCCCAGGTGTTTTCATAGCTTTTGAGGAGGGCGTCGATGGTAACGGCCGTTTCCGCATTCAACGACATCAAAATTTCCTGCGTGTTGATCAGGTGCAGGTCTGCGTTTTGCTGCAAAATTCTCAAATGCTCCTCAATCGCCAATGCCAGTTTTTGACCGGGCGTGTGGTTTGAATCGAGGATGGCTTGCAGGCTGCTTTGCGCTTCCTGCACCGAGCCGGCAACCAGTTCGCTGAGCAGTTCATCTTTTGAGTTGAAGTAATAGTAGAGACTGCCTTTCTGCATCCCCAACTCATCGGCGATATCTTGCATGCGCGTGGCATGGAATCCTTTGCGCGCAAAGAGGCGGGCGGCGGCGGCGTAGACTTCGGGTTCGCGTTTTTTAGGCGTGGGTTGGTTTGTCATGGTGCAAAGTTGCAAAGCGGCAAGGTTGCGTGATCTAGCATGTATTGTTTTTCAAACGTTTGTTTGAATTCTCGCATAATCCTAACAAGTCCCTATCTCGCAGTCAACTCTTGCCGAAACGAGAAAATCTAATAAACTGCCAGGAGAAGGATGAAGGATGAAGGATGAAGGGAAGACGTGATGTTTAGGATTGATACGGAATATACGCTGCAAACGCTGGTGGATCTGGTGCGGATTAACTCGGTAAATCCGGATTTAGCGGAGGATGGGCCGGGTGAGGCGGAAATTGGCGCGTACACGGCCGAGGCCCTGCGTCAATTGGGGCTGGACGTGACGGTTTATGATCTGGGCGCAAGCCGGGTGAATGTGGTGGGCGTCCTCAAAGGGAAGGGCAACGGCCGTTCTCTGCTCCTCAATGCCCATATGGACACAGTTGGCGTGGCGGGCATGGCAGATCCGTTTGGGGCGGTGGTGGAAAACGGCCGTTTGTACGGCCGCGGGGCACAGGATATGAAAGGCAGTCTGGCAGCCATGTTGGGCGTGACGAAGGCGTTGGTGGATGCAGGCATAGAACTGGGGGGTGACGTGCTGATAACGGCCGTTGCCGACGAAGAATACGCCAGCATCGGCACGGACGACCTGGTTAAACATATTACCGCCGATGGCGCTATCGTCACCGAACCGACCGATATGACCCTCTGCCGCGCCCATCGCGGCTTTACCTGGTTTGACGTAGAGACTTTTGGCCGCGCCGCCCACGGCAGCCGCTACCAGGATGGCATCGACGCCAACATGCGCATGGGCCACTTCCTGGCGGAACTGGATAAACTGGAACAGGCGCTGCGCCAGCGGCCGCCGCACCCCCTGGCCGGACCACCCTCCCTGCACGCTGCCCTGCTGCAAGGCGGCAGCGCCCCCAGCATCTACGCCGACGCCTGCCGCCTGCGCCTGGAACGGCGCTCCATCCCCGGCGAAACCATCGCCCAGATGACCGCCGAACTGCAAGCCATCATCGATCAGCTCAGCGCCGCCGATCCCACGTTTAGGGCTGCCGTTAAACCTTATTTTGGCCGCGACGCCTTTGAGGTGGCGGCAGAAGCGCCGGTGGTGCAGTCGTTGGCGGCAGGTATAACGGCCGTTCTCAACCAACCTCCCGTCCACACCGGCGCCACCTTCTGGACCGACGCCGCCATCCTTTCCGCTGCCGGCATCGACACCGCCCTCATCGGTCCCAGCGGCGGCGGGCTGCATAGTGCTGAGGAGTGGGTTGAGGTACAATCCGTGTTTGATTTAGCGCACATTTTGGCGGAAACGGCCGTTCACTTCTGCCGTTAAACATACATTCAGTCAAACGCACTTGTCACTCTGCTATAATTGGCGACATGAATATTCAAGAGCACGTAAATTATTGGCTTGACTCAGCCAACAATGATTTGGGGGCTGCCGAGGAGCTATTCTTGTCGGCGAGATACGATGGGTGCTTGTTTATCGGTCATTTAGTGATAGAGAAAACGCTCAAAGCATATTTCGTTTGCAAAAATGATAACAAAATACCGCCTAAAACACACAATCTCCTTAAACTGGCTGAGGTATCTGGTTTGCCACTCATCGAAAGCCAAAAACTCTTTTTAGATGAAGTTAATGATTTCAATCTGGAGGTGAGATACCCTGAATATCGCAGCGAATTTTACAAACTCTGTAACAGAGAATTCGCAGAAGGTTATTTCACCAAAATCAAGGAATTTGCCACATGGCTGACATCCCAAATCACATTCAGCGAATAATTTCGCAATACCTGATTTCACTTAAAGAGCATGGATTTCAAATTCAAGATGCAATCTTGTTTGGTAGTTATGCCAGTGGTCATGCGAATCAATGGAGCGATATAGACTTAGCATTAGTATCTGAAGAATTTGAGGGCATCCGTTTTACAGACAAGAACAAAATTCGCAAGATAACTATTTCAGTTAGTACTGATTTAGAGGTTCTGCCATTTAACCCAAGGGATTTCACCCCAAGTAATCCGTTGGTAAAAGAGATATTGGACACTGGTATACGAGTTGTTTAGAAATTGAAATTTAAGCCTCGGTCGACCTATTATGCGGTAGAGGCGTTGGTTGTAATAAATTCTTTTGACTATTTGACTGCTCGACTAAGGACACCCGCACACATTGAGCCAACAAACCCGCATCCAAAAACAAAAAGCTGCCCGCCGCCGCCAGGAAATGCGCGCCAGCCTGCTCCTGCCTGTCGGCATCACCATTGTCGTGTGGTTGGCGGGCATTGGCGCATTTTTGCTGCTGCCTGAGCAGTTCTATAGCATCGTCACGGTGTTGGTGGGGCTTGGCCTGCTCATCTTCCTCATCATCTGGACGCGGAACGCCGACAAACGTACCCGCCGTTGGGCCATTATCCTGGCGGTACCGGCCCTGATCGGCATCGCTGTGGGCATGGTCTATGGCAGCGCCACCTACACCATGCTGGGCGTCGGCGTCACGATTGGTCTGCTGGTGGTGCAGCGAATTATCGACACGCCTATCTCGTTTCGTTTTGCCCGGCGGCAGTTCAGCGCCGGTGATATGGACGCCGCCCTCGACCTGGTGAGCCGTTCCATTCAGGCGTGCCCCGATTTTTGGCAGTCTTATCAACTGCGGGCGCTCATCTACCTGACCCTGCTCGATTTTCCTCGCGCCGAGCGAGACGCACGGGACGCCATCCAACACAACCCCAAAGCGCATCCCGCCTACAACACCCTGGGGCAAATTTATCTGGCTCAAAACCGCTTTGCCGAAGCGGAAGAAATCTATGATAGGGCGCTGGACCTGGACCCGAACCTGGCGCTTTATTACTATCATTTGGGACTGGCCCAGTATCGGCAGGAAAAATTTGACGCCGCCGCCGACGCCCTGGCTTCTGCCACCCAGGCCACGCTGCCTTTGCCTGAGTACGATCTGCAAGCCTACTATTATTTAGCCCGCAGTCTGGAAGCCACCGGCGACACGGATTTAGCGCAGCAAGCTTACGCGCAAATGGCAAAATTCGCCGATGGCCTTTATCCGCTCCAACGGCAGCTCACCGACCAGCCGGATTACCCGCACCTGCCGCTGATGCAGGCGGACGCGGCGGACATTGAACAAAAATTAAAGATTGGCGATTGACGATTGACGATTGGCAATTGACGATTAAAAACGCTCACTCGACTATCCGACAAACTGACAAAAGGACCTCCCCATGCACCTCTACATGATCCGACACGGCCAAAGTTTTGTGAACCTGCCAGAGTGGAACGGCGGCAACAGCGACGAGCCGCTGACGCCTAAAGGACAGCAGCAGGCAGAGGCGCTGGCAGCCTGGCTTCCCAGCCATTTACCCAAAGTGGACGCGATTTATGCCAGCACCATGCAGCGCGCCCGGCAAACGGCCGTTCCCCTCGCCCGCGCCTATGGCAAAGAAATCACCTTCGACGACCGCCTGCGTGAAATCGG
>JAWOGU010000576.1:0-4151 GCA_046496595.1 Chloroflexota bacterium
TCTGGATTATCTGGCAGGCACGGAAACGGCCGTTTCCGTGCCTGCCAGATAATCCAGAAAAACAGGCGTATTCGCGTCGCCGTCCACCAGCAGCAGCGCCAGGCGGCGTCCTTCCCAGGGGTATGGCTCGGCGGCCGTCAATGTCGCCGTTACCGTGCCTGCGTCCCGGTTTGTGGGCGGCGTGTAAGCCAGGTCTGTGAGGCTGACGCCTGCCGGACGGGAATTGGCCGGGCCGTTATCCGGGTAAGGCCGTGTGACAAACGTGCCGGAGACCAGCAGCTTCTCATACACATTATTCGCCAGACCGCCCACCACCAGATACGGCCCAAAAGTAGGAATGGACAGCGCCTCGGTATCGGCGTAAAGCGCCGCGCCCGGTTCGGCCGTCAGGTCCGCGCCCAGCGTGGCCCGCATTTCCATCAAGTTAAACGGGATGGGGATGCCGGTGACGGGCATGACGATGTTCTCGTTTTGCAGGATGACGGCGTTACCCTGGTACACGCCGTTCAGCGGCAGCATGAAGTCCGATTCCGGATCGGCCACCAGCGCGCCGTTTTCGTCCACCTTCGCGCCAATCACCCACAGCAGGAACTGCCCCTGCCCGCTGTCGTCCGGTTCGCTGATGTCTACCACGCCCATGATCCAGTCCATGTAGTCAAAGCCAATCTGGTTGAGACTGGGCAGCATGGGCGGGATGGGCGCCGCCAGCCGCGTCCACTCAAAGGCAGACACGGCCTCTTCGCCGACTGCCAGCGCCGGTTGGGGCAGGCCGGGCGCTGTGGTGCGGAAGGCGAAGCTGTCACTGAAGGTCCCGCTCTGGCTGCCGCCCAACTGCAAGTTGCCCAGGGACACGCCGCCGGTGTAATACGCACCGTCTACGCTGAGCTGGTAGGCCGTGTCGGGCGTCAGAAAACCATCGGGGCGAATGTAGAGATAACGGCCGTCGGCGGATTTCTCCCAGGTGAAGGGCGTGGGTGGATCAAGCTGGATGTTGATGGCGTCGGCGGGGCAGTAGAGGGGGTTGTTGCAGACAAAGGCGTCGATGGTTTCGCCGTTTTCGCGCACCAGCAGGCGCAGCGTGATCATGGCGGCGGTGGGCAGCGTTTCGGGGAAATCCGGTAGGGTATTGCCTCCAGGTGTGACGTAAAAGAGGCCGGCGACAGTGTCTGGCAGGTCGGAATGGGGCGCGGTCTGGCAGCGCGTGTCTTGATTATGTAAACAATAATCGTAGGGCACGAACCAGACCTGTCCATGCTCGCCGGAGATAACAATGCCGGTTTCACCCAGAGCGGGTGAGGCGTTCAGGTCGTTGCGGTCGCGCAGTTCAAAATCGCTGCTGGTGGTATCAAACGACCAGCGTCGTGTGCCGTCGGCGGTGTTCAGGGCATACAAACGGCCGTTTCCCGCGCCAAAGTATACAATTTCAGCCTGCCCATCCGGTGTGCGCCCCAACACCGGCGAAGAGCGGATGGGGTCGCCCGTATCGTAGGCCCACAGCAGTTCGCCAGACGGGTTGAGCGCGTAAAAGTTGCCGTCGGTGGAGCCAAAGTAGATGGCGTCGGTGCTGCCGGAGGCGTCCAGACTAAGGGCGGCGGAACTGTAGATGTGGTCGTTGGTTTTGAACTTCCACTTCACGGCGCCGGTTTGCGGCTCCAGGGCGTAAAAATAGCTGTCAAACGAGCCGATGTAGACCGTGCCGTCGCTGCCGACGGCCGCGCTGGCGGCGATAAAACCCAGGGTGCGCCTGTTCCATTTTTCCTGCCCGGCAGGGTCCACGGCGTAAACAAAGGTGTCGTTGGAGGCCCAGTAAATCGTGCCGTCAGCGGCGATGGCGCCGATAGACCAGGCGTTGGACCAGGTGGGGAAGGTCCATTTGAGGGAGCCATCGGGGTGGATGGCGTAGTAGTCGAAGTTGGTATTGCCGGCGTAGAGGGTGGCGTCGTGGCCGATTTGCACGTTGCCTTCAAACCAAGAATTATAACTTTCGGTGGGGGCGGTGAAAGACCAGATGAGATCGCCGTTTTCCCGGTCCAGGTGGTAGACGTTGCCGTCGCCGGAAGGTACGTAGATGGTGCGCTGACCGGTGGCGGCGTCCGGGCGCGGCAGGGCAGCGGCGGAATCAATGATTTCGGCGGTTTCAAAGCGCCATTTTTCGCGGCCGTCGGGGTGGAGGGCGTAAAAATTGTGGTCGGCGGAACCGACGTAGATGGTCCCGGCTTCGTCGATGACGGCAGTAGAGAAGATGCCTTTGCCGGTTTGGAAGAACCAGGGCTGGTCGTTTTGGTAGCGGGCGGGCAGGGGGGAACGGCCGTTATTCTGCACGTCGCGTCTAAATGTAGGCCAGGGCGCATCGGGCTGTACCGGATTGGCGTAACCGAACGGCTGTGAAGGCAGCCCGGCGCTTTGCACCACAAAGGGTACGTCGGCGCTGCGAAAGGGCACGAGCAGCCGCCGGATGACCTGGATGGAGCCGTTAGCAGGGGTGGGGAGAACGGCCGTTATCCTTTCGTCTTGCCAGGACTGCACAGGCAGCGCCTGCACGCCAGCGGCGGTGGTAAGCAGCAGTTCGCTGCGACCCTGGCTGCCACCAAAATGGTCGCCCTGCACTGTCAGCAAGCCGCTTTCGCCAGGCACGATAGGCACGCTGCTGATCACCGGCTGCACGCTGCGCAGCAGGAGCCAACCGCCTCCCACCATCACCACAATCACCCAAAAGATGACGCTGGTGAACAATTTTTTCAGAAAACGGCCGCTGCCGGTGAAGACACGTTTCATAAGGCCCCGCCAAACTGTAACGCGAGTTGCCAACTCGCGTTACGGCGCCAGACTTCCACTGTCTAGTCACTGTCCCAGGTGATGTTGCGGATAGCCACGGTTACGTCCGGGTTATCTAGCAGGCCCCCGCGTTCATCCATTTCCTTGTGGAAAGTATCCAACACCACAAACACCAGCTCCCCATACAAATCAACCTCATCTAACTCACGCAGTGACGCCTCTGAAAACGAGATTTCAAACTCCGCCTTATCTTCAATGACTTTCCCATCCGGGTAAGTCACAGCAATTTCATAATCAAACGTGCAAATTTGTGTCATGGTGTGCTTTCCTGTTCTCTATTGATGTTTACAGCGATTTACCGCCGCCAGAAGTTTAAATGATGACCCGCCATACGGCAATCAAAACACCCAGATTCCCCTTTATCCTTCATCCTTCATCCTTCCCCAACGCCATCTTCACCGCCTCATAGGCATTGACAATGCCGTAGCCGGCAATGTTGTTCGGCGCGACGCTGGTATCCGTTTCGGACAGGCAGGTGCCGTCTGTCAGACTGGCAGTCTGGTCCAGGGAGTCTAGCAGGAAGGAAGGCAGTTCGCCTTCCATGTCTTGCAGGTCGGCAGGCAGAGCGAGTTCTGCGACATGGGGCACAAAGGGCGAGGCTGAATCGCGCAGGATGGTTTCCGTCTGCTCAATATCGCCAATGAGCGCCGGGTTGGCTGACCACATGAGGGCCACTACCCCGGCGACGTGTGGACCCGCCATGGATGTGCCGCTGTTTCGGCCGTAGCCGCCGGCGGGTAAGGCCGAAAGCACGTCCACGCCGGGGGCGGCGATGTCGGGCTTGATGCGGCCGCTGCCATCCACCAGCACCGGTCCGGCGCTGCTGAATTCGGCGATGTTGTTGTTGCTGTCTACGGCGCCTACCGAAAAGACCTCGTCATAAATCGCCAGGGGCGAGGCCACGCTGCCGCACGCCGGTCCTTCGTTGCCGGCCGACACGACGACAAAAATACCGGCATCCCGCAAAGCGCGAACGGCCGTTCGCAGCGAGTCCGGGTCACAGCCTTCATGGCTCTCCGGGCAGCCCCAGGAGTTGTTGAGGACATGGGCTGATTGCAGCGGGTCACCATCGGTGAAGGGGTTGCCGTTTTGGGGGAACGGCGCCAGCATAAACTGCATACAGTCCAGATAAAGGGCGGGATTGCCCAGATTGCGGCTCAAATTGGCGCAGGCGAACCATTCGGCGTCAGGCGCGACGCCGACGACGTTGCCCAGCACCGTGCCCAGCGTGTGCGTGCCGTGCCCGTTGGCGTCCACTGGCGCCGTCGTGCCGTTCCAGGGATCAAACCAGTTGCCGCTGTGAGTGAGGCTGCCGT
>JAWOGU010000021.1:0-7760 GCA_046496595.1 Chloroflexota bacterium
TTAAAGTGGACCAGCTCGCCGTCGAATTCAATCTCGCCGCTGTCCGGGCGGTAAACGCCGGTAATCGTCTTGATCAACGTGGATTTACCGGCTCCGTTTTCACCCAGAATGGCATGAACTTCTCCGGAATAGACGGTCAACTGCACCCCCTTCAGCGCCTGAACACCGCCGAAGGCTTTAGAAATGTTGCGCATCTGGATGATGGGGGTTTGTTCGTTCATAGACGGTTATGCGTTTTAATTGGTTGGGCGCTGCCATGTCACCGAGTTTTCGACAATTACCACACGTTTTATTGACGAAATTTGTTGTTAATTGCAGAATATTGACGAAACGATAGCACAAATGCTAAACTGTGTCAATATGCGCCGTCGTAATTTGTCAAATATCATCACAGCTATTGTTGAAATTTGTAATTTCGGGAAAATAAGAGCAGGACATGAAGGAACTAAGCTACCCCATGAATGGATTAACCAGCTTTGAACGACGTCAAAATATTTTGCGCCTGCTTGTGGATCAGCCCGGTTTGCGGGTGGCAGATATGGCGGAGATATTTCAAGTCGCCGAAGGCACGATACGCAACGATCTGAATGCCCTGGAGTCTGAAGGGAAATTGCGCCGCGTGCGCGGGGGGGCTGTTCTGCTGGCTCAGGGCGTTTCTGAAACCGGCGCCAATGGCGGCGCCGGCCCGGTCAGCCATGCCGATATTAAGCAGCGCATTGCCCGCTGGGCGGCCGATACCATCACAGACGGCGACACGATTTTGCTCGACGCCAGTTCGACGGTGCGTTTTATGGCCCCCTATTTGCAGGATTTTAAGCGCCTGACCATCGTCACCAATGGCCTGGAGACGGCCAGGGAGATTGCGCGCACCACCATGCATCCTGTGGTGCTGGTGGGGGGCATGGTGAACCGCAGCGGCAACGCCACCACCAGTTTGATCGGGCTGGACATGTTGAAAAACCTGCACATTCGCACGGCCTACGTTTCCTGCGTGGGCTTTGACTTGAAAATTGGGCTGACGGAGCGGTTGATTGAGGAGGCTCAACTCAAAGAAGCCATGCTGGCTGCCATTCCGCGCCTGGTGGCCCTGGTTGGCTCCAACAAAATCGGCGCGGTGAGCACCATTCCCTTTGCCCCGCCGGAGCGCATTAGTCACTTTTTCACCGACAGCGACGTGCCGGCCGAGTTTATTGAGCAGATGCGGCAGGCCAAAATTAATCTGACGGTGTGCGGCGAAAACACGGTGCGCTCCTTCCGGGTGAACGGGGAGCAGCCGCAGTTCACCATTGGCTTTGCCAACCAGAGCGAGGAACTGCCGTTTGCCGTGGACGTGCGCCGCAGCCTGGAGCGCAGCGCGGCCGAGGTGGGCAGTGTGGACCTGGTGGTGGCGGATAACCGCCTGAACGGCGAGGAAGCGCTGCGGGTGGCCGACAAATTGATCCAGCGGGGTGTGGACCTGGCGATTGAGTATCAGATTGACTATAAGGCGGGCAATCTGATTATGAACAAGTTTCAGGAAGCGGGCATCCCGGTGATTGCGGTGGATATTCCCATGGTGGGCGCGACATTTTTTGGCGTGGACAATTATCGCGCCGGATACATGGCGGGTAAGGCGTTGGGGGAGTGGGTGAGGGAAAGGTGGAACGGCCGTTGTGATCATCTGCTCGTCCTGGAAGAACCCAGAGCCGGTTCCCTGCCTGAAGCGCGCATCCAGGGGCAGTTGGACGGCTTGCAAGAACTGCTGGGGAAAATCCCGGCGGCCCACATGCACACCATTGACTGCGGCAATACCAGCGCCATCAGCGAAGCCGGCGTCGCCAAAGTGCTGCAAACCCTGCCTCACAGCCGCCATATCGCCGTCATTTCCTTTAACGATGAAGCCGCCTTTGGCGCCCTACAGGCCGCCCGCAAAGCACAGCGTGAAACCGATGTCGTCATCGTGGGACAAGGGGCGGATCGCCTGGTTCACGCGGAGATTCGCAATCCGGAATCGCGTTTAATCGGTTCCACCGCCTACATGCCGGAGCGGTATGGGGAAAAGTTGATGGAACTTGCTCTCAAAATTTTGCATGGCGAGTCGGCGCCGCCGGCCGTTTACATGCACCACGTCTTTATCAACGCCGAAAACATAGACCGCCATTACCCCGGCGGGTAGCCTCTTAAGATTGGACCAATCTAAACGACCTTATTGGACGCCCATCCCCAGAGTGTGATACAAATTGTCTCTATCCACAACCCTGGAGACAATGATGGCGTCAACCACATCCCCCCCTTACCGCACGTCCGATTCTTTGCGGCTGGAAAGCCTGCACACCAACCTGGAAGACCTGCGCAAACAGCTTGCCCAGCGTCTAGCGCTGCTGCTGCTGGCGACTGCCCAACTCATCATCCTTTTTTACGACTCGCCTGTTGCTTTTCCACTGGGTATGATTTTCTTCTGGTTTTCGCTGACGGCGGTGGGTCTGGGCGTCTTGTGGCTGCGCAGCGATCATCATACCCTGGCGCGGCATCTGCTGGTGTGGGGCAGTCTGGCGGAGGTGCTGCTGGCGATGTGGCTTTTCCCACAGAGTTGGATACCGTATGTGGGCCTTGTGCTGGTGTTTAGCAACTCGTTGATGGTGAAATGGAGCGAAATGGTAACGGCCGTTCTCATCTTCAGCGCCGCCCTGTTCCTCACCAATACCGCCAACCATCCCTACGACATCGGCCCACTGCTGGGGCTGCTTGTTCTTGCCGTGGCCATCGCCGCCCTGGCGGTGCGCACTCTCTACACCACCCTGGACTGGGTGTGGCAAATGCACGAGCAGAGCAAAGAGCTGCTCGCCACCACCCGCAACCAGCAGGTCGAACTACGCTCCCTGGTTAAATCCCTGCGCATTGTCAACGACATCCGCGAACGCACCGAACAAGAACTGATGATCGCCCACAAAGAAGCGCAAAAAGCCAAACAGCTCAAAGAACAATTCGCCGCCAACATCAGCCACGAACTGCGCACCCCGCTCAGCATCATCCTCGGCTTCAGCGAAATCATGTATCTGTCGCCGGAAGTTTACGGTCCCGAACCGCTGCCGCCCACCCTGATGCGCGACGTGTATCAGATTTACCGCAACAGCCGCCACCTGCTCGACATGATCGACGATATTCTCGACCTTTCCCGCTTTGAAATGGTCGGTTTCACCCTGAAAAAAGAAGCCACCAGTCTTGCTTACCTCATCGACGAAGCCGCCACCATCGCCGGGAATCTCTTTGAAAAATCGGAAAACGTGTCTCTGGTGGTTAACGTGGCCCCGGACCTGCCCCTCATCGACATCGACCAGACGCGCATCAGGCAGGTGCTGCTCAACCTGTTAAACAACGCCCACCGCTTCACCACCGTCGGCGCCGTCACCCTGTCCGCCAGGCAGGTGGACAACGACATTCTGGTGCAGGTGCAAGACACCGGTCCCGGCATTTCGGAAGCCGACACCGCCGCCATTTTTACCGAGTTTTATCAGGTAGACTATTCACTCAGCCGCAGTCATGGCGGGGCGGGCCTGGGACTGGCGATTTGCCAGCGCTTTGTGGAAGCCCACGAAGGCCGCATCTGGGTAGAAAGCGAGGAAGGCGCCGGTTCAACTTTTTCGTTCACGCTGCCACTGGACCTTTCCAAAGTGGGGCATACTTATCTCTACCGCAGTCCGGCGCCCGAACCGCAGATCAAAGCCATTCAGCCCTGCCTGCTGTTGGTGGAGGCCGACCCCCAGGTGAGCAGTTTGGTAGCCCGGCATCTGGAGAATTACGAGGTGGTGGTGGTGGAAGATGCGGCGGAAACGGCCGTCCTCGCCGCGCATCATCATCCCCTGGCCGTATTGGTCAACGTGCAGCCCGGCCAGCAGGCCGACCCTGCCGTGTACGCCGGCGTCGCCGCGCCGATTATCGAATGTTCGCTGCCCAGTCAGGCGTGGATGGCGTCTTCTTTGGGGGCGGTGGCCTCGCTCACCAAACCCATCAACTTCGACAAACTCTATGCCTATCTGAGCGAGTTCGCCGCCATCCATGACGTGCTGGTCATCGATGACAATCCCGGTGTGTGCCAGTTGGTGGCGCGAAGGCTGGGAGGAGAAAACGGCCGTTACCAGATCCGCATCGCCTACGACGGCCGCACCGGCCTCAATGCCATGCAGCAGCAGCCCCCCGACCTCCTCATCCTCGACCTGATGATGCCGGAAATGGACGGTTTCGCCGTGATAGAAGCCATGCAAAGCAGCCCGGAACTGGCGAGCGTGCCCATCATCCTGCTCACCGCCACCACCTACATCGAAGACACGTTGGCGCAATACGGAAATCAAGTGAAAATAGTGCAGGCAACGCCCTGGCATCCGGCCGAAACCCTGCGCTTCCTCAAATCCGTACTCGCCGGACTCAAGCCACTGCCAAAAACAGACGCCGGATGATGCGTGAGGCGTGATGCGTAAAATTTTTCACGTCACGCCTCACGCATCACCTACCCAGATTTTTATGACGACATCTACTACCCCATCCCCGGAATTCATCGAGCAGGTCAAGCAGGCGCTGGAGCATCTCTACGATTTCTCTACCTTGCAGCGGCTGCCCCTGGCTCAAGAGTTAGCGCCGGCCAAAAGCCGCAGCAACGAGACGCCGGGCCACCACCTGCGCCGTGAACTGATCACCGCCATCGAAAGCATCAGCCTCGATCCCGGTTCGGCAGTGCAGTCTCCGGACGCGCGCCTTTATAACCTGCTGCAACTGCGCTACATCGAAGGCATTACGGTGCAGGAAGCGGCCAACCGCATGGGGCTGTCGGCGCGGCAGGCGCACCGTTCGCTCCGCCGCGGCGAGGAGAGCGTGGCGGCGATTTTGTGGGTGCGGGTGCAGGAATTGGCAGAACAAATGCCGCCAAGTGCGGAACGGCCGTTATCCCCTCCTTCTGAATCCGCCAGCGCCCGTGACCTCTCGTCGGTCTCCGCCGAAGTTTCCCTGTTGGACGCGCATCCGGCGGCGGTGGACCTGCGCGACCTCCTGCAAGACGCGCTAAAAGCCATCGCCCCGCTCACACAAAAACGAAACGCGACCATTGCCCTGGAACTGCCGGATGACGCGGTGATTGTGTCGATGGAAACGGCCGTTTCCCAACAAATATTCGCCAGCCTGTTCAGCCGCATCCTTGGCGTGGCGCACAAAGACAGCCTGGTCCTGCGCCTCAACCAGCGCCAGGATCAGGTCGTTGTCACCTTGAGCTACCTGCCGGAACACGAGGGCAGCCCGGTGATTGTGGATGAAGTCATCGAGCAGTTCACGCAGCATTTGGGCTGGACGATCAGACAGGAGCAGGTGGTAAACGGCCGTTCCGCCATCGTGCTCAACCTCACCGGACAGGGCGCTCTCATCCTTGTTATTGATGACAATGAAGGTCTCGTCGAACTGCTCGACCGCTACCTCACCGGCCACGACTGCCGCGTCCTCACCGCCACAAACGGCCGTGAAGGTTTGCAGCTTGCCCAGGAACTCATCCCCGACGCCATCATTCTCGACGTGATGATGCCCGGCGCCAGCGGCTGGGAAATCCTGCAAACCCTGCGCAGCCAGCCCCAAACAGCCACCGTGCCCGTTATCGTCTGCTCCGTCTTCAACGATCCCGACCTGGCCTATTCCCTCGGCGCTACCCGCTTCCACGCCAAACCCATCCGCCGCGACACCATCCTCGACACCCTCCACGAACTCAACGTCGTGTGAAACGTGGCGAGTGGCGAGGGGCGAGTGGCGAGGGGCAAGTAGCAAGTGGCGAGTGGCGAGTGGCGAGCAGCATGTTACCCGCCACCCGCACACCTTCATCCCTCATCCCTCATCCCTCATCCTTCTGCCTTCTTTTGTACACTTTGCCCAAAAAATGGCACACCTATGTCACACATATGTCGTAATCCCCCTTGTTATGCTACACCTGCCAGTGTAAAGTAGTTTACACATGTTTCCCCAAGCCCTTGGGGAATTTTGTTTATCGGCACTCAGAGCCGGAGAAGAAGGAAAAAAGCCATATCATTACCTTTCTTCTCTCTCTGAACTCCAAACAATCGTCAAAGAGGAGACGACAATTATGAAGAAGACCCGTTATTTACCCCTAGTTTTATTGTTGTTGTTCGCTATGATGCTGGCAGCTTGCGGCGGCGCTTCCGAAACCGCCGAAGAACCGGCTCCCGCCGAAGAAGCGGCTCCGGCTGAAGAAGCAGCGCCGGCCGAAGAAGCCGCGCCGGCTGAAGAGGTCGCGCCCGTAGAAGGCGGCATGGACTCTGTTGAAGTATTTTCCTGGTGGACCGGCGGCGGCGAAGCGGCCGGCCTCGAAGCCATGATCGAAGTCTTCAGCGAAATGTACCCGGACGTGGAATTTGTGAACGCGGCCGTGGCTGGCGGCGCCGGCACCAACGCCCGCGCTGTGTTGGCGACCCGCCTCCAGGCCGGTGACGCCCCCGATAGCTGGCAGGGCCACGCCGGACAGGAACTCATTGGCACTTACGTTGCCGCCAACCAGCTAGAACCCTTGAACTTCCTTTACGAAGAGAACGGCTGGCTTGAAGTCATGCCTGCCACCCTCATTCCCTTGATCTCTCAAGACGGCAACATCTACTCCGTGCCGGTCAACATTCACCGCGCCAACGTACTCTGGGCTAACCCCACCGTCCTGGCTGACAACGGCCTGGAAATGCCCACCACCCTGGATGAGTGGTTTGCCGCTATGGACACCCTGCAAGCCAACGGCATGGAAGCGCCGTTAGCCATGGGCGAACAATGGACCGCCATGCACCTCTTCGAGACCATTCTCCTGGCTTCAATGGGACCGGATGCCTACAATGCTCTCTGGAGCGGTTCCGGTGATTGGAGCAGCCCTGAAGTCGCTCAGGCCATCGCCGACTACGAAAAAGCACTGAGCTACACCAACAGCGATGCCTCCGCTCTGAGCTGGCAGGACGCCGGTCAAATCGTCATCGACGGTGACGCCGCTTTCAACGTAATGGGCGACTGGCAGGAGGGTTTCTTCCGTGAACTAGGCGCAGTCCCCGGCGAAGGTTACGTTTGGGCGCCTGTGCCTGGCACAGCCGGTAACTTCCAATTCCTTTCTGACAGCTTTGTGCTGCCCGTCGGCGCGCCGCATCGTGACGCCGCCATTGCCTGGCTCACCGTGGCCGGCTCCAAAGAAGGCCAGGACGCCTTCAACCCCGTTAAAGGTTCCATCCCTGCCCGCAGTGATGGCGATGTTTCCCTTTACGGCGAGTACCTGCAATCCGCCATGGACGACTGGGCCAGCGATAACGTGGTTGGCTCTCTGACTCACGGTGTTGTCGCCAACGACAGTTGGAAATCTGAAATCGACACGGCGCTGGGTCTCTACCTGGCTGGCGGCAACGCCGAAGATTTGCAAAGCGCTCTGGTAGCGGCCGCTGGCGGCGCAGACCAACAAGCTTTGGATGCGCCCGCCGAACCGATGGCAGACGTCACCGGCGCTGTGGAAGTCTTCTCCTGGTGGACGGGCGGCGGTGAAGCGGCCGGCCTCGAAGCCATGATCGAAGTCTTCAGCGCAATGTATCCGGACGTGGAATTCTTGAACGCGGCCGTGGCTGGCGGCGCCGGTACCAACGCTCGCGCTGTGTTGGCGACTCGTCTCCAGGCCGGTGACGCTCCTGATAGCTGGCAAGGTCACGCCGGTCAGGAACTCATCGGCACCTACGTCGCCGCCGATCAGCTAGAACCGCTGAATTTCCTGTATGAAG
>JAWOGU010000038.1:0-12803 GCA_046496595.1 Chloroflexota bacterium
ACCAGATGCCCGCCTTCGGAACGAATCCCTTCCGTCACCAGCGCACCGACTAATTGCTCGGGGAACACACCACCGGAAGGATGATATTGAAAGGTGTCGATTTGCACAAGAGGAACTCCGAGGCGATAGGCTAGGACAAGAGCATCGCCCGTCGCCCCGAAATGATTACTGGTGGGAAATCCCTGAATGTGCAACCGGCCAATGCCCCCTGTTGCCAGAATCACCGTTTTGGCCGCAACGACGACGAACCGGTTGTTGTCCAGGTCCTTCAAAACCGCCCCGTTGCATGCCCCGTTGGCATCGCTTAACAATTCCCCACAAATGCGGCCGTGGTGGAGATGTTGATGGTGTGTTTGCCGTCGCCGCCAGTGCCGCAGGTATCCACGAGCATCCCGCCCATCTCCGTCAGGGGAATATCGACCTGGACGACGTGGCTGCGCATCGATTTGGCGCTGCCCGCGATCTCATCGGCCGTTTCCCCTTTCATGCGCAGCGCCGTGAGGTAGCCGCCGATTTGGGCCTGGGTGGCTTCCCCGTTCATGATGACGTCCATGGCGGCTTCGGCTTGATCTAGGGTAAGGGAACGGCCGTTTATCACCTCAGAAATCGCGTCCTTTATATCCATAAACCCACTTCCTTATAAAAAATAATTGTGTCTATACAGGTGTAGCCTGAGCTTGTCGAAGGCGAAACCGGGCTTCGACAGGCTCAGCCCTCGACCGGCTGTATAGTTACAAATAATTTAACGTAAAGGCGCAAAGGAGCAAAGGCGCAAAGGCGCAGAGAAAAAACTAAGAAATCTCCACGAACCTCTGTGCATTCTTTGTTCTTTTTGTATTTGTATGCGGTTCTTCTCTCTTACATCACCCGCGAGACCGCCAGCCAGTTGTCGGCGTTGGCGGCGTTGATGGCGTCAGCCGAGCCGAGGACGACGACCACGCCGTTATGGTTGACTTCCGCCAGGACCTCGCCGAACGCTTTGAAATCGGCGGTGGTGGTAGACAATACTTCGTCGCGGTACTGCTGGCTGGCGGCGTCGCTCAGGCCAATAAGGTGGCGCTGGAGCGAGGTGAAGCCCTTGGCGTCCGGCAGTTGGTAGGCGTCAATGCCGCCAATGGCGCCGATGATCGATTTGGTCAGTTCGGCTTCGTGCAGGTTCAGATTACGCAGGAAATCGGCCGTGCCGTCATAGTTTTGCAGGGACTTTTCCAGGTTGGGGTCGCGGTAAGAGAGGTAGTTGAACACGCCGGAATCGCGGTCAAAGGTGCAGAAGCCGCCGTAAGCGCCGCCCTGCACCCGGATTTTTTCCCAGAGCCAGGTGGTGCGCAGAAATTTGCTGATCACGGAAATGGAGCCGTGCAGCTTGTAGCCCAGTTCATAGAGGTTGGCGCCTTTGCCCACGTAGTTGACCTGCGCCGGAATGGTCAGCCCTTCGCTGGTGCGGGCCAGCGCTGGCGACCAGTCGGCAAGATTGACCTCGCTGGCTGGCATGGCGGCGAGAAAATCGTGCAGTTGGGGCTGGAACTGGGTCCAGTTGTCACCGTCCAGGGTGACATTGCACACCATGGCCTGGCGGTTGAGCAGATGCCAGCGTACGGCTTCCAGTTTCGCCAGCACGCCCGGCCAATCTTTTTCCACGTCTTCGCTGAGCTGGCGCAGGAAAAGCAGTTGGGTGACACCGCCCATCTGCTCGTCGGCCCAGTCTGCCTCGTTGAATTTGGCGCGTAAACGGCCGTTTACCACCATATGCCCCGCCGGAATCAAACCGGACTCCTGCCGCGCTTTGGCTTCCAACACAATCTGGCGGAAACGCTCTTGATTGTCCAGCTTCACTGTCAATAAAATATCCCGGATGATGTTCAGCAGTTCCTGACTCTGGTCTATCGTCGATTTACCATGCAGGAAAAGCCAGGCCGTGCTCTCTGGTCCGGTCGACATCGTGGAGGAAAAGAACGAAGGAGAAATGCCGCCTGTTTTGCGGCCAATGCGCTGTGACAGTTTGACAAAGTCTTCCGTTTCGGTGCCTAGTTTCAGGAGAGAACGCCCGAAATGTTTAACATAAGGCAGCAGTTCAACCGGAACCTGCTTTAGATTAAGCCCAACTTCCAGATAGACGATGCCGTTGGTGAAGAGGTCGTGGTAAAGCACCTTGCTGCCATGGGCTTCGCTTTCTTCGCTGGGAATGGACTTGTTTTCTTTATCCAGGTCAGCCAGAGTAAGCATGGGAATGGCTGCCAGCGCTTCGGGGGTGTCCGGTTTTTCTTGCAGCATTTTGAGTTCGGCGGTATTGGCGACGATGGCCGCCAGTTCCGCTTCATTCATCTGCGCTTTGATAGCCGCCAGTTTCTCTTTTTCGGCCGCTTCTTTGCGCTGGTTGAGGGTGGCGTCCGGTTCCAGCAGCAGCGTGACGCGGTGGGTATTGTCCAACAAATAAGTTTGGATGAGGTCTTGCAGATAGGTTGGGTTATGGGCGAGATTGGTTTTAACGGCCGTTAACGGCGCCTCATATTTCAAGGGAATCAGCGGATCGCGGCCGTAATTCCAGGTGTTCATGGTGCGCATCATCAGCCCCAGGCCGCGCGGGTAGGAACCGGTGTTGTTCTCACGCAGGCTGAACTCGATGCTGTTGACCGCCGCTTCCACCATGTCCGGTTCAAAACCCGCGGCGGCCAATTCCCGCAGCGTATCGTAAACCACGGTTTCCACTTTGGCGGCGTCATCTTGGCGGATGCCTTTCATGCCTACGCTGAACGTCATCTGGCGCAGCGAGGTAGAGAGGCCGCTGCCGGTCAGGTCTTCGCCCAGACCGGAGTCAATCAACGCCTTGCGCAGCGGCGACGCCTGCGTACCTACCAGGGCATAAGACAACACGTTCAGTCCCCACACCAACTCCGTATCAACGGCTTCAGGCAGCGCCCAGTTGATGTCGATCATCGCCTTCTTGGCCGCATCTTCGCCCTCTTCGACGCTGTAGGGGAACGTGACTTGCAGTGGCTGGGCAAACGGCTCTTGCAGCGCCACCCGCGAATCAACGCCCAACATGTCAAATTCGCTGAGATACGCATCCAAAATACGCAGCCGTTCCTCGGTGTCATCATCGCCGGAGAAAAAGATGCGCGAATTGGACGGATGGTAGTAGGTGTGGTGGAACTCTTTGAACTGTTCGTAGGTCAAATCCGGGATCACTTCCGGGTCGCCGCCGGAGTCCACGCCGTAGGGCGTGTCGGGGAACAGGGTTTGCTGCCCGTAGCGGTATAACACGTTGTCCGGCGAGGAGTAGGCGCCTTTCATTTCGTTGAAAACGACGCCTTTGTATACCAACGGTTCGTCCACGTCTTCCAGTTCATAATGCCAGCCTTCCTGCTGGAGGTGGAAGGGGGTGATCAAGGGGTGGAAAACGGCGTCCAGGTAAACGTCGATCAGATTGTAGAAATCTTGCAAGTTGGTGCTGGCTACCGGATACAGGGTGCGATCCGGCGCGGTGAAGGCGTTGACGAAGGTGTAGAGTGAGCCTTTGATCAATTCGACAAAGGGTTCTTTCACCTGGTACTTGCGCGACCCGCCCAGGACACAGTGCTCCATGATGTGGGGCAAACCGGTGGAATCGGAGGGCGGCGTGCGGAAGCTGATGCCAAATACTTTGTTTTCGTCGTCGTTGGTCAGGGAGAGCAGTTCGGCGCCTGTTTTTTCGTGCCGCCAGATTTGGGCGTGGGTTTTGAGTTCGTCGATGTGTTCTTCATGAAGCAGTGCAAAGCCGTGGGATTTCATGATTGGTTATCCTCTTTCAATGTGATGCGTGATACGTGATGCGTGAAGGTTCTTGACGATTTACGCATCACGTATCAATCTTTTTAGCCAAATTTTAATGCAAACCTGCTTATTGTATAGCTGAACCGTGTGAATGTTAAACTGGCCTATCAACTTCTAACGATTCGCAGCATCTGATTGCCTTCGCTCTGGAATTCGTGGGGAACGGCCGTTATCCTTCCAAATCCGCAGATCACACAGACGACACAGATCCTCCAGAGAAACCCTGCCACTCTGCGACTTTGCCGCTCTGCCACTTTGCAACTCTGCAACTTTGCCGCTCTGCTGAAAAATTAACGGCCGTCCAAAAAATTCTGCAGAATGCGCTTGCCATGCTCCGTGAGAATACTCTCCGGGTGGAACTGCACGCCCACCACCGGATAGGTCTTATGGCGCATGCCCATCACCTCGCCTTCGCTGGTAAACGCCGTCACCTGCAAATCGGCGGGCAGCGGCTCTTCCACGATGAGCGAATGGTAGCGCGTGGCGTTAAACGGGCTGGGCACGCCGTCGAACAAGCCTTTGCCGTTGTGGTACACCGGCGACACCTTGCCGTGCATCAGGCGCGGCGCGCGCACCACGTTGCCGCCAAACACGTCGCCCATGCACTGGTGGCCCAGGCAGACGCCCAGAATCGGCGTCGTCGGCCCCAGTTCGCGGATGACGTCGTTGGAAATGCCGCCGTCGCCGGGGTCCCCTGGTCCGGGACTGATGACGATGTGGTCGGGTTTTAGCGCTTTAATTTCTTCCAGCGTCACCTGGTCGTTGCGAAACACCACAATTTCCTGGCCCAATTCGCCAAAATACTGCACCAGGTTATAGGTAAACGAATCGTAGTTATCAATCATAACAAGCATGGTAATTTCTCCATTTTTTAGCGGGGATTAGGAGATGAGGAGATAGGTGTGGCTCTTTGGGAACTCGTAGGATGACCAGCGCCTGGCGTAGGGGCGGTTCGCGAACCGCCCCTACATATGGAGTCAACCACTTGAAATCCTGAAGAACCGGAACTTTTTATCCCATAATCCCCGCTCTCTTATTCCAAAGGGACCAACAGCACGTTAACCTGCGCCGGGGCGTTGTTGACTTCGCGCACGGTGACGGTGTAGCGGGTGGTTTGCAGCGGCAGCACAAAGGAGGCTTCGGCGGAACCGGGACCGCTGTAATTGGCGTCAACGGCCGTTTCCCCAGCCGCCGTCGTCACCAACACACTGACATCGCTCTGATCCAGCGGGTCCACAAAAAACAGCACCGGCCGGCCGCCGCGCGATTCCACCTGGAACTGCGCCGTTTGCCCGGCCGCCAGGGAAAGGTTGGGCTGGTGGACGGTGCCGGGCACGGCCTGCGCGGCGTCAAACAGGTAGACCGTCACATCGCCGCTGGCTGGGCTTTCATTGCGGACGAAGAGGTCGTAACGGCCGTTTTCATCCGCCGTGAATACCAGCACTTCCGGTCCGCCGGGACCGCTAAAGTTGGCTTCCGTATCCTCCACCGCCAACAGGATATCGACCTCATCCGGCGTTTCGGCAAAGACAAAACGCGGCGTAAATTTCACGCCTTCGATGAGGTAGGTCAGTTCGCCGCCGCCGGGCAGGGGGCGCGTGTCCTGCTGCCCGGGACCAAACACCTCACCAACCGGCGCTGGAACGGCCGTTTCCGTTTCCGTCTCCGCAGCAGCTTCAATCGTTGGTTCCGGGGTGGAGGTAGGTAAGGGTTCGGCAGTCAGAACGGCCGTTTCCGCTATTGCCGCCGTGGCTGTGGGCAAAACGACCGGGGTGGTCTCCATGGGAACGGCCGTGGCGTCGGGGGCCAGATCCGGGATGAGCATAGGAATCGGCGACGGCGTAGGCGTGGGCGTTGCCACACCGGGCAGTCCGCACGCCAGCGACGTTGCCAGAAATGATAGAAACAGGATGCCTAGATAGCCTTTCGCGGGCTGAGCTTGTCGAAGCCCAGTTGCCTTCGACAATGCCTTCGACAAGCTCAGGCAGCAGTTCGTCACGTTACGAAACAGGAATAGAAACGGCCGTTTATACATACGACACCTCACTCAACCACACAAAACATCAAAGACGCTCTCTTTTTCTCCGCGCCTCCGCGCCCTCCGCGGTTAAATCCTTCACCGAGGCAAAACCAGCCCCATCATCTCTTTCATCTGATTCACTTTCGGCTGCGCCACGGCAGCCGCCTGCTCCGCGCCAATGGCCAGCAACCGGTCCAGCTCGGCCGGATCCTGCATTAACCCATTATACCGTTCCTGAATCGGCGCCAGCATCTCAATGACCACCTCCGCCACGCCGACCTTCAAGTCGCCATAACCGCGCGCGCTGGCGAAATCGGCCAGCACCGCTTCCCGGCTTTTGCCCGTCACCGCCTTGTAAATGGTAAGCAGGTTATTGACGCCCGCCTTCTGCGGATCGTCCGAAAAGACAATCTCCGTGCCGGAATCAGTGACAGCCCGCTTAAACGAACGCATGATTTCCTGCGGATCATCCAACAGGCGGATGGCGTGGCCGCGTTTATCCGCCAGACTCTTGGACATCTTCACCGCCGGATCATCCAGCCCCATCACCCGCGCGCCAACTTCCGGGATCACCGGCTGCGGAATCGCAAAGAATTCCGTTTCATAGAGGCTGTTAAAGCGCTGGGCAATGTCGCGCGCCAGCTCCACATGCTGTTTCTGGTCTTCGCCCACCGGCACCTCGTCGGCGTCATAGAAGATAATGTCGCCCGCCATCAGCACCGGGTAATCCAGCAGACCGGTGAGCACGCTTTCCTGCCTGGCTGCCTTGTCTTTGTACTGCGTCATGCGCTGCAACCAGCCGAGCGGCGTGATGCAGTTCAACAGCCAGCAGCCTTCGGCGTGCGCCGGTACGTGGCTCTGAATAAAAATGGTGGATTTCTGCGGATCCAGGCCGCACGCCAGCAACATCGCCGCCATCGAGCGCGTTTGAAAGCGCAAATTCTGCGGATCCTGCGGTACCGTCAGGCTGTGCAAATCCACGATGCAAAAATAGTTTGTCTTCTCTTCCTGTTTTGCGACCCAATTTTTAACCGCACCCAAATAATTGCCCAGGTGAATGTTCCCGGTCGGCTGGATGCCGCTGAATACGCGCTTTTTGGTTTCAGTCATCATTTGTCACTCCTTTGCTAAGATTTTGTTGCCAGTTGCAGGTGGCGGGTTGCAAGTGGCGGGTGGCAGGTGGCGGGCGTTAGCGCTGGCGTTGTTGATCTGCGGTGATGACCAGATTTTTTATGATTTCATCAATCAGATCCATGCGATGCTCAACGACTGTTTTGTCCAGCATATGTCGTCCCCGAAAATACCAACCCTTCGCTTCTCTGGCTAAACCTAATGCAATCCGTAAAAATCGAGCGTAATCTTTGCCATAACCACGCCCATAACCTTCTTCAATGTTTGCGGGCACAGAACCTGAGCTGTTAACAAGCTGCCAGGCCAGACCATTTCCGCGAGAGTCATTTAAGAATTTTTCCGAATCAAACCATGCCAGATCTGATAAAAACAACGCCTTGCGATACGTTACAAAAGACCAAAGTGGATCAGATTGTATCCGTTGAGGCACCTGTGTTAACCACGCTTCATAATTCCTAAACATATCCACCACTCTCACTCTTTACACACCACTCGCCACCCGCCACTCTCTACAACCACCCTTTCTCCGCCCGATCCACGGCCACCAGCAGCGCTTTCGCCTTGTTGACGCTTTCATTATATTCGGAGGTCGGATCGCTGTCGGCGACGATGCCGGCGCCGGCCTGCACGTGAATGGTGTCGCCTTCCACCAGCATGGTGCGCAGGGCGATGCAGGTGTCCATGCTGCCATCGTAGCTGAAATAACCGACCGCCCCGGCATACAAACCGCGCCGCTGCCCTTCCAGTTCTTCGATGATTTCCATAGCGCGAACCTTCGGCGCGCCGCTGACGGTGCCCGCCGGGAAGGTGGCCCGCATCAGGTCGAAGGCGTCCATGCCTTCTTTGATGCGCCCTTCCACCTGGCTGACAATGTGCATGACGTGGCTGTAGCGCTCCACGACCATCAGGTCTTTGACCGCCACGCTGCCGTATTGGCTGACGCGGCCGATGTCGTTGCGTCCCAGGTCTACCAGCATGACGTGTTCGGCCCGTTCTTTGGGATCGGCCAGCAGATCGGCGGCCAGGACTTCGTCTTCCTGCGGGGTTTCACCGCGCCAGCGTGTGCCCGCGATAGGCCGCACCGTGGCCACGCCGTCTTCCAGGCGCACATGCATTTCAGGCGATGCGCCCACCACCTGCATGCCGTATTCGGGGATGTTGAAGTAGAACATGTAAGGCGAGGGATTTAACATGCGCAGCGAACGGTAAATGGCGAAGGAATCGGCGCTGGTCTGGCGGCTGAAGCGCTGGCTCAAGACGACCTGGAAGATGTCGCCGGCGGCGATGTATTCCTTTGCCTGGCGTACGATGTCTTCATACTGTTCCTGGCTCATGTTGGCGGAGAGGGTATGGGAACGGCCGTTTTTCACGCCATAGCGTCTCTGCGGCACCGCCGGTAAGGGGCGGAGCAGCTTTTCACTGACCCGCGCGATGCGCTGCACGGCGTCCACATAGGCTGCCTCCACGTCTTGATCCACGTGGGCGTTGGACAGGATGATCAGCCGGTGGCGGGCATGGTCAAACACCACCAGGGTGTCGGTCAGCAGAAAAACGGCGTCGGGGATGTTCAGGACGGAAACGGCCGTTTCGGGCAGCCGCTCAAAATAACGCACCACGTCGTAACCCAGGTAGCCCACCGCCCCGCCATTAAAACGCGGCAGTCCAGGCAGGTCCGCCGGAGTAAAGCGGCTCAACTCCGCCTTCACCACGTCCAGCACATCCTCCCCCGCCGCCAGACCGCGCGTTTCGGTGCGCCCTTCCCGCGTTTCGATGATCTGGCTGTCCTTCAGGGCGATCATGCCCCGCGTATTCACACCCAGGAACGAATACCGTCCCAGGTTCTCGCCGCCTTCCACCGACTCCAGCAAAAAAGACGGTCCCATCTCATCCATCAACTTGATGTAAACCGACACCGGCGTTTCCAAATCCGCCGCAAACTCGCGGTAAACCGGAATTAAATTCGTTTCACCGGCCGCCAGTTGCCTAAAATCGGCCAGCGACGGCAGATATGCATTTTCGACTGCTACCATTTTTCACTCCATTTGGTAAGAAGTGTACAGTGTACAGTTTACAGTTTACAGTGAGGTCCACTGTCCCCTGTCCACTGTCTACTGTTCACTGTCTACTTCTTCTTAAAACGCCACGTCCGGCAAATGCGTCATCGCTTCCGCAATGGCCTCTTGAGGATGCTCGTAATCTTGCAGTTCGCCGTTCAGATAGGCGGCATAGGAGGCCATGTCAAAATGGCCGTGACCGGACAAATTGAAAACGATGACCTTTTTCTCGCCGCTTTCTTTACACAACAACGCCTCGTCCATCGCCGCCCGAATGGCGTGGGCCGATTCCGGCGCGGGCATGATGGCTTCCGCTTTGGCGAACTGGATGGCCGCCTCAAACGTCGCCAACTGGTTCACCGCTTTGGCCTCCACGTCGCCGTTATGCACCAACGCGCTCACCAACGGAGACATGCCGTGATAGCGCAGCCCGCCCGCGTGAATGGCCGGGGGAATAAACGAATGGCCCAGGGTGTGCATCTTCATCACGGGCGCCATCGCCGCCGTGTCGCCAAAGTCAAAGGTATATTGACCGCGCGTCAGCGTGGGGCAAGAACTCGGCTCTACGGCAATGACCCGCGTCTTTTGGCCGTTGGTGAAGTTTTGATGCAGGAACGGGAAAGCGAACCCGGCGAAGTTGGAACCGCCGCCCGCGCAGCCAATGACCACGTCCGGGTATTCACCAGCCATTGCCATCTGCTCCAGCGCTTCCAGGCCGATTACGGTCTGGTGCATGAGTACGTGGTTGAGTACGGAACCCAGGCTGTATTTCTTCGCGCCGCCGGAGGTGGCCGCCACTTCCACCGCCTCGGAGATAGCCATGCCCAACGAGCCGGGTGAATTGGGATCTTGCGCCAGCACAGAACGGCCGTAATGCGTGCGGTCGGTGGGGCTGGCATACACCTCCGCGCCAAAGGTTTGCATGATGATGCGGCGGTAGGGTTTGTGGTTGTAAGAAACCTTCACCATGTACACTTCCAGGTCCATGTCGAAGAAATTACAGGCCATCGACAGCGCCGATCCCCACTGCCCCGCGCCGGTTTCGGTGGTCAAAGCTTTGGTGCCCGCTTCCTTATTGTAGAACGCCTGCGGAACGGCCGTGTTCGGCTTGTGAGAGCCAACCGGACTGGCGCCTTCGTACTTGTAGTAAATGTGGGCCGGGGTATCCAGCGCCAATTCCAGACGCCGCGCCCGCATCAAGGGGGTTGGCCGCCACAGCTTGTAAATCTCGCGCACCGGTTCCGGAATCTCAATCCAGCGCTCGGGACTCATTTCCTGCTGAATGAGGCTCATCGGGAACAACACGCTCAAGAAATCCGGCGTCACCGGCTCCAGCGTTTGCGGATTCAACACCGGCTGCGGCGGTACCGGCATATCGGCGTTGATGTTGTACCATGCCTTTGGCAGTCTGCTTTCATCAAGGTTAAATTTGTATTGTTCGTTCATCCTTTTGCTCCTGAGTTATGGAAGATCAAAGATTAAAAATTGAAGATTGGATACCTGCGGCTCAATCTTTAATCATCAATCTTTGATCTTCGACAATAAAAAAACGCTCTCGCCGCCTAACGTTTTGTTAGGGACGAGAGCGTCTGAATTCTCCCGCGGTGCCACCCTGCTTAAGCTGCTTATAACAAAAATGCGCCTGTGATAGCGCATAAAATCGAAACCAGCTTCACTCGTTGTAATCTTTAATCATAAATCTTTGATTAATCAATTACCCTGCCCTGATAACGGTGGCATTTCCGGTTCAAGCTACTCCTTGTGGTTTCGCCTGAACAACTCCTCGGCCCATTCATCTACGGCGCTGACGTTGGTTTTGCAGCTCTGGAACCAACTCTCTTGGACTCGCTTTGTAGATTACTACTCCGAATCAACGTTTGTCTGTATTCAGTTGGAGAAAATACTAACATGGGGATCAGGGGCTGTCAAGATATTGCCATTTTGTAACGGCCGTTATAAAACTATGCTGCTTTATACAAGAGTGAGCCACCTGTTGTTTTGTTTTGTGCCTGGAAGCCGCCAATGAACAGTTTTTGGGCTTGCGACAACGGTAGAACAATGACCACATGACCACCTCTCAACTTGCGTTTTCCTGGAATAGGTTTCGCCGTTGGCTGACGATGAATCAGTCGTTTTTGCTGCTGTTGGCGGCGTTTATCTTCTTGAGGCTGCTGGCTGTTTTGCTGCTGCGTCCCGGCGGATTTGTTGTGAACCAGGGACCGGACATGAATTACTATTTTGAAGTAGCGCGGTTGACGGGGAGTGGGGAACGGCCGTTCTTCGACTTTTGGATGGAGTATCCGCCGCTAATGCCCTGGCTGCTCACGTGGGCCTACCGCCTCAGCTTGCATTTCCCGGTCTGGGATATCCCCATCTTCTGGTTCAACACCATTTTTCGCTTGCTGCTGCTGCCGTTTGACACGGCCTGTCTGATCCTGGTTTACGCCAACTTGCGGCAATTGACAGACAAGGAGCAAGCCTTACTTGGAGCTGCCTTGTGGGCCTTGTTATTTACGCCCTTGTTCACCCTGCTCAGTTGGTTTGACCCACTTACGCTCAGCTTTCTGCTCCTCGGATTATACGGTTTTTTGCGGCGCTGGCCGGTGGTAGCCGGGGCAGCCATGGGATTGGGATTTATGGCGAAAGTGCTGCCGGTCGCCATTGCGCCAGTAGGTTTATTTGTTTTTCGCCGGCTGCGGGTCAACGCTGTTTACGTGGGTAGTGCGGCGGTGACCGTGTTACTGGTATTGCTGCTGCCGCTGCTGCAAGCCCCGGAATATGTGCTTGCCTGGGTGCGCGCCCTGCTGAACGTCTCCGCCTGGGAGACGGTATGGGCCTTGTGGGAAGGTTATGACGGGTATGGTCTGGTGGCGCCGCTGAGCGCCCGTCACAACCCGGCGGCGGCGAGTTTTGCCGCCAATGAACCGTCTCTGCCCTGGCTGCCCATCACGCTGGTGTTTGCCGGGGTCTATCTGTTGGCTGTCACGCGGCGCATTGATTGGGAAAACAAGCGGCGAGCGGCGCAGTTTTCCCTGTTCAGCCTGGTATGGTTTGTTTTGTACAGCAAAGGATACAGTCCGCAGTGGGCCACTTATTTGAGTACCCTGGCGCTGATCGCGCTGCCATTGGGACGCGGACTGGGTTATGGCCTGATTCTGAGCGTACTGCTGGCGGCAGAATGGCCCATTGCCTTTATTGTGCTGCCGCAGGCCGACTGGTTTTTGAGGGCGATTGTGATCTGGCGAACGGCCGTTATCCTGCTCATAGGTCTCGAGGCGCTGGCGCGAGCGCTGCCAGAGAACAGGGTATGGCAGACCGTGCAGCGGTGGGCGTTTCCTGTGGGATTGAGCATGAGCCTGCTGCTGACTGTGGCGTTAACTCGTCCCACCTTTCAGGCATACCGAACCGTTCGCCTGGAAAAGGAACCGCTGGCGCCGTTTATCACAGTGCAGCAGCAAACAACTTCTGAAGAGGCCCTGATCGTGTTGGCGCAGCCCACCCTGCTGGAACAATTACAGCCCTACCTGCCCGATCAGTCCATCTCCTTGATGCCCTACGCCTGGCCCGAAACGGACGCCGCCGACTGGCTGGCGACGCACACAAAGGGGTCTGACACGGGAGGATCCAGATCAGGACCGAGATGTAGAAGAAGGCGTAGGCGACGCCGTAGACGAACTGCCAGTCATTCTCCGAGCGGACGTAGAACAGCATGTACACCAGGGACATGAGAATGACCGAGGCGACCACCGAGATGCCGTAGAGCGGCTGCTGGACCACTTTCATATACA
>JAWOGU010000100.1:0-11501 GCA_046496595.1 Chloroflexota bacterium
CTCAGGCAATAATTTCACGTCGGTTTCGGCGATGCCCTCGTCGTCTGGCGGATGCAGCGCGGCTTCGCCCAGTTTTTCACTGGTGGCTTTGAGCATGACCACTAAACGGCCGTTATACGCCCCATCCCCTTGCTCCCCAATCTTTTGCGCAATCTCCGCCCGTGTGATTTGCAGCCCCTGTGGGAAGCCCACATTCACCATCACCTGCGGATTTGTCCACAAGGCGTAAAATATCTCCACATCCGCCAGCGTAGCTTTGCGCACAAGGAGCCGTTCCGTTTCAAAAATGATCATGGCTTGAATTATAGGCTCGCTGTTAACGGCTGGCTACCCGCAACCCGCCGCCCACCACTCGCCCCTCATCAACCCACCGCCTAAAAATGAGAATCTAAAATTCAGCCCCTCACTTTTTAGAACATTCGTTGCCCCTGCGCTATAATCCGGCTTCGCAGATGGGAACCTGTCTATTCATGAACCTGAACCTATGACCGTCACTGAAGAAATAAAAAGCCGGTTAGATATTGTTGACATCATTTCCGAAACCGTAAACTTGCGGAAAGCGGGAAGGTCTTATTCTGGCTTTTGCCCATTCCACCCCAACTCGCGCACTCCCGCTTTCCACGTCTTCCCCGAAACCCAAACCTGGCGCTGCTTTGGCGCTTGCGCCGAAGGCGGCGATCTGATTTCCTTTGTCATGAAAAAGCAGGGCTGGGATTTCAAGGAAGCCCTGGCTCATCTGGCGGCGCGCGCCGGCATCCAGTTAGAAGAAAACCGACCCGTCAACAAAGAAAAAGAAGCGCGGGAAAAGCGGCTGACCGATTTGTTAACCGCCGCCGCCGCCTACTTTCACCAGTTATTGCTGCACGCCCCGCAAGCCGAAACGGCCCGTCGATATGTAACCGACCGTGCTCTGACGGAAGAAACGCTGGCCTATTTTCAGGTTGGTTTTGCCCTCGATTCTTGGGATCAATGCCGCACCCATTTTAATGCCCAGGGCTACACCGACCAGGAACTGCTCGACGTGGGACTGCTCAGCGAGAATCCGGAGAAAGGCACGCGCTACGACCGTTTTCGCAACCGGCTGATGATTCCCATCCGCAGCGGCCAGGGGCAGATTGTAGGCTTCGGAGCGCGCACACTGGACCCGGAAGGCTTGCCTAAGTACCTCAATTCACCTCAATCTGTCCTGTTTGACAAAAGCAGTGTGCTGTTTGGGCTGGATGGCGCAAAGCGTTCTATCCGGGAGGCGCGGCAGGCGGTGATTGTGGAAGGCTACATGGATGTGATGATGGCCTGGCAGGCGGGTTTCCACAACGTGGTGGCGCAGATGGGTACTGCCCTCACCCAGGTTCAACTGCAACTGCTGAAACGATACACCAAGCGTTTTGTGCTGGCGCTGGATGCGGACGCTGCCGGAGCCAAGGCCACGCTGCGCAGTTTGCAGGTGGCGCGGGAAACGTTGGATCGGGAACTGGACATTCGCTTTGACGCGCATAATCTGGTGCGCTATGAAGGCCGCCTGGAAGCGGATATTCGCATCGTGACGCTGCCGGCGGGCAAAGACCCGGATAACATTATCCGCGAGGATCCCACACAGTGGCCGCTGCTGCTGGCGCAGGCGAAGCCGGTGGTGGCATACGTGATCGGCGTTCTGACGCAAGACCTGGACCTGAATGACGCCAAAGCGAAAACGGCCGTTGCGCAGCAAATCATCCCGCTCATCGAAGACATCACCAATCCCGTGGAGCGCGACCAATACTGGCAGCAGTTGGCCTACGTGCTCCACACCACCGAAAAAGCTTTGCGCCAACTGCGTCAGACTCCCCAAAAGCGCTCGCCGCGCCAGTCCTACAGCGTGCCGGAACCGCCGCCACCTGAAGTAGAGGGCGTGCCTGCCTTGCACCGCAGCACACCATCGCTTGACCCCAACCGCTCGGTGCAAATGAGAGAGGCAAACCTGCTCAGCCAGTGTTTGCACCATCCTAAAGCGCTCAATGACGTCAATGTCCGCTTAACGGCCGTTGAACAGCCGCCAGTGACCCGATCAGACTTCACCGCCGCCGAAGATCGAGAACTTTTTGAAGAATTAACCCGCTGGCTGAGCCGGGGTCTGTTTGTCTCGATTGATGAATTGTGCGATAGTTTGGAAGGTTCATTGCTCGAGCGGGCCTCCCAACTTCGTGCTTCACTGCCCACCTCGGACTCGGACCTGGACCGGCTGGCGGATAAACTTGTCCTTTCAGTGTTGGATATGCGTCACGAAAAAACTCGGCGCCTCAATACCCGTATGCAGCAGTTGGTGGCTGAGGCCAAGGAAGTTAAGGATACAGCATCAATTGAAACATATCAGATGCAATCGGTAAACTTCTCCCAGCAGTTACGTCGTATTCAGCAGGCAAAAAACGCGATGTCATCCGTGAGCAAAAGACAAAACGAAGAAGCTGCACTTAACCGTTTTTAATCCAGGAACGGCCGTTACCCACCTGAACGAGAACGGCCGTTGCTCACAGGCAGAGAAAATGGAATTTGAATCTGAATTAAATGATGAGCTAGAAGACGATGAACTGGATGTCGATGTGCCGGAATTGATAGACATTGAAGCACTCGTCAAAAAAGCTCGCCGGGACCGTGAAATCGACGAATCAGAAGTCCAGGCCATCCTGGCGGCCGCCGACGACGATCAGGCAGACCAACTCTATGATCGTCTCCAGCAGATGGGTATTCGCGTCATTTCCGCCTCCGGCGAAGCAGTTGACCCCTTTGGTGAGTCAGCCAACGTCCTTGGCTCTCTGGATGACGACATCCTTGAAGTGTCAGAAAGAGGCTACAGCGGCGGCGACACCGAAGACGACCCGGTTCATACCTACCTCAAAGAAATCGGTCAGGTGCCACTGCTCACCTCCGAACAAGAAATCTGGCTGTCCACCCAGCTCAAGGCCGCTGTCGAACTGGATCGTCTCACACGCGATCTGGCTGTTGAGCAGGAAAACGGCTACAGCACCCATTTTTGGGCCATGATAGCCAACTATCAAGAACTCTACGCCAGTTGGCAGCAAATCTCGGCCATCTGCCAGACCCTCAGTTTAGAACCACCCGACTTCATCAACCTCACAGATGAAGCCCAAGGACTGCGTCAGAGCTGGCAAAGCCGCAGCGGCTCCTACGTGCGCCAATATCTCAATCACGGCAATTGGGGCCAGGACGAAACGTGGACCGAACTGGCCGAACAAGTATTTACCGTTTACACCGCCCTCTATCTCCTGCCCTCCGGTCGTTCGCGCATGGTCAGCGAATACTACACAGAAAACGGCAAACTGCCTGATCCGGACTACTTCCTCGCCCGCATGGAAGAAGACGACGTGGCCCTCAAATACAACGAATTCATGGTTTACCACCTGGCTGAAGAAGCCAAAGTCAATCTTACCCGGGCCAATCTACGCCTCGTCGTCAGTGTTGCCAAACGCTACATGGGACGCGGCATTCACCTGCTCGACTTAGTGCAGGAAGGCAACGTCGGCCTGCTGCGCGCCGTCGAAAAATTCGACCATACCAAAGGCTACAAATTCAGCACCTACGCCACCTGGTGGATTCGTCAGGCAGTCAGCCGGGCCATCGCTGACCAGGCGCGCACCATTCGTATTCCCGTTCACATGTACGAAACCATCAACAAAATCGTCCGTGTGCAAAGGGAACTGGTGCAAACACTGGGGCATGAACCCTCAACCGAAGAACTTGCCCTCGAACTCGATTACCTGACTCCGGAAGAAACTGAGCAGATCAAAAAATCATTAGAAAACGGCGAACCTATCGATCCCGTGCTTAACCGAAAATGGCGCCAATCCGTCGGCAAAATCCGTGACATCCTGCGCATTTCCATGGATCCCATGTCCCTGGAAACGCCGGTGGGTAATAGTGAAGAAGCTACCGAATTTGGCGACTTTATCCCGGACGAAAGCGTCGTAGAGCCGGTGGACGCCGCTTCCAAAGAGCTGCTCCGCGAACAAATCCGCAGCGTCCTCAGCTTCTTAAGCGACCGGGAGCGAGAGGTACTGGAAATGCGCTTTGGCCTCAATGACGGCAAAGATCACACCCTCGAAGAAGTAGGGCGCAGCTTTGGCGTCACCCGCGAACGCATCCGCCAGATCGAAGCGAAGGCGTTGCGTAAATTGCGTCACCCCAGCCGCAGCAAAGCCCTCCGCGATTACTTGACATAAACAAACGAAACATCGTTTGTACATTGAACAACCGTGACAAACATCTCCGATGACGCAGGCTCTTTCCAGTTTGCGAATCCGCTTACGTCATCGGAAATACGGTCAAATTCCTACCTTGCCAAAGAGCCTGAAAATCTATTGCCGATGTTTTGCGATGCCATATTGCTTGTGATAGAATGCACAGACTTTGGAGAGGCTTGCCCTCAAATAACTCAATAAAGAATTAGTAAACCTATGCCAAATCAAATAGTTGTTGATTACCTTCCCCTGGCCGTCCTATTGGGAATAGCAATATTTTTCGCCTTGCTTTTACCCATCTTGTCATTGAATTTGGGTCCAAAACGGCCGTCGGCGCGCAAGCTAACGCCCTATGAATCCGGTATGACAGCCATTGGCGAAGCACAGCGTCGTTTGCCCGTCAAGTTTTATCGCATCGCCGTCTTATTCATCCTGTTCGATGTCGATATCATCTTGTTAGTGCCCTGGGCGATGAGTTTTCGTCATTTGGGTTATTTTGGTTTGATAGTGATGCTAATCTTTATGTTCTTGTTTATCCTGGGGGATGTCTGGGTCTGGAAAAAAGGAGTCCTCGAATGGGAATAGAACAAAAACTCGGTAATCTGGGTGTTGTGACCTACCGCCTCGAAGATCTCGTAAATTGGGGCCGCACAAATGCCATGTGGCCTATTTTATTTGGACTGGCCTGCTGCGCCATTGAAATGATGGGGTCTCAAGCGGCCCACTACGACGCTTCCCGCTTTGGCATGGAATTAAATCGTCCCTCACCGCGCCAGTCTGATCTCATGATTGTCGCCGGGCGCGTTACGCGCAAAATGGCCCCCGTTGTTCGCCGTCTGTACGACCAAATGCCGGAACCCAAGTGGGTGATCGCCATGGGTGACTGCGCCTCCTGCGGTGGCATTTTCAATAACTATGCCATTGTCCAGGGCGTCGATGAAATCGTACCGGTAGATGTCTACGTGGCTGGCTGCCCACCTCGTCCCGAAGCCCTGATTGACGGCATCATGTCGCTGCACGAAAAAATTCGCACCGAAAAGCTGGGAGATTGGTCATAATGAATCGTGATCAACTGGTTATCGAAAAGCTCAAAACGCAGTTTCCTGAAGCGATCGAAGAAGTTTACGAATTCCGCGGCGAAAAAACACTTTATATTAAGAAAGAGGCCGTCAAACCAGTTTGCCAGTTCTTGCGCGAAGATGAAGAGCTGCAATACAACTTTCTCACCGACATTTGCGCCGATGACATGCTGCCTGATTTCCCCCGTTTTGCTGTGAACTACCAATTGAATTCGCTGCCCCACAATCACCAGATTCGGCTGCGTACCTGGGTAGAAGATCCGGAAGAAGGACCGGAAACGGTGGCTTCAGTCTGGGCCATTGCCACTTGGTTAGAGATGGAAGTGTGGGACTTGATGGGCGTGCGGTTTAAAGGAAACGGCAGTTTACGCCGCCTTTTCCTGCCAGAAGATTGGCAGGGCCATCCACTGCGCAAAGACTATCCCTTGGGCTATGAAGAGGTTCAGTTCTCATTCAACTTTGATGAGATCAACGCGAAAAAACCTCATGCCACGAGAGATTAGGATTCTGTAAACAGGGTGCAGCTGCTTTGGCTGCGCTCCGATACCGAGGTATCTATGACACTTACTCCTGGAAGCGACATCATCCAAGAACTTTCTGTCGAGGAACTCCGCGCCAAAGTAGGCACCGGGATGCAAATTGATGACCCTGAAGAGCACATGCTGTTAAGCATGGGGCCTCAGCATCCCAGCACACACGGCGTCTTGCGTTTGTTGGTTGAACTAGACGGCGAGACAGTGGTTAACATGGCGCCCGATATTGGTTTCTTGCACACTGGCATCGAAAAAAACATGGAGGCCAAAACCTATACCAAAGCGCTGGTTATGACAGACCGCATGGACTATCTTTCGCCGATGTCCAACAATTTGGGTTATATTTTGGCCATAGAAAAGCTGTTGGGGGTAGAAGCCACGCCTCGGGCACAAGTGATCCGTGTCTTGTTGGCGGAGTTGCAGCGTGTAGCCAGCCATCTTGTCTGGTTAGGCACCAGTGCTTTAGACCTGGCGGCGATGTCGGTTTTCCTCTACTGTTTCCGCGAGCGGGAATATATTCTCGATTTGTTTGAGATGGTAGCAGGACAGCGCATGATGGTCAGCTATTTTCGCCCCGGAGGTGTGTGGCGGGATCTGCCGGAAGGATTTGTGCCGGCCGTGCGCCATTTGCTTGATTTTATGCCGGCTCGGATTGCTGACTACGAAGCCTTATTGAAAAACAATCCAATTTTCTTGCAGCGTACCAAAGGGGTTGGCGTCATTTCTGGGAACGATGCCATTGCCTGGGGTCTAACCGGCGGCTGTTTGCGTGGTTCTGGCGTGAATTATGACGTGCGCAAAACCACACCTTACTGCGGTTATGAAACATACGATTTTAACGTACCTCTGGAGACAGATGGCGATGTCTATGCCCGGTACTTAGTGCGCATGGAAGAAATGAGACAGAGTTTGCGCATAATCGAGCAGGCGCTCGACAAGCTGCCAGACGGTCCTGTGAATATTGATGACCGCAAGATTGTACCGCCGCCTCGTTCAGAGTTGGGACACAGCATGGAAGCGGTCATCCACCACTTCAAATTGTGGACAGAGGGCTTCAATGCGCCCAAAGGTTTTGTCTATCAGGCGCTTGAGTCGCCGCGTGGTGAATTTGGCGTTTATTTGCGTGGTGATGGCGGGCCAAAGCCGGCCCGTGTTCATTTCCGCCCGCCGTCTTATGTAAATCTGGCCTCGCTGGCTAATTTATCTAAAGGCTTGTTTATGGCAGACGTGGTGGCGATTATTGGCTCACTGGACATTGTTTTGGGCGAGATTGACAGATAGTTTTGCAGGGAGATTACGTTGATTGCTGAAAAGTACCCAGAAGAGATAAAAGGAATTTTGGCGCGATTTCCGAACAAGAAATCGGCCGTTTTGCCTCTGATGCACCTGGCGCAGCACGAATATGGCTACATGAGTGATGAGGCCATGCGTGAGGTGGCCGGTATTTTGGATTTGGATCCAACACACGTTCTGTCTATTGCCGGTTTCTATACCTTGTATTACGAGGAACCGGTGGGTAAATACGTGCTGGAAATCTGCAACGATCTGGCTTGCGCTTTGCGCGGGGCGGATGAATTTGTAGAGATGGCCTCAGACATGTTGGACATTCCGGTGGATGGCACGACGGACGATGGGCTGTTTACCTTGAAGACCGTGATGTGCCTGGGGGCGTGCGACAAAGCGCCTATGCTGCAATGCAATCTTCGTTTTGAAGAAAATTTGGACAAAGAAAAATTTGAGCAACTGCTGGCTCGCCTGCGAGAAACTGCGGTTTCTGGTCCGGCCGAGCCAGGTGTGGTGCAGAAAGTGACATCCTACGCCGTTCGTAAATAAGGCGCAGAGGTAATAAGTATGGCTAATCTTTTATTGCGTCATCGTGACATCCCTGATTTGCACAAGATTGACGTGTATCAAAAACATGGTGGTTATGAGGGCTTGAAGAAGGCGTTGAGCATAAGCCCCCAAGATGTGATTGGCATTGTACGTGATTCTGGTTTACGAGGTCGGGGCGGAGCCGGTTTCCCGGCCGGCGTGAAGTGGGGCTTTATCCCCAAAGGTGAAGGGGAAAAGTACGTTGTCATCAACACGGACGAATCTGAGACCGGCACGTTTAAGGATCGGGAATTGTCCGAATACAACCCGCACCAGGTGATTGAAGGGGCCATTATCGCGGCTTATGCTATTGGCGCCAGGACAATTTACAATTATTTTCGCGGTGAGTTTATGGATGCGGCATATGCCATGGAAGAAGCGGTACAGGATGCGTATAAGGCCGGTTTTCTGGGCGAACGCATCATGGACAGCGATTTTAGCTGCGATTTTTACTGCCACTATGGCGCTGGCGCCTACATTTGTGGTGAAGAGACAGCGTTGATTAACTCGCTCCAGGGTGAACTTGGGCAGCCGTGGTCAAAACCACCGTTTCCGGCTGTGGAAGGGCTGTATAAAAAGCCGACTGTGGTCAATAACACGGAGACGCTGGCTAACGTGCCCTTGATTTTGGTGAACGGCAGCGACTGGTATAAGGGCATGGGAACCGCCCAAAGCGCCGGCGTCAAAATTGTGTGTATGAGCGGGCATGTGGAAAAGCCGGGCAATTATGAAGTGGAATTGGGCGTGACATACCGTCAACTACTTGAGATGGCGGGCGGCATGAAGGACGGCAAGAAGTTTAAGGCGCTGCTGCCCAGCGGCGGTTCCGGCCCGGTGATTACGGAGTCTGCTTTGGATGCGCCTCTGACGTATGAAGGTCTCACGGAGCATGGTTCGGTGATGGGGTCTGCTTCGGTGATTGTGATGGATGAAGATACCGACATGGTGTGGGCGGCGTTGAAGATGATCCACTTCTTCAACCATGAATCTTGTGGCAAGTGTACGCCATGTCGTGAAGGAACATATTGGATGGAACAACTGCTGCACCGTATTTATGATGGGCACGGCACGATGCAGGATGTGCAAACGCTGGAGAGTGTGGCGAACCAGATTTCGGGACGGACGCTGTGTGCGTTGGGCGAGTTTGCCGTGAATCCGGTGTTGTCTACGATTAAGCACTTCCCGGAAGAATATCGGGCGAAAGTGAAAGAGGCGGTACCAGCCTGAAGATTGAAGATTGAAGATTAAAGATAACTGTACAGGTCGTTGCCTGAGCCTGTCGAAGGCACCGGGCTTCGACAAGACTTCGGCGTGAGCTCAGCCGAACGCTCAGCCCTCGAGAGGCTGTATAGTCACGATTAAAGAAGTGAAAAACGAGCTGCAAAGAGACTAACAGATGAGTGATCTGATAACCCTGACAATTGACGGTGTTGAAGTAAGTGTGCCTAAGGGGACGCTGATTGTGGACGCCGCCAAGAAAATTGGCAACGAGATTCCCGTTTTTTGTTACCATCCAAAGATGGAACCGGTGGGTATGTGCCGCATGTGTCTGGTGGAGGTGGGGCTGCCGATGCGTGACCGCGCGACCGGTGAACTGCTGCTGGAAGAAGATGGCAGCCCGAAACTGAATTTTGGGCGTGGTTTGCAAACTGGCTGTACAGTGACGGTATCTGAGGGAATGGCGGTGCGTACGGCGACGCCGCCGGTGTTGGCGGCCCGAGCGGACGTGGTGGAGTTTTTGCTGACGAGCCACCCGTTGGACTGCCCGATTTGTGACAAGGGCGGTGAATGTCCGCTGCAAAATTTGACGATGGCGCATGGGAAGGGCGACAGCCGAATGCATTATGGGGACAAGCTCCATTTGCAGAAGCATGTGCCGTTGGGTGAACTTATTTATCTGGATCGGGAGCGCTGCATTCAGTGCGCCCGGTGTGTGCGTTTCCAGGAAGAGATTGTGGCTGATCCGGTGATCCGGTTCCATAACCGGGGGCGCAGCCTGGAAATTGTGACGATGTCTGAGCCGGGCTTTGACAGTTATTGGAGCGGCAATACGACGGACATTTGCCCTGTGGGGGCGTTGACTACGTCGGATTTCCGTTTTGGGGCGCGTCCGTGGGAGTTGACGCCGGTGGCGAGTTTGTGTACGCACTGCCCGGTGGGCTGCAACACGACGTTGAGTACCCGGCGGGAAGCGAAAGCTGGCGGTCGAACTGTGATAAAGCGGGTGATGCCGCGGCAAAATGAAGCCGTCAATGAAATTTGGATTTGCGATAAAGGGCGTTTTGTGCACCATTTTGCAGACGCGGCTGACCGGCTGACAAAACCGTTGGTGCGGAAAAATGGCGAACTGGTGGAGGCGACCTGGGATGAAGCGCTGGATCTGGTGGCGGAAAAGCTGAGTGGTCTGACGGCCGTTGCTGGTTTGGCGGGTGACCGGTTGAGTAATGAAGATTTGTTTCTCTTCCAGAAACTGTTCCGTAAGGGCTTGAAGAGCAACCATATCGACCTGGCGCAGCGAACGCTGGCAGGTGGGGATGTGGCGGCGCAGGTGGGTTTAGCCAGCGGCAGCAATTTGCTTGATTTGGGCGCGGGCGACGCCGTGTTGGTGGCGGCCAGTGATTTGCATGAAGAAGCGCCGGTGTGGTGGCTGCGGGTGAAGCAGGCGGCGGACCGGGGTGCGAAGGTTGTGGTGGTGAATCCGTTCGCCACGCGGCTGGATGCTTATGCGGCGCAGGTGCTGCTGGCGCCGCCTGGTCAGTTGTTGGCGACGGTGAAGCAGTTAGTCAATATGGCCAAAGTGGAAACCGACGATTCTGATAATGAGATTGTGGCGACGGCGCAGTTGTTGAGCGGAGCAAACAATCTGATGATTTTTTACGGCAGCGCCGGTCTGGCTTATGCGGAGACGGATGCGCTGGCGCGGATGCTGGGCAATTTGCTGACGATTCAGAATGGCAGCAGCCATGCGGGCAAGGTGAACAGCGGCCTGGTTCCGGTGTGGCCGCGCAGCAATACGCAGGGCGCCTGGGATGTGGGGCTGCATCCGGCGTTGGAACCGGGTTACAAACCGCTTAAGGATGCGGGTTTGGATGCGGCGGCGATTGCGGCTGGCGTGGCGGATGGCTCGGTGCAGGGTTTGTTTGTGGCGGGCGCGGATCCGGTGGGTGATGGTTTGTTGGCGGATCGAGGCCGGTTAGATTTTTTGGTGGTGCAAGAGCTGTTTATGACGGAAACGGCCGTTCTGGCAGACGTCGTTCTCCCGGCCCAAAGCTGGGCGGAACGGGAAGGCACGCTGACCACAGGTGAACGCCGGGTGCAGCGTTATTATCCCGCCATTCCGGTGGTGGGTGAGAGCCGCGCCGACTGGCAGATTCTGGCGCAGATCGGGGAACGGCTCGGCCTGGGTAAAGCGCCTTTTGCCGCCAGCCTGGCGTTTAAGGATGTGGTGAAGGCTGTGCCGCAGTATAAGGGTATGGACTATCGCACGCTGGCGCAGGTGGAAAAGCAGTGGCCGGATGTGGGCGGCGACGACCTGTATTATGGCGGCAATGCTTATGAAAACCGTTCCGGGCTGGGCCAGCAGTGGCCAAGCGCGGCGGAGAAAAGCGCCGTGTCCCATTTTGAAGTACCGGCTATTTCGGAAGCCAAAGTGGATGGACTGCACATTATCCACATGGCGGCGTTATATACGCCAGGTGTGCTGATCGATCATACGCCCATGCTTGATGACCGGAAAGCGAAACCTGCTTTGACGCTCCAGGCGGATGATGCAGCCGAGTTGGCGG
>JAWOGU010000200.1:0-5397 GCA_046496595.1 Chloroflexota bacterium
GCTCATTGCCAAGAAGTTGGCTGTAGAAAAGATGGCGTTCCACGGCCCCTTGGGCGATCTCGCGGCGAGGCGTTGCCCAGGTCTGCGCCGGCGCGGCCGGCAGCATAACCACAGACTCGATATCATCCTCGGCGTGATCCGGCCGTTCCTCATCTTTGGGTTCTATGAAGGTTTTAGCGTTCAAGGGGTCATGTTTCTCCACGGCTTTTTCCGCATCGAGGGAATCATTCACCACAAAGCTGTAAGCGGCGCGGTAATCATGGCGTAAACGAAACGTGGCATACCAAAGGTTGGTATCCTGGAGACAGGTCATATCGTGTTCGTCTTGCCCGGAACCATCAACGGTAATTTGTACGCTGACGCTTTTTGTTTCCTCCGCGCCACGCCAGAGAAATGTCACCAATGAAAAGTTGGCTTTTTCTTCGTCTGGTTCGATGAGCGGCGCACCTTCTGTCGCCAACTGCCGCCAAAAAGCGTCCAGCGCAGCCCCGTCTCCCATTTTCATCGCCTCGTGCAACTGCTTGAGTCGCGGGCTTATCACTTCTATCATCATTTTCTCCAGCCGTTCGCACGACTTTACCGCCAAACGGTATGTCCCTTACCCCGATAATCGGAATAGAAGACTAGCGACAGGTCTGCATCGCCATTTTCGTATTGGAAGCCTGCCCAACCTGCGAACTTACCGCAAACTCCTGTTAGCGTTGCCCAACGGCCACGTTCAGCGTTGCCCTGCATCATCCTCTGGTGGGTGTGGCTGTGGCCGGGGAGTTGGCGGTGGCAGTTCAGCAGCAAAAAAAGGCAGGAAGGCCATTTCGGGATTCTGTAGATCTGTCAACAATAACGCCACCCCTAATTCACCCTTATAAAGACTCATTTCAAAGCCATCATACTCTTCGCTTTGGGAATGGCGAATGTGGTGGGCAGCGTTTTGGGCCAAGATTCGACTGCGGTCAAGCCAGTTAGAGTCGCCGGTCAATTGGTATAAGCAGAGAAGGCTGTAACTGCGTCCAGTCAAGCCACAGCACAGACTTGCAACGACTGCTGAATCTTCCCATACATGCCACCCTGCACGGAGCGCCAGGTTGCGGTAGGCATTATTATCGAGTAAACGGTGGGCTAGCGACCAGAGATAAATATAGCCTGCGCTACCGTTGCACCAGCCTGACATGCTCAATTCCCCTCTGTTGAATTCCCACAACCACTGGCAACCACGTCCAATTTCTTCTGCACAAGATGCCAATTCGTTAAGGCGCGTACCGAGATTACAGGGCAAGGCAGCGCCAGTCGCTTGATGCCAGCGGAGCGTGGCAAAGAGCAGCCCGGCCCACCCGTGAGCAATACCAAGGTTGATCAACTCACAATCTGGCCCAATTGGCCCGTAACTGTCAATAGTTTCCCACAACTCATCATACAGCGTATTGCCCAGCGTCAAAAGCCCGCTTTGTTCAGCCCATTTTTTGTCGGGGAGGGCTTCATACAGCATTGCGCTGATCAAGACGACGCCAGCTTTGCCGAGGGTAATATCAATATTGACGCAAGGTTGTCCGGCCACGGACGTGAAATCCCATAAGGCGGTCATTTGAGATTGGAGGTCGCCCATCGCCCCAGCCATGAGAAATCGGGCTGCGTAGATGCCGCTCGGGGTGTGATAAGGAGAGATACGGCCGATAGTTTCAACTGCCATATCCAATTCCGCATTATAGAAGCCAGCTTCGTCGCCCACCGCCAATTCTGACCGGGACAACCAGACATCGGATAATGCCAATAATTCAGGGTCGTGCCGGATGCAGGCCATGCGGTAAAGGGTGTAAGCAATCCCCGCCGCCCCGAAGTTGATAGAGGCATAGGGAGGGCGGGACAACCCGGCACGCAACAGGTCACCATTTAGTACCAACTGCTCCAGAACCTCATCTACCAATACATGTGATTCAGCAGCCGTCTGAACTATGTCTGCCGTTTGTTCATCAAGACCCATTCTAACAGCGTGTAGAGCATCACGAAACGCCGCTACAGTTTGAAAACGGCCGTTCGGGGTTTTGGCCAATGCCTGCTGTAAAATAACCTCTACTTCAGGCCAGGGTTCTATATTGTGGTCACTAAAAGGCTGGGCTACCTCCTCAAGAATCTGATTGTAAAGGACGTTTTCTTCAAGCGAAAAATTGAGGTAATTTGTCCCCGTTAGCATCTGGTAGAGTAAGGTAGCCAGCGCATATTGTTCACCCTTCGTGGTGGCGGCTGGCGGTGGCTCCTCGTTAAGGAAGGCGGAAACATATTCAGGTTCGTAATAGAAGGGGACACCGCCGCGATAGGGGGCGGATAAGTTGGCCGTCTGGGCCAGCCCAAAATCAATCAACTTTACCTGATCCGCTTCATCAACCAATATGTTGCCGGGGTGGATGTCGCCGTGCAGGATGCCTGCTTCGTGCAATTGGACGTAAGCGTCCAACACAGCAATGCACAAGTCGAGCAGTTGGTCACGCTGGCCTTGCCGTTCGGCTGATACGCGCATCAAGTCAGCGCCATGACACCATTCTATTACCAGATAAGACCGCTCGTCCCATTCCCCCTGAGTGATGAGACGGGGCGCAAGACGCCCGTTCAGCAAACGTAGAATATCAGCTTCGTGTTGGAGAACGCGATCCATGAGCCTGTTGGCCTCACGGCGTTTAATCTTAATGGCGACGGTACGGTTATCGGCCGTTTTCGCCTGGTAAATCTCGCTGTCTTCCAGAGTACGTATGCAGCGAACAATGGTGTAATTGTCAAGGCGCTCATCCCTTTGCAAAAGACGGTCGCTGGTTTCATTCGCCTTACCAGGAGAAACAAGCAGGCCGTGGCTGACAAATTGTTTGATCAGGGGAAAGGCGCTTTCTAATGTCTCATGCGGATCTGCCGCCTGCACCAAACTGTAGTGCATGACTGCTTCGACAATGGTCTTTTCTGCTTGGAATTCACTGAACAATTTTGCGAAATCGCCATTGACCACTCTTGACGGGGCGCGTGACCGCAGGTGAGTAATTGCCACATCCCCTTCTACCCACTCGAGTTGGCTGCGTACGGATTCTGGTAGTTCCATAACAGGTACGAGTTGGACATCGCTGGGAATAATCAGAATATCGGTCAAAATAGTCATGGTTTTATCCTTGGTGGTATTAATCTTGTGTATTCCAAATTGTTTGTCGTGGGACCCAACGTTTTGTATCAACGCCTTCCAGTTGCAGACGATCTAGGGCGAATTGCCAGGGTTCAACGGCCGTGTCACTTGCTTTAGCCAGGTTGAGGGTAGTGGCAAGTTGTTGGGTAATCCAGAATCGCCAACTATTACGGCCGTCTTCGGCAAACACCTGGGCTGAATCTGGCGGATCCATTCCCCAAGAGAGTAAGCCCGCATTGTCAATGGGCGCTGTAAAGGGGACGCCTTGGGGGGCACAGCCCGCCAATTCAGCTTGTAAGACTTGAGCAAGTGCAGCCAGTTCCTCGAGATTTGGCAGGTAGGCAACCATTTTGTCAGGGCGCAGAATCCCGCTGACATCCTTGCCGACCTTGAACGAGGGAACCTGATGCCGGCCTAAAATCTCAACAATTTGTGCAAATACCTGGGCGAATATGTCCGGGTGAGGGCTGATGTACAATTTGTAGGCTAGCGATCCCCTGTTGCTTCGACGATGATGCCAGCTTATCCAGCCCTGCGACCCACCATTGTCAGTACGCTGCCAGGTTGGCTCCATCCAGCTATTGATGCCTAGCCATGCTTCAACGGTCGTAGCAGAGGGGAGCTTTTGCCGCCAGTAAGCGGAAATCGGGATGGTGTTGTACAAATAAAGCCGTTGGGCTAGTAAATCGTGGGGCATCAAGGGCATAGCCTGGGCATAGCGCAGGGCTTTATGTGAGAGTTGCGCTATGGGATGATTGCTGGTTGCTTGGTTTTCGGCCGTTTCGTAAATAGCAGCGTGGGCTTTTGGCCCGGAAAGAAAATCGTCCCCAACGGCAATTTGAAGTACATCGTCAAGTACCAGCCTGGCGATGGCTTGGTTGGTGGTTCGGCCGAATTTGTGGCGGATATATGATGGGATGTAGCCCGGCTCCTGTAACGTCAATATCAGTAAGGCTGTTTCAGGATCAACCGCCTTGCTATCGCCCCCATTCACCATAACACCATAAAAGTTTGCATCCTCGGCCAACTGTTCCAGCTGTTCCCGCTCATAGGGCGAAAGGCGATTATAGGCTACTAATGTATAGGCCGGGTTGGCTCGAAATTGGCGGTCTACTATCTTTTTGATCATCATTTGCAAACCCTATGAGAAAATACAGGTGAATATATCCTGCCGGGGGTCTTTAATATGGAAGCTCCCGGCAGGATCATAAACGCATACAAGCTCGACAGAGCCAAATCCTTATTGTGACATCTTTTTCTTCATAGCACGCAGCTCATCCAGGGCGGCCTGTAATTCCGTTTCCAGACTTTCCACGTCTTTCAACGTTTGTGGGCGCATACTTTCCTCGATTTCAACGCCACGCGCTTTGGCTACTGAAAGCGCTTCTTCCAACTGCCCACGCAGGAGATCAAGGACTTCCAGGTTGTCAACCACTTTGACAATTTCTGGGGTCATCTGAAAAACCGTTGTTGGGTCTGGCAGCACATGTGTTGGGAAACAATGGTCAACGGAGATAATGGGGCAAGAAAGTTGGGCGCAGGGAACGACACTGGCACCATTACAAGATAATGGATTACAGGTGTTAACACAAAACGGTGTGTACGGCTTGCAGAAGTTCCAGGTTGGCAGCAAACAGGAAATGTTATAGTGACAAAGTCTTTCTATTCTTTCCTGTTTTCCGATGGATACGGACAGATTTTTTACTCTAAAAGTAGGCACTTTATATCTCCTTATCTTTATGATGGCTTTTCTGATCATCCTGCAGAAAAACCACCTGTTATTATTTGTCAGACCATAAGCTGCTTAGCCAACCCAGATAATTATCGTAGTGACGACCATCACTGGTTGGCCTCTTTGTCTGACAGGATGACCTGTTAAAAGTAAACGAAATCGGGTGCTGGCGAACCGGTTTGGCCTGTTGTTTACTACACTCTACCCTTCCCGCCTTCCCGTTGTCATGGGGGCAGGCCCCTATTTTGGCCGGGAAATCCTGGCAACCTGCCCCACGCCTTATTCGCCCATCTCAATGGTGATGTGGTTGGCCACATCTGGCGCGCCCTGGCTGACGTCAACCAGAAAGGAACGGCCGTCTTCCAGCGCACCCTCAGCCATAAACTGAATCAAGGGCTGCGCATTCGACTGGCTCGGATGCAGCAGTTCGGTGTAGGTGGCGGCCGCGCCGAGATACAGGCCGAAGCAACCAACCGGCTGCGCCGCCGGGCCGTTTACCTGACGGCCGCTT
>JAWOGU010000267.1:0-3797 GCA_046496595.1 Chloroflexota bacterium
GGCGGCCCTCTCCCTGCGCCAGCGCAGCCCGGCTGACGCTGCCCGTCTGCTGCAAACCTTCACCGGCGTCAGGCAGCACGTATTTGCCTATCTGATGGAAGAGGTGTTGACCCACCAGCCGGATGAAGTGCGCCAATTTTTGCAGCAAACGGCCGTTCTGCTCCAATTCTCCGCCCCGTTGTGTACGGCCGTGACCGGTCAAGCCAACGCCGTCCGCCTGCTGCGCCAGCTCACCGCCGACAACCTCTTCATTACCCCTCTGGATGACGCCGGGCAGTGGTATCGTTATCATCCACTCTTCGCGGAGATGCTGCGGGCTAACCTGGATGAAGCCGCGCAGCGCGAATGCCACCGCCGCGCCGCTCACTGGTACGCCGACCAGCAGCTCATGCAAGACGCCATGCGCTGCGCCCAGGCCGCTGAGGACTACGGCTTAATGGCCGCCATCCTCACCCAGACATACAAAACCTTTCTGGCTCATGCTCTTCTGGTCTCTTTGCAGAAATGGCTGGCGGCGCTGCCCCCCGCTTACCAGTCTCCCCGGCTGCGTCTGGCTGTGGCCTGGTGCCGCGTTTACGAGAGCGGTGAAGCGGAATTACAGCAGATCGTCGCCGCCATCATGACGCAGTCCCCGGAGTTGGATGAACCGTTTCAGGGCGAAATGCTGGCGGTGCGGGCCATCTATGCTTCCCTTTACGGTCAGCTTGACAATGCCATCCAATGGGCCGCGGAAGCGCTCACGTTGATTGATCCTGAAGATTATCTCAGCCTGGCGGCGGCCTACCATGCCTTAGGCAACGCCTACCGCTATCAAGGCGAACTGGACGCCGCTTTGGCAGCCTACTCCCAGGCCAGGCAGCAGTTTGAAGCCATGGGCAACGTCTTTATGGCGCAGCTTCCGCTCTACCGCGCAGCCAGCATTCAAGTGATGCAGGGACGGCTGCATCAGGCATGGCAGACGTATGATTCAATCCGGCAGCGCGCTCAGACTGCCGGTTACGAACCCCTCATTATGACCGGCGAGGTATTTGGTTATCTCAGTGATTTGTATTGGGAGTGGAATGATCTGGAACAGGCGGCGGCGTATGCCCGGCAAGAGATTGAACTGGCGCAGTCGGGTCGTATGCTGTTGGCGCTGGTAGACGGCTATTTGAAGTTAACGGCCGTGCTTGCCGCTCAGGGTGATGAAGCAGCCGCCCGAGAAGCGTTGGCGTTGGCCGGGGAAACGGCCATTCAGTTTCAATCTGCGCCGGTATCAACCCAAGTCGCCATGTTCCAGGCCCGCTACGAACTGGCCTGGGGCAATCTCGCCGCCGCCGGCGCCTGGGCCGCAGAGTATAAGCGCCAACGGGGCAGTGACGCCTGTGGCCTGTCGCCGCTGCTGGCGCAGTCCGCCGACCTGCTGTTGGCGCGGGTCTGGTTGGCGCAGGGCCAAACGGCGGCAGCGTTGACGCTGTTACCGGAAGTCCTGAGCCAATTTGAAGCCATCGGCCGTATCCGCCTGGCGGTGGAGGCCAATGTGCTGCAAGCGATGGCCTGGTCCGCCCAAAATCAAGAAGCCGCCGCCCAAAAAGCGCTGATCCGCGCCCTGGCCCTGGCGAAACCGGAAGGCTACATCCGTGTATTTGTAGAAAATGGCCCGGCTTTGGCTCCCCTGCTCAGTCAGGTACGGCGCCTGTTTCCGGATTATGTCTCCCAACTTCTGGCCGCGCTGCCCGCCGCCCCAAACACCACTTCTGCCGCCTCTCTCTTGCTTGATCCACTGACCGAACGGGAGCAGGAAATCTTGGGTCTGATTGCACAAGGTCAGTCGAACCAGCAGATTGCCGACGCCTTGTTTATCAGCGTGGGCACGGTGAAAGGCCACGTTAACCACATTTTTAGCAAGCTGGATGTGAAGAACAGGACGCAGGCGCTGCTGCGCGCCCGCGAACTTAATTTGCTTGATGGATAATTTAGAACCATAACTTTGGTTAGGCGACAACCACCCCTGCGCGGCATACACTAACGGTATGTTAGAACCACTGAAACGACGCGTAATCACAGCACTCAAAGCCGAATCCGCCGCGACGCTTTCCACGAATGGGCCAGGCGGCATTCAAGCCGGTTTTTTCCCCTGCGAAGCTGATGAGTTAACTTTGTATTTGCTGGTACCTGCTTCGTCTGACGTTTTGTTCAATTTGGAAACGGAAACGGTCGTTATCATCACCACGCCCCACTGGCAGCTAGAGGGGGAAGCAGAAGTGATTCCCTTGAGCCAGGCGCCTCCTGGCCTTTGCCTGGCGGGTTTGCCACAGGCCGCGGGTTGTGTGTTGGCGTCTGTGAGCAGTCACCGTATGCATTTTAGCTGGGCAGAAGGGTGGGGCTACCGGGAGACGATTGACTGTAACGGCCGTTAACCCCTCATCACCTGCGCTGGTTTTACTCTCACCTGCCAATAGAAGGTAGATGGACCTGCATTAGGGTGGGCAGTGGGAAGAAAGTTACGCTGACGATTAAAGCGCGCGGTAGCATTCGCGCTGGTAGGTGATCAATCGGTCCCGTAACTCCTGATTCACTCTGGAGGCGTTGACGCCGAATAACCAGCCATTCAAATAATCGAGGGGAAGCGAAAGCATCTCGCTGGTGCGTGGCCGACGGCTGCCAGATTCGATGTCCGTTGCCGTAATGGCAACAGACATCATCACCTCTGACAAAACCGCGTCTCTGTTGATACGTCGGGTTTGAGCTGACCAGTCCAAGCCCAGATAATCGCATATCGGGCGCAGTGGCACATAAACCACGCGCTCATCACCAGATTGCACGACAACGGCCGTTATTTCATCATCGTAAAAAAGAACCGCCTTTTGCTGAATCGGGATTAGTCTACCTTCGCTCATACTATCCACTATCCTCCTCTCAGGATTCTACCAGCAACAAAAAAGCCCGGCTATGCGAGGCTTTCGGATGTGGCCGTAACGGCCACACCCGATCGACTGCGAGGCGTTGCTCGCGTGGGGAGTGTCAGTCTGGCTCATGGGCTGGTGGAACTGGCAACGGCCGTTGTCAGCAGCCCGCCGGCAAAGGGAACAGATAGCCAAACGGCCGACACACCTCCGGCGAGGAGGCAGCCCGCCGGCCCACGCCCGCAAAAAAAGAAAAAAAGAGAGAGCCAGGCGGTTACCCGCCTGACCCTCTCCCTTCTCCATGACGCTAAATCACGCCAAACATCACCTGCCGCGACTCGTTAATCCGCCCTAAATTCCCCGTCGCCTCTTCCAGAAAACCGGCCAGCTTGCGCTCCAACGCCAGCGACCGGTCCCAGAGCTTCTCCTTCGTCAACTGCCCGGCCGGACCGAGATGCACCTGCCGCGAACAGATAAAGCTTGCACTGAGCTTGTCGAAGTGGCCGTTCACCCGCCGCCCTTTCTGCAAGGCCGCCACCATCTTGCCCGGCCGCCGCCGGTCATGCCGGTAGGTGATGGTGTAGATGCCATGCGGGAAGACCACAATCTTGCGCTGCGCCAGCTTCAGCCAGCCTTCGCTCAAGCTCTCAAACCACTGCACCCGCATCTCGCCCCGCAGCCGGATGACCTCCCGCCCCATTAAGGACATCTCGGCGAAAGGCAGCAGGAAGTCGTGGCGGTACTCCTGGTAGATGCTGACCAGCGAATCCCACTCCAGATCGCCGACGGCCGCCGAGACCTCTTCCCAGAGATGGCCGGTTAACCGCAGCGCCAGGATGAGCGCGCCCCGGTACATCTGCTCCGGATACCAGCGGTCGCTGCTCATGCCTACCAGGATGACAAGCAGGTCGC
>JAWOGU010000277.1:0-16835 GCA_046496595.1 Chloroflexota bacterium
CCGTGACGCTGTAAATACGCCACGACTGGATACCAGGCCATGCCGGTGGCTTCCAGGATGGCGATGAGGACAACATCTTCTGGGGCATCTTGCTGAGCTTGCTTGAGCAGCCGATCCAGGTCGGCCGGTCGCGCCCGAAAAGAGAGTTGCTTGCCGATGAACTCGTTGCTGGCTGGGTCTAGGATGACGGCTTTATGCTTGGCGCTCACGGCCAGGTCAATACCAATGATTCGTTTGTTCATGAGAATCGCTCCTTTTGAATTGATAATCTTTTCTAGTGATGGAGGCGACATCAAAGCGGCATGAGCCCAGTCCCGGTCGTCAAGCATCCAAACCCAGCCTTGCATGTGATTCGAGACTTGCTGTGGCAATCTCAATGTTCCAAATCGGGTCTTCTGGGCAGTCCGAACGACAATCTTTGCGCCGAGGCCGCTACGCGCCTCACTCGCATTCAGTCGCCGCTTCGAACCTCCAGAAGATAGCTTGCTTGATTTTGTCTTTTTTTGCTATTCGTTGTTGTTAATGTGCTATTTCAATATACAAGGCGCAAAGACGCAAAGTTACTCGAGAGAAAAATCTGCGCCATCTGCGTTAATCTGTGGTTTTTTCAGTTCAGTCATCTGTTAAATTTGCGGATTTTCATACATCATGGTCAGTTTGCGCCTGCATTCTCTTCTTGCAAAAATGGACCAATCTTTGAGATTGGTCCATTTTAAGGTTATTGAATCGTGCAGTAAATGTGGGGCAGGGGCGGTACCGGCTCAGCGGACCAGGTGATGGCTGCCAGCAGTTCGGCGCGGGCTTTTTCGAGTTTGTCTGTGTCGTTGGCGTGGATGTGGCCGAGGGCGTCACCCTGCCGGAAGGTATCGCCGACGGCGCAGGGCAGGATAAAACCAACGGCATGGTCGATCTGGTCTGTTTTGACGAGCCGGCCGCCGCCCAGATGCACGGCGGCCCAGCCGATAGCGCCGGTGTCCAGGGCGGCAATGGTTCCGTCTTGCGGGGCCAGGAGTGGTTCTATGTAACGCGCCTGGGGCAGCAGGGAGGGGTTGTCTACCTGGCGCACGTCTCCGCCTTGGGCTGCAACGAGGGCGCGGAACTTTTGGAAGGCGGTCTCGTTATCCCGCGCCTCGCTTGCCAGTGCCTTTGCCGCCTCAAGTGTTTCGGTTTTGCCTGCGAGCAGGAGCATGTAGGCGGAAATATCGAGCACATGCGCCCAGAACTGGGCCGGGCCGCCGCCTTGCAGGGTTTCGATGGCTTCTTTTACCTCCAGGTCATTGCCGATGGCGTTGCCGAGAGGCTGGTTCATGTCGGAGATGAGGGCGGCGGTTTTGCGGCCGGCGTCGTTGCCAATGTTGACCATGATTTGGGCCAGTTCTTTAGCGGCTGCTACGGTGGGCATGAACGCGCCGCTGCCTACCTTCACGTCCAGCACAATGGCGTCGGCGCCGGCGGCCAATTTTTTGGACATGATGGAGGCGGCGATGAGGGGCATGGAGGCGACGGTGCCGGTGACGTCGCGCAGGGCGTAGAGTTTGCCGTCAGCGGGAGCGAGTTTGGTGGTTTGCCCGGCGAGGACGAGGCCGATGTCGGCCAGTTGGCGTTTGAACTGGTCAAGGGTCATCTGGCTGGACCAGCCGGTGAAGGATTCCATCTTGTCCAGGGTGCCGCCGCTGGAACCGAGGCCGCGGCCACTCATTTTGCCGACGGGTACACCGCAGGCGGCGACGATGGGCTGGACAGCCAGCGTCGTCTTGTCGCCGACGCCGCCGGAGGAGTGTTTATCGACGACGATGGGGGCGACGTCGTGCAGGTCTAGCTGCTCGCCGGAGTGGGCCATGGCCAGGGTGAGGTCTACGATTTCGCGCCGGTTCATGCCGCGCAGGTAGATGGCCATCAGCAGGGCGGAAACTTGATAGTCGGGGATGTTGTCCTGGGTGTATTGGGTGATAACCCAGTTGATTTGGGCGGTGGAGAGTTCGCCGCCGTCGCGTTTGGTTTCGATGAGGTCTACCATTCTCATGGGGTTGTGTCCTTGTCTGTTTTGCCGAAACTTGTTTGTTTCGTTGAAAAACGTAGTTCAATGGTTAGTGGTGTCCCGATTATAGCAGGGTTTGGGGGGTTGCGTGTATGGCAGGAGGGATTCCAGGACTATTCCCTTATCTGGTATAATGAACGAAGCAGGATCAACTTGGGGCGGTAAGATTGGCGCTCCAGGTGTTGGCGTACCTGTTCCCGTTCCGCCGCAAGCAGCCAAACCAACCGTAAACAGCAGCGCCAATACAAACAAACCGGCTGGCGGCAGCTTGCCGCCCTTCTTCTTCCGCCGCCAATGCAGAATCAGCATTGGTATCATCAGCAATCCTGCCGGATTCGCCAGCGCCGAAGCGGCAAAACGGTTCAGCGCATCCTTGTTTACAGAGAGAAACTGCCCCGTATTCGGGTCATAGTAGCCCGCCCCAAAGAACCACAAACCCGCACTGCCGCTTTGCCCCGCCGCGTAGTCATACAGCGCATTGTCTTCCCCTGTTTGCTGCAACAGCAAGCCAAACGGGGCATATGTGCGCGTCAAGAACAGGTCGCCATTGCCATCAATGAGCTGGCGTACACTTAATTCTTTGTCGCCCAAGTAATATTGCCACTCCCTATTGTATTCGCCGATGGTGTACTGCCCGTAGAGCAAAAGTGTCTGCGTCTGCCCGTCATCGACCACCAAAGGCAGTCCCCTTTGTCCATCCAGGGTATAGGTGGCCGTCAAAGTCGCGCCCACTGCCTGCACCTGGTATCCCGCGCCGTTCTCACCCCCACCTCTCAACAACCAATCCCACCCAGTCGGTCTAGAAATTTTGCTACTCAGAAAAGCAAACGGCCGTTCTCATCCCATTTTACATCGAAATTCCCATATAAAAGTATTGCTATTTAGCCATATTAACCCTACAATTATCAGATGAGTACATCGGAATCTTCATCATTTGAGTGGGATGATCAAAAAGACAACTTAAATCAGAAGAAACACGGTGTCCCGTTTATTCTGGCGCAACACGCCTTCGCCGACCCCAACCGCGTCATTTTGGAAGACATCACCCACAGCACGGAAAATGAAAAACGGTATTTCTGTGTAGGTAAGATAGGCGAAGGCATCTTGACAGTTAGATTTACCTATCGCGCTAACCGAATACGCATCTTTGGCGCCGGTTATTGGCGCAAAGGAAAACAGATATATGAGCAAGAAAATCATTTATGAGAAAGGGCCGATGGATGAAGTAAAAATAGTGACCGATTTTTTGCCGTCACCAGAAGAGCTTGTTTTTCGCGAGGAGACTGTCAAAGTTACCATCGCTTTAAGCAAGGGCAGTGTGGAGTTCTTCAAAAACGAGGCTGATAAATATCACATTTCCTATCAAAAAATGATTCGCCGTTTGCTAGACGAATACGCGCAATATCATTCGGCATCGTAAGTTACGGCCGTTCTTCCAGTATAACCAGCAAACGGCCGTTCCTCACCCCCATCTCTCATCAACCAAACCGCACTCAGTCGGTCTCAATATTTTGCTACTCAGGAAGGCAAACGGCCGTTTTCCCCATCTTCCAGCACAGCCAGCCAACGGCCGTTCTCCACCCCAATCTCTCAACACCCAGCCGCACCCAGCCAGTCTCGAAACTTTGCTGCTCAGGAAGGCAAACGGGGCATACGTGCGCGTCAAGAACAGGTCGCCATTGCCATCAATGAGTTGTCGTACACTTAATTCTTTGTCGCCCAGGTAATACTGCCAGTCTCCATTGTATTCGCCGATGGCGTACTGCCCGTAAAGCACAAGCGTCTGTGATTGCCCATCATCCACCACCAGAGGCAGTCCCCTTTGTCCATCCAGGGTATAGGTGGCCGTCAAAGTGGCGCCCGCCGCATAGCCAATGGTCTGTACCCGCTGCTGTGAGCCGTTGTAGATCGCCACCCCTTGCTCCTGCGCGGTCTTCCGTTGGCTGCTATGGCGGTGTGATCACCGTGCCGGTGTTATCATCGAACTACGCCCTGCTTGCACGCATCAACCCGCCAACAAAACGGCCGTTTCCACCCCACCTCCTCCCAAACTCCGCGCAGGTTACCACAAAAATCGCTCTTGAACCTGCAAATTTCCCCCTACGATAACCCTTTTCTTCCCTATTCCCTTCAACAAACTATCCAATATAGCCTATTCATAACCTATTCATACCTTATTCATAGCTTATTGACCCTGCTTACCTCCGCTTGCTGCCATCTAGTTTACTTGTTGCACGAACTCAACAAAACCCTTGACAGATCTTATGTTTTGTTGTATTTTTACAACAGTGGAATTGTTGTAATATCCCGCACTGCCCTCGAGGCATGGTCGTATGGCAAAAGATGATCTACTAGAAAACTACGCAGGCGTAGAAGACGTGAGTGAACGCCTGAATATTCACCCGGAATCGGTGAGAAGACTTATTCGCCAGGGAAAACTGCCGGCTATCAAATTTGGCAACAAATGGTTGGTCGAAAAATCCACTCTGGAACAATATGCCAGTCGCTACGATCCCCGTCCGGGTAACAAAGCGACGTTATTGTAAAAGTTGAAAGAAGGGTATCCATATGCAAAGAGCACCTGAGCTGGAAAACATAGCCTGTATCCGTGTCGTTGGCGTCGGCGGTGGAGGCTGCAACGCCATAAACCGCATGATCCGTGAAGGCGTCACCGGCGTCGATTTCATCGCTGTCAACACAGACAACCAGGCTCTCCTGCTGTCCGAAGCCCCCGTGCGCGTGCGCATCGGCGATAAGTTGACACGCGGTCTCGGCGCCGGCGGACATCCAGAGCAGGGCGAAAAAGCAGCCACCGAGTCCATGGAAGACATCTACGAGGTCTTACAAGGCTCAGACATGATATTTGTCACCGCCGGCATGGGCGGCGGCACCGGCACAGGCGCCGCACCCGTCGTTGCCAAAATCGCCCGCGAAATGGGCGCTCTAACCATCGGCGTTGTCACCCGGCCTTTCCTGTTTGAAGGCAGCCACCGCACAAAATCGGCAGAACATGGCATCGAGCAGCTCAAAGAACATGTCGATACCCTCATCGTCATTCCCAACGACCGCTTGCTGGAACTGACCGATAAGCGCGTTTCCCTCACCGAATCTTTCCAAATGGCGGACGACGTACTGCGCCAGGGCATCCAGGGCATCAGCGAACTCATCACCATACCCGGCCTCATCAACCTGGACTTCGCCGATGTCAAAACCATTATGTCCCAAGGCGGTGCAGCCCTCATGGCTGTCGGTCATGGCACGGGCGATGAACGCGCCCGTACGGCTGCGGAACAAGCAATTAGTTCCCGCCTGCTCGACGTAACCATAGACGGCGCTCATGGCATTTTGTTCAACGTGACTGGCGGTCCCGACATGAGCCTGTACGAAGTTAACCAGGCCGCCGCCATTATCCGCGAAACAGCGCACCCGGATGCCAATATGATCTTTGGCGCGGTCATCGACGAGAACATGGGCGACGAAATGCGTATCACCGTCATCGCCACCGGGTTTGAACGGTCTCTTACTCGCCGGCAGCTCATGCAGCAGCAGTACGTTCATCCGGCTGCGCCTGTGACTGCCGCGCCGCCGCGGCAGTCAGCCCCACCCCCGCCGGCGCCTGTTCGTGAAGAACAACGCGAGAAAGAACCAGTTCAACCCAAATTCACACCTAATAACCTGGATATCCCTGCCTTTTTACGCAGGCGATAGTTGCCGCCAACACCTGGTTAATTTTGCGGTGATCGATATTTGATTCTCCGCGAAACACATCCCCTCTGCACGCGCCCTCTGTGATTCCACATCTGTGGATACACAGGGGGCGCACTTTTTTAAATTGAAGATGGTATCTATACAGCCAATCGAGGACTGAGCTTGTCGAAGCCCGGTTCCGCCTTCGACAGGCTCAGGCTACACTGGATGGTTACGATTAAAGTAAGAAGACCTGACTACTCCCCGTACATCTCACTGATAAGCTGCCGTAAAAGCACAGCGTCCTCCTGCGGCAGTTTAGCCACTTTTTTGATTAACCGTTGTTTGGAAATGGTGCGAATTTGATCTACAGCAATTTCTGCTGGCTGTCCGGCGCACATTGTCTGAATTCGACTGCGCCACTGAGGATGTAGTTTGGTGGTTAATGGGCAAACAACAACCGTTTCGAGGAGTTTGTTCATCATGTCATCACTAACGATGACAACGGGTCGAGTTTTTCTGATTTCAGCGCCGATAGTCGGGTCGAGAATTGCCAAATAAATCGTATATCGAATGGCAATCATAAATGAGTGTCCTGTGCTACATCCAGATTTTGCCAATCTTCCCACTCATCTTGATCTTCTGCCTCAGCCATTGCTTTGTAAGTATCTTCCCAACTCAATTTTCCGCTTTTGGCAGCATGAATCAAAATGCCATCTTCTGTTTCTTCTAAAAGGACAAGATTACCAAACCCATATTTAGAGATGATTTTTTTTGGCAATCGAATTCCTTGGGAATTACCGATTTTGATTAATTTTGCTTCTATCATCGTTCACCATTCCTGTTAATTCTTGAAAGTGTATACTGTAATTACTTTGCGCACAAGAGGATAATCTTAAAATTTTTGATACAAAAAAAGCCCTTCCCACGAATGAGAAGGGCTAATCGACTCTATTTTACACACTCAAAAAAGAGGCAAATGCGCAGGGACGCTCGCCAGGGCGTATGCGCATCTGCCAAAGAGTGGAAACACCTATTTGATAAACAGCATCTCCTGGTAGGTGGGCAGAGGCCATAAATCATCGGCCACGTATCCTTCCAATTTGTCCGCATATTTACGCACCATGCCTATCTGCGGCACAAGAACTTCACATGCATATTGGGCTTCTGCCATCACCGAATCAGCCTCGTGATCCATTTTCTTCTCCAGTTCGTCCAGGCTGTCTTGCAAATACTTTACCAGCTCGGTGACTTTATCCAGCGTATTCGTATCAAATTCATAACCAACCACCTTCAAGTTAGCGCAGGTCATTGCCAGCGCATTTTGGTGACGAATGGCGGCCGGCCAGATCATGGTACGTCCAATTTCCAGCGCTAACTTGGCTTCAACGATAACTGCTTTGGCATATTGCTCTAGTTTCACTTCCAGGCGGCTTTCAACTTCACGTTCAGACAAAACGCCATATTTCTCAAACAGCGCCACGGATTCCGGGCTGCCAAAAGCAGGCAAGGCATCAACCGTGGTGCGCAAATTAGGCAGCCCGCGTCTGGCGGCTTCCTCGTGCCATTCTGCAGAGTAGCCATTGCCATTGAAAAGGATGGAGCCATGCTCTCCCAAAATCTCTTTGAGCAGCACTTCTACCGCATTATTTATGTCACCATTGACAGCTTCCAGGCGGGTAGCAATATAATCCAACGATTCGGCGATGGTAGTGTTCAACACAGTAATGGGCATGGCGATGGACTGGTTGGAACCCACAGCCCGGAACTCGAATTTATTGCCCGTGAAAGCGAAGGGGCTGGTACGGTTGCGGTCGCCAGCGTGCAGCGGTAGGGGCGGCAGGGTATCCACTCCCAAGGTCAACGTGCCGGATTGTTTAGAGGACGTGGCAGAACCGGAGGCCGTAATTTGCTCAAACACATCCGTCAACTGGTCGCCCAAGAAGATAGAGATAATAGCCGGCGGCGCTTCGTTGGCGCCCAGACGGTGATCGTTACCGGCAGAGGCAACCACAGAACGCAGCAGCGAAGCATACTTGCTTACCGCGCGAATGACGGCGGCCGTGAAGACCAGGAAGCGCACATTGTCATGAGGGGTGTCGCCGGGTTCCAGCAGGTTGCCCAGGGTCGGGCTGCCCAGGGAATAGTTGACATGTTTGCCAGAGCCATTGATACCGGCAAATGGTTTCTCATGAATCAGGCAAACCATACCGTATTTTGGGGCCACTCGTTTGAGCGTGGTCATTAGAATATGCTGATGGTCGGTGGCAACGTTGGCGCTTTCGTACATGGGCGCTACTTCGTACTGACCGGGAGCTACTTCGTTATGGCGTGTTTTAACGGGTACGCCGAGTTTGAACAGTTCGGCTTCACACTCGAGCATGAACCCCAAAACACGTTCCGGAATAGCGCCAAAGTAATGGTCGTCAAATTCTTGCCCTTTGGGCGACGGCGCGCCAAACAGGGTACGGCCGGCCGTGAGCAAATCAGGCCGGGCATAATAAAAATTCCGGTCAATTAAGAAATACTCTTGTTCGGGACCGGCCGTGGCGGTAACCATGCTGCCATCCGCGTCACCAAACAGGGTCAATATTCGTTGAGCCTGGACATTCAAAGCCTGGTTGGAACGCAAAACAGGCGTTTTCTTGTCCAGCGCTTCACCGGACCAGGAGACAAAGGCGGTCGGAATGCACAGGGTAGTGCCATTGGGGTTTTCCAAAATGTACGCCGGGCTGGTGACGTCCCAGGCGGTGTAACCACGCGCTTCAAAGGTGGGACGAATACCGCCGGTGGGGAAGCTGGAACCATCCGGTTCACCTTGAATTAACTGGTAACCGGAGAATTCGGCGAGGGCGCTGCCGTTGCCATCGGGTGATAGAAAACTGTCATGCTTTTCTGCGGTCAGCCCGGTGAGGGGGTAAAAGACATGGGCGTAATGGGTAGCGCCTTTTTCAATGGCCCAGTCTTTCATGGCCGTGGCGACGGCATCCGCCACGGAGATGTCCAGGGGATCGCCCTTCTCTATGGTGGCGATTACGGATTTATACACGGCTTTAGGCAGCCGTTCTTTCATAACGGATGGGCTAAAGACGTTGGCGTTGAACAGATCACGGGTTGGCGTTTCCGCAAAGTTCAACTGCTGCTTAATTGGCTCATAGCTGTTGATGGCAGCTATAGCATTCAAACGGGTAATATTTCCACTCATTGTTTTGATGCTCCTTACTGAAAAGAATTTAAAGATTTTTTATATTTGCGAGGTGATAAAGTTGTTCAAATTGGCAATTAACACCCTGCAAATTGATAAACGACTTGTAGATAAAAATGTTGTCTTTTGTTAAGCAGGAACCGCTATACCCACACTACGGCGGTCAAAGTCAACTGCCGCTCGTTTTTTAACATCTTCGGCGTCAGCGCCCACAAAGAGGCTGATGCGATCTTCCTCTTCGCGCATTTCTTCGCCAACCCAGAGTGTGTCACTGCTGTAGAGCGGGATATTGATGCCGTTCACGTCAATGCTGCTTTGGGGCTTCAACGTGGCTTTGAGGCGCGCCCAGTAATCGGGGAAAAGACGGCCGGGGCGCAGATCATAGATATTTTGTAAACGGCCGTCTTGCTGCAAAGCCTCCGCTGCCAATCCTCGTAATGCCAGAACTTCCGTACCCCCGCCAATCGACACTTCACGTCGAGCGCTGGCGGCATAAGTGTAAATTCGCTGGCCATCCCCGCTTTCAAACACGGGCGCCCAAAAGTCCACCCGACCGGGCACACGCTTCTTGAGATAAAATACCGGCCGGCGCAAACCCAACGTATGCATATTGACACCGCGCACATGCAGCTTGTCACTCAACCCCCCTTTTCCCAAGACGCCGACCGAATGCAAATAATCTGTCAGGTATTCACGCACCTTGGCCAGTTCCACATGGCGAAAAACAGGCCCGCCGGGTGTTGTGGCAAACACCTCATGCCCCATGGTATAAACCGGATACCGCTCACCCGCCCGCCGAGCGATAAATATATAACTCGGCAGTCGGGATACATGCACCAATTTATTGACCAATTGAGCAGCGAGATTGGGTATCTCATCTAAATCTTTCGTTTTACGTTCGTAGCCACAAATATCAATGCGATACAATTTGCCTTTAGCGCCGGTATACTTAACACCTACAGGAATTAAGAAGACCGTATCCGCATCTACCGTTTCCGTGATAATTTCTAGCTCTAAAAAAAATGGGACTGCCTCAGCATTCTCACCTGAATTTTGTTTAAGTTGTACTTTCATGGGTGATCCTTTTCTTGCTCGATGCTGGAGATTGGCGCCGAAATCCTGTGACGCCAACCTCCAGCATTCCCCTATATCTCTCGATGATAAATGCTTGCTTAGTCGCCGCTGGGAGCAGTTACCACATCAGCGGCAGCAGGACCAAACTCAGGGTAACTGCTGGTGAAATGTTCGGAAATATCCAAACCTTCCAATTCTTCCTTGGGTGACACCCGCACGCCAATCGTTTTCTTCATGACGAAGAACAGCCCGCCCATGGTTACAAAAGCCCAGGCAGACACCGCCACAGTGCCCATTACCTGAATACCAAACTGGCTTAAACCACCACCATAGAACAGACCCGCAGTGTCGCCCATACCAGTCAAGGCGCCAACAGCCGGAGCCGCAAACAAACCAACCGCAATTGTGCCCCACATGCCATTAAAGCCATGAACCGCCACGGCGCCAACCGGATCATCCACCTTCAAGATACGCTCTACAAAGTCCAACCCAAACACAAGCACCGGACCGGCAATTAAACCAATGGCAACAGCGCCAATTGGGGTGACGCTGGCGCAGCCGGCCGTAATCGCCACCAAACCAGCCAACACGCCATTCAAAGCCATTTCCGTAGAAGGATGACCTTGTTTAATCCAGTTAACAAACAGAGCAGATACAGCGCCTGCACAAGCCGCCAATGTTGTGGTGACAGCAATGAAGGCGATTCCAGGATTCATACCAGACAACGTAGACCCGGCATTGAAGCCAAACCACCCCATCCACAAAATGAAAACGCCCAATGCCGCCAGTGTCAGGCTGTGCCCGGGAATCGCGTTACTGGAGCCATCTTTATTAAATTTACCAATACGCGGACCCAATACCCAGGCAGCCGCCAGGCCAGCAAAACCACCAACCGCATGTACAATAGTCGACCCGGCAAAATCAATGAAACCCAGTCCAGACAACCAACCGCCGCCCCACATCCAATGCCCGGAAATCGGGTAGATCAAAGCAGTCATAACAGCACTGTACACCAGATACGATTTGAACTTTAGGCGTTCAGCTACCGCTCCTGAGACAATGGTGGCCGCTGCCGCGGCAAACATGAGCTGGAAGAGGAAGTCTACCCAACTGTACGCATCCAAAGCGGCCGGGTCCAGCTTGGACAAGAAAAAGTTGTCCGTACCAAAAAAACCACCGGCAGATGTACCGTACATAATGCCAAAACCCACAGCAAAAAAGAGCAAACCACCCAGACAGAAGTCCATCAAGTTCTTCATCATCAAGTTGGCTGCATTTTTAGAACGGGAATAGCCGCTCTCCACCATAGCAAAACCTGCTTGCATCCAGAAAACCAAAAAAGCTCCAATAAATAGCCAGATGGTGTCGATCTGAATGATAATATTGGCTGTGGCATCAGGTGTTTCTTCCTGAGCAAATACAGTTGAACTCAAAACTAACAGCACCCCAAGTGTCAGGGCAACCATCACGGCTCTCAAAACTCTCTTCTTCATAAAAGATTTCATGTTTCTCACTCCTTAACTCTCTTGATTAAGAAATTATTGGCTTGGCCTTCTGATTCGCCGGCGTTGCAAATAAAAAACGCCCGCTGCACATAATGAAAATTTATGTACAGGGGCGTCTTGGCCTCATCACTATTTTGTTGAAATCAATTGCGCAAATTACAGTCTACATCATATCTCGTCCCCGGAAGCGCGTCAATTTTGCATATTCACGAAAATAAGAACTTAACTATTGGTAAATTTAAATAATGATCCAGCCTCACTACTATAGCTATACTTTATTAATTAGATTTGTGTCGCAAGAACACGATAGTGAATGTATCGATAATATGAAGTAATTGCTCGCACACAAATTTGCTGTCAGGAGTCTTCACCTGATGGGTAGCATCCAAATAATGACCTAGCAAGCCAAACGATAGTTTGTGCGAGCTGCACATTTACAAGCCACGATTTCTAAAGAGTTGTGAGGAGATAGGGAAATGCGTGAATTAAATTCAATCAGTATGCCAGAAGCAGGTCTTGCTGAAAAGGATTCCGAGGACGGCCAGCGTCGATGTAATAGTGAAGATCGACAGCAGCGCCGCATTGGTTACCCATCAGCTCAAGGGTTGTATAATCCTGAATATGAGCGGGATGCTTGTGGCATTGGTTTCGTCGTCAATATTAAAGGCGAGCAATCTCACGACATTGTGAGCCAGTCGTTAACGATTCTCCAAAATCTTACGCACCGTGGCGCTACCGGATCTGAACCGAATACAGGGGATGGCGCCGGTATTTTGTTTCAAACCCCCCATAAATTTTTCAAAAAAATAGCAGTGCAGCAGGGTTTTTCTCTGCCTGAACCCGGCCAATACGGTGTAGGCATGGTTTTTTTGCCTTTGGAGCAAGAGGATCGTGTTGGCTGCGAAAAGCAGTTTGAAGCGATTATTGTCGCAGAAGGGCAGACTGTCCTTGGCTGGCGCACAGTGCCGACGAGTAATGCCACGTTGGGTATTACGGCGCGTACCAGTGAGCCGGTTGTGCGCCAGGTCTTTATTGGCCGCAGCGCCGATATTAAGACGGACATGGATTTTGAACGGCGTCTGTATGTCATCCGCAGACTGGCTGAACGGCATATTCGTAATAATGAAGCGAGCTGCGGCAAGCAGTTTTATATCTCCAGCCTTTCCTATAAAACAATTGTTTACAAAGGGATGCTTTTATCCGAGCAGGTCGTGCCGTTTTATCCTGACCTGGTAGATGAAGATATTGAATCAGCGCTGGCGCTGGTTCATTCCCGTTTCAGCACAAACACCTTCCCGTCCTGGGAACGCGCGCATCCAAACCGGTATCTTATCCACAATGGTGAAATTAATACGATTCGCGGCAATCAAAACTGGATGCGGGCGCGAGAAGCCTTGTTTGCCTCTAATCATTTTGGGGATGACTTGAGCAAGGTGATGCCGGTGATTGATGAAGACGGCAGTGACTCATCTATGTTTGACAATGCGCTGGAGTTTTTGCTGCTAAACGGCCGTTCCCTGCCCCACGCCATTATGATGATGATCCCCGAACCCTGGGACAAGCATACCAGCATGGACCCGTGCCTGAAAGCCTTCTACGAATACCACAGCGCCCTCCTGGAACCCTGGGATGGTCCCGCCTCCATGGGCTTCTCCGACGGCTTCCAAATCGGCGCTATTTTAGACCGCAACGGCCTGCGCCCCTCTCGTTACACCGTCACCAAAGACGGTCGGGTCATCCTCGCCTCTGAAACCGGCGCTTTAGACATTGCCCCGGAAAATGTCGCCTACAAAGGGCGTCTGGAACCGGGCCGCCTGCTGCTCATCGACACCCGCGAAGGGCGCATCGTCAGCAACGAAGAAATCAAAGAACGCATCGCCCGCAAATTCCCGTATGGCGAATGGCTGGCCGAAAACATGGTCTCCCTGGCAGACCTGCCCCAGACTGCGGTGCAGGCCAAACCGGAGTCCAGCGACATTGCGCAGCGGCAGCAGGCTTTTGGTTACACCTTTGAAGACCTGCGTATGCTCATCGCGCCGATGGCTAAAAACGGCGTCGAGGCGCTCGGTTCCATGGGCGACGACACCCCGCTCGCCATCCTGTCCAACAAAGCGCAGCCCCTTTTCAACTATTTTAAGCAGCTTTTTGCCCAGGTGACTAACCCGCCCATTGACGCCCTGCGCGAAGAACTCGTCACCAGCACCACCACCCTGCTTGGCTCGGAAGGCAATTTGCTGGCGCCAACGGCCGTTAGCTGCCGCATGATCAAACTGGCGCACCCCATTCTCACCAACAGCCAGCTTGCTACCCTGCATGACCTGAACCTCAAAGGCTTCAAAACGGCCGTTCTACCCATGCTCTATCCCGTGGCCGATAACGGCGCCGGACTGGAACAAGCGCTTGAGCAGATGTTCGCCGCCGCCGATGCAGCCATTGAAAACGGCGCCAATATTCTCATTTTGTCCGATAGAGGCATAAATCGAAATCTGGCGGCCGTGCCGGCGCTGCTGGCCTCCGCCGGGCTGCACCATCACCTAGTGCGCAACGGCAAACGCATGGAAACCAGCATCATCGTGGAATCAGGCGAACCGCGCGAGGTCCATCACTTCGCCGTGCTGCTGGGCTACGGTGCAGACGCCATCAACCCTTATCTGGCCTATGAAACCATCGGTGATATTCTCAACAAAAACCTGGTAACAGGCGTCAGCCACGAAAAAGCGGAAAGCCTTTACATCAAAGCAGTGGTCAAAGGCGTGGTCAAAATCATCTCCAAGATGGGCATTTCCACCGTCCAGAGTTATCGTGGCGCGCAGATTTTTGAGGCGCTTGGCCTGCATCAAGAGGTGGTGGATCGGTACTTTACCGGCACGCCCACCCGCATTCAAGGCGCCACCCTGCGCACCATCGCCCAAGAAGTAGAAATTCGGCATAAGGCGGCGTTCCCGGAACGGCCGTCTAACGGCCATGCCCTCCCCGTCGGCGGTAAATACCAATGGCGGCAGGGCGGCGAACCTCACCTCTTCAACCCCAAAACCATCAACGCCTTGCAGCAGGCCGTGCGCAGCGGCGATTACGACGCCTTCAAACTATATTCCGAAAGCGTCAATAACCAGTCCAAACAACTTTACACCCTGCGCGGCATGATGGCCTTCAACTTTGAGAACGAACCGGTCCCGTTGGACGAAGTAGAATCCGTTGATTCCATCGTGCGCCGCTTTAAAACGGGCGCCATGTCCTACGGCTCCATCAGCCAGGAAGCCCACGAAAGCCTGGCCATCGCCATGAATCGCCTGGGCGGACGCAGCAATACCGGCGAAGGCGGTGAAGATCCGGCCCGTTACGTGCGCGATGAAAACGGCGACTCGCGCAAAAGCGCCATCAAACAGGTCGCCAGCGGCCGTTTTGGCGTCACCAGCCATTACCTCGTCAACGCCAAAGAAATCCAGATTAAAATGGCGCAGGGCGCAAAGCCGGGCGAAGGCGGACAGCTTCCCGGCCACAAAGTGTATCCCTGGGTCGCCAAAGTGCGCCTCTCCACCCCTGGCGTCGGTCTCATCTCGCCGCCGCCCCACCACGACATCTACTCCATTGAAGACTTAAAACAACTCATCCACGACCTGAAGAACGCCAATCCCAAAGCGCGCATTAACGTTAAACTGGTCTCCGAGGTGGGTGTGGGCACGATTGCGGCCGGCGTCGCCAAAGGCCACGCCGACGTCATCCTCATCAGCGGCAGCGACGGCGGCACCGGCGCTTCCCCGCAAACGAGCATCAAACACGCCGGGCTGCCCTGGGAACTGGGTCTGGCGGAAACCCATCAGACGCTCATGCTGAACGATCTGCGCAGCCGCGTGACCCTGGAGACAGACGGTCAGCTCAAAACCGGACGTGACGTGGTGGTGGCGGCGCTGTTGGGCGCGGAAGAATATGGCTTCGCCACCGCGCCGCTGGTATCCCTGGGCTGTATCATGATGCGCGTCTGCCAGAAGAATACCTGTCCGGTGGGCATTGCCACCCAAAATCCGGAACTGCGCAAGAAATTCGCCGGTAAGCCGGAACATGTGGAAAACTTCATGCGCTTCGTGGCCCAAGAGGTGCGCGAGTTGATGGCGCAGTTGGGCTTCCGCAGCATCGAAGAAATGATCGGCCGCAGCGACAGGCTGAAAATGCGGGAAGACATTGACAACTGGAAAACGGAAGGTCTGGACCTCTCCGCTATTCTGCACCAGCCGCAGGTCAGCCCGAAGGTGGGGCGTTACTGCCAGATTTCTCAGAACCACCACCTGGATGAAGGCATGGACCGGCAGGTGCTGCTGTGGGTGTGTAAAGACGCCCTGGACATGGGCAAAAAAGTGAAAGCCACGCTGCCTATTCGCAATATCCACCGCACGGTGGGTACGCTGTTGGGCAGTGAAGTCACCAGACGGTATGGGGCCAACGGCCTGCCGGATGACACCATTCACCTGCATTTCCAGGGTTCGGCCGGGCAGAGTTTTGGCGCGTTTGTGCCCAAGGGCATTTCACTGGAACTGGAAGGCGACGCCAACGACTACGTGGGTAAAGGTTTATCCGGCGGCAAGATGATCGTTTACCCGGCCGCCGAAAGCACGTTTGACCCGGCGCAAAACATTATCATCGGCAACGTGGCGCTGTACGGGGCCACCAGCGGCGAAGCGTATTTTAACGGCATGGCGGGTGAACGGTTCTGCGTGCGTAATTCGGGCGCAACGGCCGTTGTGGAAGGCGTCGGCGATCATGGCTGTGAATACATGACCGGGGGCCGCGTGGTGATTCTGGGCAAAACGGGGCGCAACTTCGCCGCCGGGATGTCCGGCGGTATCGCTTACGTTCTGGACGTAGACGGCAGCTTCCGCAGCCGGGTCAATACCGACATGGTGGAACTGGAAGACCTCACCGACTACGACGAAATCGAAGAACTGCGCAAAATAATCCTCAACCACGCCCACCACACCGACAGCCGCCGCGCCTGGGATACCCTGGCCGTCTGGTCGGAAATGGTTCCGCAGTTTGTGAAGGTCATGCCTATTGATTACAAGCGCATGTTGACCAAGATTGAAGAGGCAAAAGCCACCGGTCTCAACCACGAAGAAGCGGAACAAGCCGCTTTTGAGGCTAACAAAAACGATCTTGCCCGCGTCAGCGGCAGTTGAAAATCATTAAAGATTAAAGATTGGCGCGCAAACCCCGATCTTTAATCTTTAATCTTCATTTCATCAGACTCCCTTCTCATGGAAATCTACATTGCCCCCCTTCTGCCAGCGGACTGGCCTGCCATTTGCGAGATTTACCGCGAGGGTATAGCCAC
>JAWOGU010000332.1:0-3568 GCA_046496595.1 Chloroflexota bacterium
GGCGCTGGCGGGGGGCGGCGCGGTCGATGGGGGTGTCTTTGCAGCCGTCGGGAATCCAGATGTTGGTAACGGCCGTTTTCCCCAATTCCTTGCCAAAATAAGCGCCAATTTCGCGGCTGGCCTGGCAGTGTTCAATCCAAAATTGACGAATCCCGGCGTCGGCATGGGCCAGTGTAAAGCCATCGTCGGCCAGCGGGTGGGAGAAGCAGGTGGGGTTGAAGTCCAGGCCGTGGTTGTTGCTTTTGGCCCAATCCAGCCAGTTGGCGAAATGTTCGGGACGAATTTCGTTGCGGGGCACGGGTCTGTCCGTTTCCAGGTAAATGGCGTGCAGATTCAGGCGATGCGTACCGGGGATGAGGCTGTAGGCTTTGTCGAGGTCCTGGCGCAGTTGAACGGCCGTTGTCGCTTTCCCCGGATAATTTCCCGTCGCCATAATGCCGCCGCTCAGGCCGCGTTCGGGGTCTTCAAAGCCGGCCACATCGTCACCCTGCCAGCAGTGCAGGCTGATGGCAATCTTTTCCAGGGTGGCTAACGCTTTTTCAGTATCAACGTTGAGCGCCGCATACCGTTCTTTTGCCAGGGAATAGGCCTGCTGAATGTGCGCGTCTGTTGGCTGCTGTTCCATGATCCTGTCTCCTCAGGTTAAAATCTTGTTGTCATCCCAGGACTCTACCATTACTTTTGCAGTTTTTGTGAAATCAGAAAATTGGACACGGATAAACACAGATAAACACGGATAAAGGTAAAGAACCTTCTTTATCCAGTTTGTAACAATACAGCGCTGTCGAGGGCTGAGCTTGTCGAAGCCCGGTTCCCTTCGACAGGCTCAGGGAACTTACCTGTATAATTACTCCAGTTTTTAATCTCCGCGCCTCCGCGCTCTCCGCGGTGAATTTTCGCCAGACATTAATCCAGATGGAAAACTTCTTCCAGTTCTTGAAACATTTCGTCTGGCCGGGTATTGGTTTCAAAGTAGGGGGCCATGAATTCCTGCCAGCGGGTATTGACTTCTTTGGCTGCCATGAGCGCCTGGGCCTGTGCCAGACTATGGGGCGTTTCAAAGTAACCAAACAGCAGCCCATCCCCGCGCAGGAACAACGAATAGTTGTGCCAGCCTGTCTCGCGCAGGGCGTCTAGCATGTCGGGCCAGACCTGTTGATGATGTTGTTTGTATTCGTCCAGTTTGTCTGCTTTGACCTTGAGTAAAAATCCAACGCGCTTCATCTGGTGACTCCAATTAGGAATGGATTTGGGTGTGTGCGTCTTTGAGATTGGAGATTTGAGATTGGAAACCAAACCAATCTCTAGTCTCCAATCTCAAATCTCAGGCAAGGATGTTTATGCCGCTATCTTAGAAATCAAAATCGTCGATGTTGTCGATGTTGAAGACGGTGGGCGGACCAAGCAGCACGGAGCCGTCTTCGCCGATGGTGTAAGAGCCTAATTTACCGGCTTCAAAGGTGTCTCCAGGATTGCCTGCAATCTCGCCGCTGGCAATGGCGTTCAGAGCATAGATGGCCAGATAACCCAGGTCGGCCGGATTCCACAAGGCAAAAGCCGGGGCGGCGCCGCTTTTCACGTATTCGCGCATCTGGTTGGGGGTGCCCAGACCGGTGACAAACACTTCGCCAATGCGTTCCTGGTCTTGTACGGCGCGGCCAGCAGCAGCAATACCGACAGTGGTGGGCGAAATGATGCCTTTCAAATCGGGGTAGGTGCGCATCAGGCCGATGGCTTCGTTGTAACTTTTCTCATCTTCGTCATCGCCATAAACCACGGCAACCAGTTCCAGACCGGCGTATTCCGGTTTTTCCAGCTCGGTTTTCATGTATTCGATCCATTCGTTCTGGTTGGGCGCAGTGGAGGTGGCGCTGAGGATGGCAATCTGGCCTTCGCCGCCGACCAGGTCAGAGATCATCTCAACCTGCACTTTACCAATGCCTTCGGCGTCAGCCTGGTTCATGTGGGCGTTGCGGCCTTCGGGAGCGATGGCGGAGTCCCAGCTAACCACCGGAATGCCGGATTCCATGGCGTCTTTGCCGGTGGGAACCAGGGCGTCGGCGTCGTTGGCGGAGATTGCCAGGCCATCTACACCTTGGGCGATCAAGGAATTCAGCACTTGGATTTGTTCGGTGGCGTCGGCGGTGGCGGGACCGGTGTAGGTGACGGCTACGCCTAATTCGGCAGCGGCTTCCTGGGCGCCTTTATTGGCGGTGTCGAAATAGGGGATGCCGAGACCTTTGGGGACAAAGACGAAGGTTTTGGCTTCATCGGCGGCGGGCGCTGCTTCTTCTGCGGCAGGCGCGGCTTCTTCCACGACGGGCGCGGCTTCTTCGGCTGCCGGTTCTTCGGCTGTTTGGCCGCCACAGGCGACAAGTAAACCTAACAACAGGATAAAAACGAACAGGAAACTCAATTTTTTCAACATTTCATCTCTCCTTTTTGATTTGACAAATTTCATGCGGTTCAAGGGTAAAAATCCACGTTTCTTTACAAGCCATCCAACCTCCTTGGGATTTAATGATCATGATGACGCCAATAACAAACTGCGAGACCAGAAGAAAAACCAGGTGAATAGTAAAACGGCGACGAAAGCAACGGCCGTTTTCCCTAGCAGCGCCTTATCCCATATCATCTCGCCGCTGGTAAGCTGCCGTACCATATGGGGTATCAAAATGGACAGAATGAGCAGCAAGCCGATGACGATGTTTTGTCCCTGGCCGGGGATGTTGATGAGGCCCATGCCAAAGCGCATTTCGCCGATCAGAATCAACGAGAGAATCGCGCCAACCATGGTGCCTTTGCCGCCGGAAATGCTGACGCCGCCGAGGACAACGGCCGTTATCACCGCCAGTTCCAACCCCGTGCCAATATCCGGGCGCGTGCTGCCAAAGCGCGCCGCCAGCACAATACCCGCCAGCGCCGACATAAAACCCGACATCATAAAAATGATCATCTTGGTGCGCGCCACATTCACCCCGGCGTAATAACCGGCGTCTTCGTTGTTGCCGATGACGTAGAGGGTGCGGCCAAAGCTCATCTTGTGCAAAATGAGGCCGTAAATGATGGCGAAAAGAATGAACAACACTGCGGAGAAGGGGAAACGGATACTGCCCACTGTCCCCTGTCCCAAAAAGGTGAACGCTTCCGGGTAGCCCCGCGCCGCCTGGTCGCCCAGCAGCACGTAGGCCATGCCGCGATAGAAGGCAAACGTGCCCAGTGTCACCACCAGCGCCGGCAGCTTGATTTTGGCAATCAGATAGCCGTTGAGAAAACCGGCCAGCACGCCCAACGCCAGCCCGGCGCCCATGGCGGTCCAAATATCGACGCCCTGGATGTGGAGCCAGCCCATCAGCGAGGCGCACATCGCCATGGTGGAAGCCACCGACAGGTCGATGTTGCCCGTGATGATGATAAAAACCATGGGCAGCATCATCAGTCCCAATTCCATAAAATCAGAGGTGGCCCGCATCAGGTTGCGGGTATCCAGGAAGTAGGGCGTTGCCTGGATATTGGCGAAGGTGACGATGAAGATGAGGGCCACTAAAAGCCATTCCCACCGTTTGAA
>JAWOGU010000555.1:0-11197 GCA_046496595.1 Chloroflexota bacterium
ACTCCATTCTGGACAAGATGCACCTCGGAATGTCAGGCGGGCGAAGGGGCCGGCGGCATTTTGCGGGTGGGAGAGTCATTACCCGGATTGGCGGCTTCTTCCGGCTCTTTCTGGCGACGGGTTTTGGCGGATGGGGACGGGGGTGCGGAAACGGCCGTTACCGGTTTATGTCCTTCCAGCAAAGCTACAAATTGCTCGGCGTCCAAAGTTTCCTCTTCCAAGAGGGTGTTTGCCAATAAATCCAACTGGTCTCTATACTTGATCAGAATATCTTTCGCCACACCATACTGCTGATCAATGATGAGGCGCACTTCGCCATCAATTTTTTCGGCGATAGCATCCGAGTAGTCTCGCTGTTCGCTAATTTCTCGCCCCAGGAACACCATTTCCTGTTTTTGACCGTAGACGCGCAGGCCCAGGTTTTCGCTCATGCCAAACTGAGTCACCATTTTGTGGGCGATTTGGGTGACACGCTGCAGATCATTACTGGCCCCGGAGGTGACGTCACCGTAGACAATTTCTTCGGCGATCCGCCCGCCCAACATGCTGGCGATTTGCGCCTTTAACTGGGACACATTGGGCAGCAGGTTGTCGCTTTCCATGTACCAGGTGAGACCCAGCCCCATGCCGCGCGGGATGATGGTGATTTTGCGCAAAGGCGGCGCGGCGGGCAGATAATGGCTCACCAGAGCGTGTCCGCCCTCGTGGTAGGCGATGATCTCGCGTTCTTCCGGAGAAATTATGCGGCTTTTTCGTTCCGGCCCCAACTGCACGCGCTCGATGGCTTCGTGGAACTCAGCCATGCTGATGTTGGCTTTGTTGCGCCGGGCCGCCAGCAAGGCGGCTTCGTTGACCGTGTTTTCAATATCCGCGCCGACAAATCCCGGCGTGGATTTTGCCAGCGTCGCCACATTGACGTTGGAGGCAATGGGTTTGCCGCGCAGGTGGACTTTGAAGATGGCTTCCCGCCCTTTGATGTCTGGTTGATCAATGACCACGCGCCGGTCAAAACGGCCGGGGCGCATCAAAGCCGGGTCTAAGATGTCTGGCCGGTTGGTGGCTGCCAGGATGATGACGTGGGTGTCGGTGTTAAAGCCATCCATTTCCACCAAAATCTGGTTGAGCGTTTGTTCGCGTTCGTCATGAGATCCGCCCAAGCCAGCTCCACGCTGGCGGCCAACGGCGTCGATCTCATCGATGAATATGATGCAAGGGCTGTGGCGTTTGGCCTGTTCAAACAAATCCCGTACCCGGCTGGCGCCTACACCCACAAACATCTCCACGAATTCGGAACCGGCAATGGAGAAGAAGGGCACGCCCGCTTCGCCGGAGACTGCTTTTGCCATGAGCGTTTTCCCTGTGCCGGGGCTGCCCACCAGCAGAACGCCTTTGGGAATGCGCGCGCCAAAGGTGACAAATTTTTCCGGTTCTCTGAGGAATTCCACCACTTCTTGCAGTTCTTCTTTGGCTTCATCGCAGCCGGCAACATCGGCGAAGGTGATGGCGGGGTGGTCGCTGGTGAACATGCGCGCTTTGCTTTTGCCAAAGGACATGGCCTGGTTGTTGCTGCCTTGCGTGGAACGGTACATGAAGTAGATGAAACCCAAAATGAGCAGGGCAGGCAAGAAAATACCCAGCAGGTTAATATAACCAGTCCAGGGACTGGCGCGTTCGTAGGTGATGGTGGGTGCGCCGTCGGCGTAGTCATCTTCGGTGACGCCGTAGTTGCGCAGGATTTCTTCCAGAGAACTGTCGCTGTTTTTGTTGGCGGTGACAGTGGCGTTTGCCGGTTTGGCGTAGGTGACGATCACTTTTTGTCCGTTGCTGGCGACGGAAATTTCGGCTACTTCATCGTTTTTGATCTGTTGGGCCAATTGACTGATGGATATTTCTTCTGTAGGAACGCTGGTATTGCCAAAGTTCCACAAGATTGCAACGATGGCGACGCCAAGTAACATATAGATCAACCATTGTGTCATTCTGGTTGCATTCATAAATAAGCCTCCGAATCGGGAGCGATAGGTGCATTACAGGTGTATTTATTTACAGTATAACAAAAAGGGGGAGGGGGTGCGAGAGGGGGCGGAGGGGACAATTAACAATTGACAATTGACAATTGTCAATTGTTGGTTATCCGGCCCAGGCGCGGTAGACGAGGAACCAGAGCGGGATGAGTCCCAGGAGCATGACAAGGGCGGTGATGCCGAGGCCGATGATGGTCCAGTCGGCGCTGCCGGCTGTGGGCGGTGTTATTGAACTGGCAGGAGCGGCGGCGGCAGGCTGGTTGAGGCGCACTGGTTTTTGGGCGCGGACGGGTGTGTCTTCTTCGTTGTCCTGGTAGGAGTCGGCAACGGCCGTTCTGGCGTAAAACTGCGTCTCTTGTTCGGGTACGGGCACGGTTTTCAGGGTGATTGCCGGGTAGATGGGGCCGGTATCGGCCAGACTGCGATCCCGGTACGTTTGCAGGACGCGGCCCAGTTGCCCGGCGGTGCGGTAGCGGGCGGCGGGTTCTTTAGACAGGAGTTTTTGCACAATCTGGTCAAGCTGGCGCGGCACAGCGGGGTTAATTTCTATGGTGGAGGGAGGCCGTTCTTGCAGGTGTTTGAGCGCTAGAGCGGTGGGCGTGTCGGCGCTGAAGGGGAGCTGCCCGGTGAGCATTTCAAACAGGATGACGCCGATGCCGTAGACGTCAGAAGCGGGCGTGGGCGCTTCACCGGCGGCTTGTTCCGGGGAAAAGTATTGGGGCGTGCCCCACACCTGGCTGTCGCCGAGGTTCTGGCTGGCTTCGCTGATGGCGCGGGCGATGCCAAAGTCAGCCACTTTGACCCGGTCGTCGCGGGTAACAAGTATGTTTTGCGGTTTCATGTCGCAGTGGACCAGATCGGCGCGGTGGGCGTAACCCAGGCCGTTGCAGGTTTGGATGGCAAGATCCAGGGTGCGGCTGATGGGCAGGAGGGTGTTATTGCGTGTCTGTTCACGAATGAGCTGCTTGAGCGTTTGCCCATCGATGAACTCCATGACGATGTAGTGGCGATGCCCGTCCTGACCAATGTCATGTACGGTAACAATATTGGGATGGGTGAGGTTGGCGGCAGCGTGGGCCTCTTTTTGGAAGCGGCGCAGAAAGCCTTCATCGCTGGTGAGGCTTTCGTGGAGCATTTTGATGGCGACGAAGCGGCCTAACTTGAGGTCTTGTGCCCGGAAGACGGCTGCCATACCGCCGCTGCCAATGCGCTCTAAGAGACGATAACGGCCGTTTAGGGTGCGTAGTTCTGGTTCCATGAGGGGATTGTAAAGCGGATGATGAAAATCGTAAAGTTTAACTTGCCGCGTATTTCCAGATATGATAGGATTCCCGTCGCATACTATGGCGGGTATGGTGTAGGGGTTAACACATCTGGTTGTGGCCCAGAAGATCGTGGGTTCAAATCCCACTACTCGCCCTAAAAGCTGATGGTCAAAACGGCCGTCAGCTTTTTGTTTTTTTCTGCGCTTTTGCCAAATTGCTGAAAAGCGACTAATATTTCTGCCAATGCGCCCTTAGCTCAATGGATAGAGCATCAGTCTTCGAAACTGAGGGTTGGGGGTTCGAATCCCTCAGGGCGTATTTTAATCCTCACCATTTTCCCCTTTTGTGACTTGAAGCATAAGATGGCCGTTTTGGAGACTTGATCTTTCCACTTTTTGTTTTTCGTCGAAATTGTAAAGATTCAAATTGACCTTGATATTTTCTTGATGTGCCTGCCGCATTTCTTGCCATCCCCTTAATGTGTTTGTGTGTACACTCATTGTTGAATCTGAAGAAACTGCGAAAGTTACACGAAATCCATTCCTGTAACTTTTTCGCGTTTTATCTAAATAAAGGATGGATTTTGGAGTGAAGGTATAATCATGCTATCTGATCAGTTAGCTAGAAGTTTGGAAGAACCTGCCGACATGCAAAAAAGGAAAGTATTAGTTGTAGATGATGAACATGCCATTCGGCGTTTTTTACGCACGTCACTCAACGCGCATGGCTATGAAGTGCATGAAGCAGCGACCGGCGAAGATGCGATATTACAAACCATCAACATCCGCCCAGACCTGATTATCCTGGACCTGGGTTTGCCGGGCATGGACGGTATTGAGGTCACAAAACGCATCCGGGAATGGACCCAAACGCCGATTGTAATTCTATCGGTGCAAAATCAGGATACGGACAAAATTGAAGCGCTGGACGCGGGCGCTGATGATTATCTGACTAAACCTTTTAGTGTGGGTGAATTAACAGCCAGACTGCGGGTAGCGATGCGGCATATGCGCCAGGAAGAACCGGAACTGGTTTTTGTCAGCGGCAAAATACGGGTTGATTTGACGGCGCGCCTTGTGACGTATGATGGCGCAGAGGTGCAGTTGACGCCGACAGAGTACGATTTACTCAAAGTGCTGATCCGCTACGCCGGACGTGTTTTGACGCACCAACAACTGCTCAAAGAAGTGCGCGGCACAGGTTTCCAGACCGAAACTCATTTGCTGCGGGTGCATATGAGCAATCTCCGGCGAAAGCTTGAAGAAGATCCAACCAATCCGCAGTACATTTTGACGGAACCGGGGGTTGGCTACCGCCTCAGGATTGATATCTAGCAGCCTGCCAGAGAACCCCATTTCGTAGCCGCGGTATCCTTACCGCGCTCGTGTAAGCTGGAAGGTGATAACCTGCGCCCTTCGGAAGAGCGATCTGGTTCTCTCCACTTTGGGGGAGGGTTAGGGAGGGGGCGAACTATTCTTCCTCTATGCTGGCCTGGGGCAAAGCCATACTAAAGACGGCCCCGCCGCCAGGGCGGTTTTGCGCCCAGACACGGCCGTTATGCGCTTCCACAATTCCCCTGGCAATAGACAAACCTAACCCAGTTCCCCCAACGCCGCCAGCGTTCAAGCGAAAGAACTTGCTAAAAATGTGTTCCAGTTCCGCCCCCGGCAAACCTGGGCCTCTGTCCTTGACCGCAATGACCACCATCTGCTGCTCTTGAACGGCTTCAATTTCGATAGATTCGTTGGACGGGGCATATTTAAGGGCATTATCCACCAGATTCATCAGTGCCTGCACCATCAGCGTTAAGTCAATGGCAACCGGCGGTAAATCATCCGGGATAGTCCGTTTGACAAGACGCCCTTGCAGGCGGATTGGCATTTGCGCCAGAGTTGCCCCGACCAGTTCTTGCACGTCATACGGCTGGCACACCACCTTCATGGCTCCCGATTCCAGGCGCGTCATATCTAACAGGTTGCCTACCAATCTGTTCAGGCGCAGCGACTGTTCCCAGGCATTCTGTATCAAATCCAGCTTGGCTTCCTCTGAAAGCAGATTAGCATCGGCCAACAGGCTGCTTAAGGCGCCGGTAATGGAAGCCAGAGGCGTACGCAAATCGTGGGAGATGGAGTTGAGCAGGGTTGTTTGCAGTTTTTCCGTTTCTTCCAGCAGCCGCGTGCGCCGCGCCTGCTCCGCCAGATAGGCTCGTTCCAAAGCCAGGGCTGCCTGGCTGGAAAACGAAGTGAGGAAACGCCGTTGTTCAACGTTGAGCGCTCCTTTGTACTCCCCCGGAAATTCGATAACCATGACGCCAATGACCTGGCCTGAAGTTTGTAGAGGCAGGTAATAACCACTGACGCCGGTTAAGGTATCTGTGTGCCGTCCTGCCGCCTGCCCATGACGAAACACCCAGTCAGCGACGGAATAGCCTTCAGTGTCAGGACTGAAATCAGAAGTGCTGGCTTTCATGCTGAGCCGCTCTTTCGCTTCATCGGGCAGGAAGAGTGCGGCAGGACTGTTAAAAGCGGCCTGAACGTGGTTCACCGTTGTTTGGGCGATGTCTGCCAGATTTGAAGCGGCGGCCAATCCCCGGCTCAGTTCATACAGGGCGGCTGTTTGCGCTTCGCGGCGGCGGGCTGCCAGGGCTTGTTCTTGAGTATGGGCAGCCAAGGTGCTGATGACCAGTCCCACAGCCAATAAACCGGCAAAGGTGAGCAAATATTCCGCATCGGCGACGACAAATGTGTAGTAAGGGGGGACAAATATGATGTCGAAAGCGATAACGCCCAGGATTGAAGCCATAATCGCCGGCCAGCGCCCCAGCCAAACGGCCGTTACCATCACCGCCACCAGATACAGCATTGCCAGATTGGTTGGGTTGATAAACGGCCGTAAGGGCAGGCCCAGCAGCGTCACCAGCAGCACCAGGGCGGCGCCTGGTAAATACTGCCGCCAGGGGAAAGGTTGTTGGCCGACCGGCCAATGCCCACGCGGCTGCGGCGCCGGTTCCGTTTTGCCGCTGATCACATACACATCCATATCCTGGCTCTGACGCAGTATCTGATCAATGATTGACCCCTGCCGCCATTCTCGCCAGCGAGAACGCAGCGGTTTCCCGGCCACAATCTTGGTGACATTGCGGCTGAGGGCATAATTCACGAGCGTCTCTGCCACGGAAGAACCACTCAGCCATATGGTTTGCGCGCCTAACTCTTCGGCCAGCCGCAGCGTGTGCGCCACGCGCTCCGCATCTGCCGCCGACAGGTTGAAATGGCCGGGCGTCTCCACGTAAGCGGCAATCCATTCGGCATCCAACCGCCGCGCCAACCGCCGGGTGGTACGCACCAACCGCTCACTCAACGGGCTGGGACTAACGCAGACGAGCAGCCTTTCTCCGGCCGGCCAGGGACCGGCAATGGCGTGGGTTTGCATGTAGTTTCGCATCTGCTCATCAACGCGGTCTGCTGCCCGGCGCAGCGCCATTTCTCGGAGCGCTGTCAGGTTGCCTGGGCGGAAGAATTTGCGCAGCGCCCGTTCTGCCTGTTCCGGGATGTAGACTTTGCCTGTTTCCAGCCGCGTCAGCAGTTCATTAATGGGCAGGTCAATGATCACAATCTCGTGGGCTTCGTCCAGAATGTGGTCAGGCACCGTTTCCTGAACGGTAATGCCGGTTACTTGAGAGACAATATCGTTGAGGCTTTCCAAATGCTGAATATTGACGGTGGTATACACGTCAATATTGTCGTTTAGCAGTTCCAATACATCCTGGTAACGGCGCAGGTGGCGCGAACCGGGGACGTTGGTGTGAGCCAGTTCGTCTACCAGCACGATGTCCGGCTGCCGCCGCAGGATGGCGTCTGTATCCATTTCGGACATGGATATGCCGCGATAAGTGACTTCCTGACGCGGGATTATTTCCAAACCGTCCAGCAGGGCATCTGTCTCAGAACGGCCGTGCGTCTCCACATATCCCACCACCACATCCACACCTTCGGCGCGGCGCTGTTGGGCTGCTTCCAGCATGGCATAGGTCTTACCGACGCCGGCCGCATAGCCCAAGAAGATTTTCAGCTTGCCGCGTGTTTCCTGGGCTTTGTCTTGCTGGATATGGTTTAAAAGTTGATCGGGATCGGGTCTTTTATCGGTCATGAATCAGATTGTAAAGCATTCAGCGTCCGGTTCAAATTCAAACCATTTCAGCGCATAACTCCCATTTTCGCAAAACGCCACGTATCTTCTCAATATTTTGGGAAAACGAGGCCTGAGCTTGTCGAAGGCCGTTGGTTCGGCTAAGGCCGTTGGTTCGGCCAGGGCCGTTGGTTTCGACAGGCTCAACCAACTCCACCGCAATTTATTGAGATGCTACAACGCCACTTTGAAATGCGTGGATCTGTAGGATACCGTCTTGACACTTTCTTGATATGACCTTGCTACTTCTTTACTTTTTCTTTATAGATAACCTGTTATCCTTTGCCCTGCTGTGAACCCCGTGCCCGGGTTTATTACTGTTGGGCAACAAACAAACTGGAGAACAACTGAATGGCTCTTCCCGAAATTAAACGAACCCTGATTGGCGATCCCTTCCCGACCAGTCAGGAAATTCATGAACGGCTGGACAAGGTGCGTGGGTTGGCTGTGTTTGCCTCTGATCCTATCAGCAGCAATGCGTATGCCACCGAAGCGATCATGAGTGTGCTTATTGTGCTGGGCAGCGGCGCGCTGGCGATGACTTTGCCTATCGCCATGGGTGTGGCGACCCTGGTGTTAATGGTCGTTTTTAGCTATATCCAGACTATTCTCCACTACCCCGATGGCGGCGGCGCTTATACTGTGGCGAAAGACAATTTGGGCAAATATCCCTCCTTGATGGCAGGCGCGGCTTTGCTTATTGATTACATCCTGACCGTTTCCGTATCCGTTTCGGCCGGGGTGCGCGCCTTAACGTCAGCGATACCGGAGTTATATGATTATCGTGTTTTCATTGCCCTGGCGGCTATATTTCTGATCACCTGGGTCAATCTACGCGGCGTGCGTGAAAGCGGCACCATTTTTGCTATGCCTACTTACGCATTTGTAGGCGGCGTGATGCTGACTATTGCTATTGGTTTGCTGCGTTATACAGGTCTTTTTGGTCTGGAACCCCTGCCTTCTTTTGAAGAAAGTGTGGCGCCTACCGCTTCATTGGTTGGTTTTGCTTATATCTGGCTGCTGCTGCGTGCTTTTGCCGGGGGTTGTACGGCGCTGACCGGTATTGAAGCCATCAGCAACGGTGTGAAGGCTTTTAAACAGCCGGAAGCGAAAAACGCAGCTAAAACAATGGTGGCGATGGGTATTATTGCCATGTCTTTGTTCATTGGCATTACCTTTTTGTCTACGCGGATGCATCTGGTTCCTACCGGGCACAGCGAAAGTATTCTGTCGCAGATGACACGCCAGATTGTCGGCACCGGCATCATTTATTATTGGGTGCAGATTTTTACGGCATTGATTTTGTTCCTGGCAGCGAATACAGGGTATCAGGACTTCCCGCGGTTAAGCTCGTTTCTGGCGAACGATGGTTTTTTGCCGCGTTGGCTGCAGAACCGCGGCGACCGGCTGGTTTTTAGTTATGGTATTTTGGTATTGGCTGTTATTTCCTCCATCATCGTCATCTTATTCCAGGCAGATGAAATTGCCATGCTGCCACTGTACGCTCTGGGGGTGATGTTAAGTTTTACCCTGTCGCAGGCGGGTATGTCGCAGTTGATGGGTAAAATCGGCAAGCTAAAACCAGGGGAGCAAAGTTTTACAGGAGTAACGCATATCCATTATGAAAAAAGTTGGCACTGGAAAAAAGGACTGAATATCCTTGGTTCTATAACGACCGGCATAGTTTTTATTATCTTGATGGCGACCAAGTTTATGGATGGGGCGTGGTTGGTGGTGGTGGCTATTCCGTTGTTGGTGTTTGGTTTTGACAAGATTAACAAACACTATCAGATGGTGGCGCAAACCTTGAGTACGCGGGGCTATAACGAAGAGGAAATGTCCGACGTGGCGAATGTGGTCATTGTGCCGTTGGCGGATGTGCATCGCGGTACGCTGCAAGCGTTGCAGTATGCCAGGCGCATTGCCACGGATGTGCGGGCAGTTTGTATCGCCACCACGCCTGAAATGCGTGAACGGGTGGAGCGGCGTTGGGCGCGTTTCCCTAAGCTGACGACCGGTATTGACCTGATTATTATTGACTATGATTATCGTGATATTTTGACGCCGCTGGTGAACTATATTGAGAAGATCAACCATGATGAATTCCCCGGATTTTTGATTACTGTGGTCATTCCGGAATTCGTGCCGGCCGAGACGTATGCGCGGATTTTGCATAACCAGACGGCAAATTTGATGCGCCGTCATCTCCGATCCCTCGAAGATGTGATTGTGATTGACGTGCCGTACCATATTCCCAGGGCCGATGGCGCCATGAAAATTGAGGTGGAAACAGAACAAGAAGCGGAAGTGGAACGGCCGTTACCACCTGACGCTCCTGCTTCGTAAACCTGTTTGGCAACTGACTGCTGATTTGATGAGCGACGTACCTTCGGGTACGTCGCTTTTTTTTATCTAGTACACCAATCCATAAATCCCCTCCCCTTAATCCCCTCCCAAGGGGCGGGGAAACTGCTCCCTCTCTCTTTGGGAGAGGGTTGGGGAGAGGGAAAAACCTGATACGGAATTGTGGAAAGCTGTATTAGTCGCCGTGCAAATCTTCAGGCGTAAACGCATTGCCATCCACCGGATCATCTGGCGTCTGGTGACGCCGTATCTGGTGCGGCACAATGGTCAGCACCACTCGTTCCAGGCCATTCAGCGCCAGGTTAAAGATCAGCACACTGTTTTGATGCAGCGCCTGTTCCCAGGCTGATTCCATCGCCAGGTGCCCTACCACCACATGCACAATCGTATCCGGGTTTTCGCGCAGCAGCGTTTCCACGTAGGTGCGGATGGGGCGGTTCAACTGGCGATAAGGGGACGGTACCACCACCAACTCGCCTTCGCCGATGACCTCATCCCAAACCTGCTGCACTTTAGCCGATTTTTCCGGATTGATGCCAATATGCACCGCATGCCAGGGATGTTGCAGCGATTTGGCAAAGTTGACCAGTTCAATCGTACCCGTATGGACCCCATCCACCAGCACTACCGTTTGTACCGGGTAAGTGGTGAGATCGTGATGGTTATGGTTCAGGCTCAGGTTACGGGCGACCGCCTGATAATGATGATGTACTCGGAAAAAAGCGAAAACCAGCATGGGGATCAGCAAGATGACAAACCAGGCGCCGGAGGTGAACTTGGTAATAGCGAAGATGAGCATGACGATGCCGGTACACACTGCGCCAAAGCTGCTAATCACTACTTTTAGCCGCCAACGGGGGTCATATTCCATCACGGTTTCCAACCCCTGCACTTTTTCGCCCGGTTTCAGCCGGCCGATTTTACGCAGGCGCACCACCATGCCGGTTTGAGAGATGGTGAAGCTGAGAAACACGCCGATAGCATACAGCGGAATCAGCGCCGTGGTGCGCGCATCCATGACGATGACCAGCAGCGAGGCCATGGCTGCCAGGGTGACAATGCCCCAGTTAAAAACCAGCCGCCCGCCGCGAAAGGTGAGCTGCCGGGGCAGGAAGCCGTCGCCGGCGTGCAGTGCAGCCAGCCGCGGAAAATCGGCGTAGCTGGTGTTGGCGGCCATCAGCAGGATGAGGGCTGTACCGGCCACGAGCGCCAGGTAGAGGAGGCTGCCGCTGCCAAACACAACCCGGCCGAGCTGCGAGATAACCGTTTCCGATTCGCTGGGTAAAGCCACAATCTGGTGGGCCAGAAAAGTAATGCTCAGGAAAATGGTAATGAGGATGCCGCTCATCCATTGCA
>JAWOGU010000390.1:0-14831 GCA_046496595.1 Chloroflexota bacterium
TTCTTTTATACGCCTTTACAGGATAGTGACGCGATTAAATACCGCCAGGAAGTTGCGCAAGACCTGGAAAATGAGGCGCTCAACAAGAAGATTGTCTCCTTTACGCAAAAGATGAGCCTCGTGCGCCGCTATCTCGCCATGATAGAGAAACTGTACTACCACTATCATAAAGAAGGTTGGTTTTTAGAGGCGGCCGTCACCTATTGTGGTGCGATTACAGAGCTGGAAGAAGATTTAAAAGCATCCAGTTTACAGGCGCGCGGCTTACTGGCTTTCCGTGACCACATCATAAGCTATGTCCATTCTGACGAATTTGAGCTGCTGCTGGCGGAAACGAAAAAGGTCAGCGCTGATTTGGCTGCCATCCAATATGGCGTGATTATCAAAGACAGCATCGTTAAGGTTCGCCAGTATGAAGCCGAAACAGATTACAGCCTGGATGTGGAAGCAACGTTTGCCAAATTTAAACAAGGCGCGGTCAAAGATTACAGAATAAAGCTTTCGTTTGGCTCTGGCATGAATCATGTCGAAGCAAAAATATTGAATCTGGTAGCCAAATTGTTTCCCGAGGCATTTGCCGCTCTGGACGATTTTTGCGCCCGGCATAGTAATTTCCTGGATACCACCATCCGCACATTTGACAGTGAGATTCAGTTTTACCTCGCTTATCTGAAGTACATCGGCGTCATCAGGCGCGCCGGCCTGACGTTTTGTTATCCCCAAATGTCTCGCCAGAGCAAAGAGGTCTACAATGATGCCGGCTTCGATCTGGCCCTGGCCGCTAAACGAGTCGGCGAAAATTCCCCCATTGTGAGTAATGATTTTTACTTGAAAGGAGCAGAACGTATCTTGATCGTTTCCGGTCCCAACCAGGGCGGCAAAACAACGTTTGCCCGCACCTTTGGGCAGCTTCATTACCTGGCTTGTTTAGGACTTCCGATTCCCGGGCGGCGGGCGCAGCTTTTTCTGTTTGACCGGATTTTTACCCATTTTGAACGAGAAGAGGACATCCATAATCTTCGGGGCAAATTACAGGATGATCTGGTGCGCAGTCACGCCATTTTGGCTGAAGCTACCCCGCACAGCGTCCTGATCATGAATGAGATTTTTTCTTCCACCACGCTCCAGGATGCTGTTTTCCTGAGCCAAAAATTAGTGGCGCGGATCATCCAACTTGATTTACTCTGTGTGTGGGTGACGTTTATTGAGGAACTGGCTTCGATCAGCGAGAAAACCGTAAGCATGGTCAGCACGGTCGTTCCTGAAAACCCGGCTGTACGCACCTATAAAATTTTAAGGAGACCGGCCGATGGGCTGGCTTATGCCATGTCTATTGCGGAAAAGCATCACCTGACCTATGAAAGCTTGAAGGACCGCATTCCATCATGAAAACCTTTCTGATGTACCCGGACCGGGATTTTGACCTGGAACGGCCGTTACCCCCCAATCACCAGGCGCTCATCCAAGACCTGGAACTAGAAACCCTTTTCCAGGCCATGTCCCGGGAAGACGATTTTATCCTCGACGTATCCAAAAAAGCTATTTTGTTCAGTTTAGACGATCTTGCCATCATCCACTACCGCCAGAAAATCTTGCAGGATTGTTTCAAAAACCCTGAAATTGTGCGGGATATTTACCGTATCTCCCTGGAAGCCATTGCCAACAAGAGAAGAAGTTGGATGGGAATTTACAGCAGCTACCCCAGTGGAATTTTGAGCAATGCCATCAATATGGTGGAAATGTTTATGGAACTGCTCGAGAAACTCAAATATATTGCCGCTAACCACGCCAATCAATTCGAGTCAGAAGGCTTTACCCGATTTTTCGCCATGATTCAAGAGGAACTGAACGACGACTATTTCGCGATTGTGAAAGCGCATCTAAAAGAACTGAAATTCCGCGACGGCGTTTTGCTCAGCGCCTCGCTGGGCAAAGGGAACGAAGGAATGGATTATGTGCTGCGTAAACCGCCTGATAACAACCAGAACTGGGTAGAACGGGTCTTTACCAAAAAAGCCCCTGTCTACAGCTTTCGCATCCACCCCCGCGACGACCATGGCGCCCGGGCAGTTTCTGAATTGAAAAACCGGGGCATTAACCTGGTGGCCAATGCGCTGGCTCAATCGTCCGATCATATTGACAGTTTTCTGAAGATGCTGCGGATTGAACTGGCTTTTTACATCGGCTGCCTGAACTTATCTGAGAAACTCGGCCAAATGGGAGCGCCCCTTGCCTTTCCAACGCCAACTACCGCCGCCGAACGCCGGCATACCTTTCAAGGTTTGTATGATGTCTGCCTGGCCTTAACGCTGAAGCAAAAAGTCGTGGGGAATGACGAGGCGGCCGATCACAAGGACCTGATCATGATCACCGGCGCCAATCAGGGCGGGAAATCCACCTTTTTGCGCAGCATTGGTTTAGCCCAACTGATGATGCAAAGCGGCATGTTTGTGCCGGCCGAATCGTTTTGCGCCAACATCTGTGATGGTCTTTTCTCACACTACAAACGGGAAGAGGACGTAACGATGGAAAGCGGCAAACTGGATGAGGAACTTGGCCGCATGAGTGACATTGTGGACCACATCCGGCCCAATTCGCTCATCCTTTTCAATGAATCCTTTGCCGCTACCAATGAGCGGGAAGGGTCCGAGATTGCCCGGCAAATTGTCAGCGCCCTGCTGGAAAAAGGCATCAAGGTTTTTTTTGTGACGCATTTGTACGAGTTGGCGCACGGTTTTTATGCCAAAAGCATGGATAATGCCCTTTTCTTACGCGCTGAAAGGAAGGCCGATGGGTCGCGTACCTTTAAACTGACGGCAGGCAAACCCTTGCAAACCAGCTACGGTGAGGATTTGTACCAGCGGGTATTCGGGGTAGATACCCAGAGTAATAATCAAGTGGCTGCCGTCAATGGTGGATTTTAGGCAGCCAGATGCAGTCAAAAATGTCTTGCGGCTGCGCCCAACACGTCCCGTCCATAGCTGAAAGGGGTTGAAAAACGCCAGTTCCCCCAGCAGACCTGAATCTTACATGTAGTTATTGTGGGGAAAGAAAGATACAAGAAAAATACAAGTTTTCATTGAGGGCGAGATGGTTACAGTCAAGCATATCATCCCTATTGATGAAAAGTGTCGGTTATTATCGTTCGGCTTATCCCGAGAGTAGGCCCATCTCCTCAACTTGAATTGCTTGAACTGGATGACGCTCAATGGTCGAAGATTGCGCGACGACCCAAATATGCTAAACGTCGCCTTTCTTTAGCTGCTGCTGCGAGGCAACTGGTGTTGGATTTTCCTCTAATGAACTGGCTATTTTTCTGGTTCTGACTTGGCGAAGTCTGATGTGCCAAATGTGTCAACTTTCATGGCTCTTCATCACCAATAGTGCAAGCCACGTTTTGAGTAGTGGTCCAGAGTAAGTGATTCAGATATTGCTCGGCAGCCAAGTCTAGTGTTTGCTGGTCCAAACCCTTCGCTCCAAACTCTGCACTATTCATGACGAAGAGCCTGTTTCATGATACTGCTGGCGAATTCAAAACAGGTCGAAAATTGGTGATGAAACAAACAAATTTTGATGGTTTTTGAGCTTGAAGTGGCTGATTTTTGTGATTTTCGGAGCGACGAAACAATACGCCAGCAGTATCGTTTCATGTGACCAAGTGTCATAGCAGAAAAGCGACGTCGGTGGGGCTCCGGGCAACAAAAAAGGGGCTGTTTCGCACCTTTGTCTTTCAACAACCAATCCTAAACTAGTCAATGTCTCGCTTCATTCTTTGTCTTCAACCTCAGATTTTTCTCATGCCATCCTCCTTTCATTCCGCCGGGAAGCCTTTTTGCCTGAATACCCCCGCGCCCCCTATGGATGACGCTACCTCTGGAAAATTGACCCCGCAAATCTTGTGTTTGTGCTATGTATCGTCCACCCACCCTATCCACCTATCTATCCACCGGCCTAATCTACCAACCGCTACAAACACAGCCACGCCGGAAGTACAGGCGACCAGTATCACTGACTCTTTGGGGAATCCTATCATCGGGGACTCAGCCCGCGTCACTCGAATCATTGACGGCGATACTATTGACGTGGGCATCAACGGGCAGGTGTACCGGGTGCGTTACATTGGCATGGATACACCGGAGCGAGGCCGGCCGTTTTTTCAGGAAGCGACTGCCGCCAATGCGGATCTGGTAAGCGGGCAAACGGTTATTCTGGTCAAGGATGTGTCGGAGACGGATCGCTACAGCCGTTTGCTGCGCTACGTCTACTTGCAAGACGGGACACTCGTCAACGGGGAACTGGTGCGCCTGGGGTACGCCATGGCCAGCACCTACCCGCCCGATGTCGCCATGCAACATATCTTCACTGAATTGCAGCGCACGGCCGTTGAATCCGGTGTCGGCTTGTGGTCGTCTCAAGCGGCAGCGACGGCAGTCCCAACCATTCGGGCAACATCACCCCCGCAACCAACCAGCCCACCCACAGCGCCACCTCAACCGACCAGTCCACCGCCGCAGCCCACCGAACCGCCTGCGCCACAACCCACCGAGCCACCAGCACCATCCGGTACAGTTGTTATCGTCGGCGTCAACAAACGCGACGAGTTCGTGGACATCAGCAATCAAAGCGGCAGTGACGTAGAACTGGCTGGCTGGGTGCTGGTGTCTGAGAAGGGGAACCAGCGGTGTAACCTGGGAGGTGTGATAGCCACCGGTCAGACATTACGCATCTGGGCGTTGGCTTCTGACGCAGGGCAGGGTGGTTACAATTGCGGCTTTGGTAGTCCTATCTGGAACAATAGTGAGCCAGACCCGGCCGTTTTGTATAATCCAGCGGGGCAAGAAGTCTCTCGCTGGTAGAGACGGCCTTGGGGTTCCCCCAGCATACGGCGAATTGAATATGGGACTGTCGTAGAGGTGTTCGATCATAAGTTTCCCAATCTGGATTGCAAATGTTTTGTGGGTACACAATTTTGCTGCCTGAAATAAAAACGCCCGTGCATCACTCAAAGTGACAATCACGGGCGAAAGTCTTCAGCAGATATTCCCATAATTGCGGATCATATGTCAACAACACAAGTCTCCTACCATGCTGGACTCGCAAGCAAAAATGTAACACGCCATGGTGTGTATGGTCAGTGTTAATGGTCTCGCGCATTGCCACGATGAGGTACTTTTTACTAACCGCTTGGGTAGTGGCTAAGTCGCAACAGATGGGTGTAAAGACTATGATCCCCAGCAAGAGAAATGTCGCCGGCCAGCCGGGTATCGCCGGCGCCGTCCTCTGACATGGTGATAAACCCCGCATTCATACCGCACCTCCTCTGGGAATAGAAACGTGGGGAAACGGCCGTTTCTGACCGCGCCCCACCTCTAACATGGTCCCACCCAACGCGGGATAGGTTTTCACCCCGTGCGGCGCGTTTAGCGCTCACTACTGCCCTTGAGGAGATACATCGCTGGCTAAATCCTCTACTTGAAGCCGCCTACTTTGAAGTCATAATAGGGCTGACGTGTTACCTCATCAACCTGCGAGACGGGCGGTCAAAACGGCCGTTTTGAGGTAACATAGGCCCCATTCAGGAGATGCCACGTCCCATGAAAATCGCCCAACATCCCGATACCCGCCAGCCTGTTGTGGCTATGGCCGATGCGCCTGCACAGGCGCTTTGTCCCCACTGCGGTGGCGGCGTCACCTTGCGCCACCGCAAACAGATGAACGGTCATATCAGCTACTTCTGGCGGCATGTGAATTCTCACAATCGCAGCTGTCAGGCTCGCTCTCGCCCTGGCAGCCGCCGCCGGTAAGATGCGTAAACACAGCCCAACAAAACGATCGGCGGCGTTTCTGGTCGCTCGTTAGGCCGCTCGCCGGAAGGAGAAAAGAAGATGCCAATGAAGTTTCAACCAGTCCTGTTTTCGCTCGTGCTCACAGCCCTCCTGGCGGCGTTCCTGACACTTTCGCTGCCTCCCGCTGTCAGCCAGACGGGTCCGCCAGAGATGCCTGATTTGTTGGCAGAGGATCCTTCCTCCACAAGATCCGCCGCAAATGACGACCTGCTTTACCTGCCCCTCGTCGTTAAATCCCTGAGTTTGACCGGACAAATGAGCAGCGTCACCCTCCAATTGCCCACGCCCCTGGCCGGTACAGCCGGCAGCTGGTGTACCTGGAGCGGCTGCGCCCTCGGACCGCGCCTCTACCTGGCGCCGCTGGCCGACGACAGCACACTCATTGGCTGGACAGACCAACAGGGCACAGGGCACGTCACCCGCCACACCAACGGCGCAACTGAAGACTGGCTGTTCCCCAACCAGGCCATTCGCGGCCTGACCGCCCATGCCGATGGCGGTTTTGCCGTGCTGTTGTGGGACACGGCTGCCGAAACCATCCGGCTCTCACGACGGCAGGCAAACGGGAGCCAGATATGGACGACGAATCTAAACAGCGACATCGCCCGGGCTGAGTTTTGGTTGGGCGACGGCCGGTTAGAATACGGCAATGGTCTCTATGCGGCTTATTTCACGGTCAAAGGCGTCTCGGGTGGTTTCACCGGCCACTATGGCGACCAGCTCACCTACGTCAGTGACAGCGGCGTGGTGCAAACAGGCGGCTGGAATTGGGGCTGCTCCCACTCGATGGCCCAACTGGTCACCTACCATCCGCAGTTGGACCAATTCGCGGCCGTCTGCTCCAGCGACTGCTTCCCCGACAAAAGCATCCACTGGGTCAACGCCTCGCATCAGATTTACCAGGCGGACGGCAACTGCGGCGGCCTCGTTTCCGCCCAACTCGGCCAGATGGCGGTCGGCAATGATAGCTGGAAGCTGGTCTTCAATGCCCAGGAACAGCCCTGCTGCACGGGTAAAGGCATCGCCCTGGCTACGCTCACCGCCGACCAACAAAGCAGCTACACCTGGCTGACAAACTCAAACGGCCAGACGGAACGAGATCCGGCTATTGCCCGTCTGGGCGCAAGCGTCACGGACGAGCGGTATCTGGTGGGCTGGTTGACCACCCAGGACAACAGCTACTGGCTGGGCGTCATTGATGAGACCGGCAACTTTATCATCGGCCCGGACAACATGACGGCGGCGGGCGTTAGCTGGGGAAATCGGGATGAGTCATTCCGCACGCGGGTGGACGGCCGTGTCTCCTGGGTGCAGGGAGCGGCCAACAGCAGTCAGATTCGCCTGTTCACCTTTGATGGCGCGCCTTTTCTACCCTAGATGCAGCAGTGAGGCGCAGGCCGCAGGCCGCCGATTCAGCCAGGCAGGTTCCTGGCGGCGTCAAGCAAATCCGGCCACGAATGGGACAGTCTTCACCTCATCTGGCGCGTTTAGCGTTCTATGTTCGGAAGGTGAATTTAGCCGCTAGAGAAAAAGTAGTCACATCTGCACACTGCGTCACCATCATTCAATCCTGTCAGATGGCGGGAGAGGGAGGCGCCTCTACCAGTCAGACGCCGTTGTCCGAGCAGTAGTACAGGTAATGTAGGCGGTAAGGCCGCTTTTTGCAGCCCTCATTCAAGAATGGCCGCGAGAAAACGCACGGCCGTACCATACAAACCTGGTGGAGGTCAGCCTGTCAGAACTCCAGGCGACCATCCGCCACAACATCCCTAAACGAAGCGGGATTTGATGAACGTGGGGGAGGTAAACGGCCGTCCAAACAGCAGTCGGAACAGTTGCCCCATAATTTCTAACGCGCCGATAAGCAGCACGATGGCCAGAATTGCTTTCGCACCCCAGGTGAAGAAGGGCACGATGGAAATCTCTTCCAGACTAAAGACGAGATAGGCTACGTACAGGCCAAAGATGTCTTTACCCACCTCCAGCCAGCGGGTGACCCGGTTCCAGCGGCCCTGCATGAGAACGGCCGTTTTCAGCACCAGATCCAGCAGCAGTGAAGCGGTAAACCAGGGAATCAGCGCCAGGAATTCGTCCGTGAAAAGAACAAATATCCCCTCGTCACCAAAATTCGCCGCGCCAAACCAGTCCGGGAAGAAATTCAGCCAGGCGATAAACGCCGTCAGGAAAAAGATCCCCACGACAAACTCGCCCCGGTTGATGCGATCCGGGTCTTTGACCGGCGGCAGGGCGAAAGGATCCCACGTTTTTTGCTGTTTCTCCGGTAGGTCCAGCGAATCGCCCGCCACCCGTTCTATCACGGCAAACACCAGCGTCACAATCCCGGCGTTGATAACGGCCGTGCGCACGAATGAAAAGATAAACGACAGCACCTCGTCGATTAAGTCTGCCCCGGCGCTTTGCCACAGCATAAACCCCAACCCAATCAGATGCAGCACACCAATCACCGTCAGCGTGATCATGACGATCACCTTGTAGGTGGGGAACAACTTCGGGCCAATCAAATACTCATCCGCGTGGTACTGGGCGGCAATTGCTTCGGGATGGCCAAACTCGCGCAGCACCTCGGCCGCTATTTTGGGCGTGGGGTTACCGTCGCTGCGCTCTTCCACAGTGTCCAACAGCAGCGAGCGCAACTCCATTTCTATGTCAGCCCGCGTTTTGCGCGGCAGGTGCTGGCCGACTTCATTTACGTAACGGTCAATCATCTCATTTATGTCCATTGACTCTCTCCATCCATTTGCCACACAGAATACCGAAACGAAGCGATAAATCTACCCTCATGCTCTTTTTCCTCTGTGGCGCATTATTTCGTTTTAAGGCCCATCAGGTGGTCCATGACCACAACCAGCGCCTGCCACTCCTGGACCAGGTTGGCGTAGATAGTTTCGCCGTCCTGGCTCATTTTATAGTAGCGGCGCGGGCGCGTGTCGTCCACCACCTGCCAGTCGCTTTCTAACAGTCCCTGGGATTCCAGACGGCGCAGCAGCGGGTACAGCGTGCCTTCGTTGATCTCCATCCCTTTATCATCTAGAGACTGCTTGAGCGAGTAGCCGTATTGTTCATCTTGCATCTGGCTCAACACCGCCAACATCAGCACACCTCGCCGCAATTCTAATAATAGTTTGTCGTAAAGTGCTTCTTTGTCCTGATTTGTTGTCATGTGGCGCATTATACTGTATATCACACAGTACTGTCAATATACAAGTATTATCAGGGTTCCTGGCTTATATGAGGTCGTCTGGAAAAAGAACGGCTACCACCTCTGGCAACCGGGTAAGGGGTAGTAAATCCTCAGGGCTTTTGTAGTTGGGGACCATCGGGGATTTTGTATTCTCCCCGTCAAATTAAGGGGGAATTTAAGGCGAAAACATGACAATTAACTGAAAATTTATGATCTCTGTAACGTGCTAATTACCCCATTAGACTGCTATCCTTGTTTAGTCCAGTTTTGCAAGAATCTTAAAAGCCTTTTGGAGAATTAATGAATAAAAATACATCACTGTATAGTTCAATTGTTAGACTTTCCGCTTTTATCTTATTGTTCAGTTTATTGTTTGTATTGATTGCATGTGGAAGAGTTAGCACAGATGAACCCAAAGAATTAGAAACTGAATCAACCAAGACATCTGAACCAACGAGTACACTTTCATCAACCAACACACCTAACTCAACTAACACTGCTGAAGCAACCAACACACCTAACCCAACTAACACTGCTGAACCAACCAACACCCCTAACCCAACAAGTCCGCCACCGACTAGCCCACCTCAGCCAACGGGTGAACCAACGCAACCACCACCAACGGCACTGCCCATACCAACGGCTGAACCGACGCAGCCCCCCGCGCCGACTACACCACCAGAACCACCAGCACCGCCACCACCACCGCCAGCCTCACCTTCACAGGTAATTATTACCAATGTAGATAAGCGTGCGGAGTTTGTGGATATTCAGAACACTGGGGGTAGTGACCAAGACCTTGGTGGATGGGTTTTAGTATCTGAAAAAGGAAACCAAGCCTGTGGTTTAGGTGGGGTACTTCCAGCAGGTGCATCCCTTCGCATTTGGGCTATGGCATCTGATGGGGGGCAAGGGGGCTTCAATTGCGGTTTTGGAAGCAACATTTGGAATAATAGCGAATCCGATCCCGCCGTCTTATATGATGCCAGTGGTGCTGAGGTATCACGACGATAGTACAAAACAAGATAAGAGGTCGCTTAAACATGAACTTAACAAACACTGGCAAAATTAAAAAGCACCTCTTACTTTGATATATAACCTGTTTGCTTATTCTTGGGGGCTGTTTGTTGTCGCCTTTTCGGCATCGGAAGCGACTAGCAACACCTGGATATTGACTGGTGATTTGACAATATCTCGCACGAATTGATTTTGCAACTGCTCGGACAACGTATTCAAGACAATCGGTTTCTGAAACTGGTCAAAGACATGCTGAAAGCGGGGTACATGGAAGATTGGCGCTATCATCAAACCCATTCCGGTGTGCCGCAGGGTGGAGTCGTTAGCCCTATTCTGTCAAATATCGTTCTGAACGAGTTCGACAAATGGATAGAAGACATACTCATCCCTCAACATACCATAGGCCAGCAAAGAAGTACGTCACTTAAATACAAGCGTTTAGTAATGCAAAGATGTCGTGCCAAGAAAAATGGTCGCTGGCAAGAATACTCTCGGTTGGGCAAAATGTTACGACAGACTCCTAGTAAAGACCCTCATGATTCGGATTATCGCCGTTTACGGTATATTCGTTTTGCTGATGATTTCCTATTGGGATACGTTGGAAACAAAGTAGAAGCAACGCAGATTAAACAACAAATTGCCGAATTTCTTGAGGGGTTGAGTTTGACTCTTTCTCAAGAGAAAACCAAGATAACTCATGCTCGCAACCAAATCGCTCGCTTTCTTGGCTATGAACTCTGGACAAGTTGGAGTAATGTGAAGCTAATCTCATTAACAACCAACACCAAAAAGCGCTCAATCAATGGCAAAATACAACTTGGTGTCCCACGTTCTGTTGTTACTCGGTGGATGCGAAAATATTGTGTAAAGGGGAAACCCTTGCACAATAAATGGCTCATTCATTACAGTGATTACGAAGTTGTTAAAATCTATGGGGCACAGATACGCGGACTGGTCAATTATTATCGACTGGCACCAAATGTGAGCCAACGATTGGAATGCGTTTATTGGGCATGTCTGGAATCATGTCGCAAAACATTAGTAGCAAGGCATAAACTCAGCAGACCACAAAGCTACAGACGCTACTATGTGCGTGAACCAGGAAAAAGAACCCACATTCGCGTGTTAATCGAACGCCCTGAGAAAAAACCTTTGATAGCCAGATGCGGAGAAATATCCCTGAAATATCGCTCCGATACCACCTATACTAACGATGCAATCCCACCTTTCACAATTGTAGGCAGGCAAAAAGAACTAACAAAACGATTGTTGGCTGAAAAATGTGAATGCTGTGGAACAAATGATGTGCCATTAGAAGCTCATCACACCAACAGATTGGCAAATCTAAAACGTCGTTGGCAAGGTCGGAAACAGAAACCGGAATGGGTAAAATGGATGATTAGCCGACATCGTAAAACGATCTTTGTATGTCATTCATGTCATCAAGACATTACCTATGGCCGATATGATGGTGTGAAACTTTGTTGAGATTTCTGGAGAGCCGAGGTGAATTGAAAGGTTCAAGCCCGGTTCGGCGGGGGGCGGTTGGAAACACAGGTTAAGCTGTGCGCTGGCCGCCTACCCAACTACCCTTAGGCGACTACCTTCAGCGGAGGCGTCTCCAGCAGACGACAAGTTGCCGGATATAGCCAGCCCCAACGCAGCCTCTTCGACCGTGGAGCTTGTGATAGTCACCGTACCGCCCGTCCAGTCGCTCCAAAGATTAGACCCGTCAGGGTCAATAGCGCGTACTCGCCAACGATAGGTAACGTCCGTGGTCAGTTCATCCCCGGGCAGAACAGTGTAACTGGCTTTTTCTCCCGACGTGAAAGGATCAGTGTCTCCGCCATCTACGGTATTGGCAAAGCCTGCATCCGTGCCACTGGTGGCGTCAATCAGAGTTGACTCTTCTCGAACCACATGCCAGGCATCTTCAATTATTCGAGGTCCGTTGTTGGCAGCAGCTTGCCCATCAAGGTAAACGTTGCCTGGCATGACAGCGTTCTCATTAGCCGCATTCGTAACCGCTAGAGAATTGTTGATCACGCTGTCATTTGGCCGCCAGTCAAGAATAACGATATACCACTGCCCCGCTTCCAGCCGTATCCGGTTAGCGCCAGTAAATGCTAACGTTTTCCATGTCAGATCAGCTGTCCCTGGTGCATAGGCGTAAACGGTTGATTGCGCCAACCACCCAGGGGTGGGCGTATCCGCCGCCGACACTGCGCCCACAGGATGTAGCCCAGGCAACGCCTCCCACGTTACAGAGCCGTCGTTTGTTGTGGTCCCTGGCGTGACAGTCGCCCAGTCTACGCCATTTCCGGGCCAAGTGGGTTCGCTCGCTCCGCTAGTTCCACCCACAACACATCGGTAGACGAAATGTAGGTCGGCGTTAGCACCGCTGGTTGGTCGAATAATCGTCCCAACCGAATATGCTGTCGTCGCTGTCCAGATAGGTGTCACCGGATCTACTGGATAACCCTCAGCGGCATAAACACGCGCCAGGTAACTCCCATCTGTTACTTCAGGTGTGGTTTCGTGTGGCCCAAAGCGGAAATCAACCGAATCCAGGATGCCGCCGCGCCCCATAAACCCCATACCAACCCGATCATCCACTTGCTGATAGCCTTCCCAAGTTAACCCGCCAGCCGGGTTTGGGTGAATGACCGTGCCTGATCCGGTAAGTAATTCACTGGAAACGTTGATCCCGTCTAGAAATTGGTCATTGTCGGAGATTTGGACCTGATACCTAACGTCATCGCTTTCATCGTCGGTAGCGGCAAATTCGAGGGTAGCGTTAGCCGGCAGAAGTACCCCATCAGCCGTATTCGGGACAATAGTCGGAGGGGCGTTGGCCGGTATGTATTCTATATACAGAATCGGTGGCGACAGTGTGACGTTGTGGTCGTAAGTGCGCATTGAACGGTTAGTGTTATCTGCGGCGCCACTATCCTGTATAAAAATTGTAATCGCCTGATTGCCATCGTAGGTGTACGTGTCTACCAACTCCTGAATGATGCTTACCAGCGAAGGAGAATCGTAATAGACACCGGCGCTCCAATCTCCCGGCGTCCAGTCAACATAAGCTGTGGTCCGCTCTCGACTCTCTACGTCACTAAGCGAGGAGGGAGCAGCGGGGTTTGCTGCATCCTCAGCAAAGATACGGAGGGGGACAGTATTCGTAAACCCAGATGATGACCGAACCTGGATATATGCCGACGTAATGGTCCCATTGATCTGAACGCCTGTGAACCTTGCGAATACATGGGAGGAGAAGGTAGATTGCTTCCCTGCACGGATCGCAAAGCCATTGTTGACAAGCCCAGATGGTAACCAATCACCATCGTCTGCGCTGGCTGCAACCTGATAAGTTACGACTGGCATAATAAGCTCCTCTTCCTCATTGATAGTCTCCTTATCGTCTGCGCTGGCTGCAACCTGATAAGTTACGACTGGTATAATAAGCTCCTCTTCCTCATTGATAGTCTCCTTTTGGCTTGCGTATATGCCAGCGTTGGCCGCCCACACTATCGCCACCAGCATAAAAATCAGACCGATGCCAACGGCCGTAAATAGTAGGATTTGTGTTTTTAGTTTCATTGTCTTTATCCTTCATGGCGTTAAAACGTGCAGCCATTTGATCTAATCCTCAAAAAGAAACTCAACGTCCACAAGCTGATCTATGGTGTACGGCATAATATCGTCGCCGTACTGAATATCATCCAGCACCTTGAGCGGCAGGCGGCGGAGAGGTAGTGTCACTTGTGATTCCAACATGGGGTCTATGTCGTATGCGTCGGGAAATTTCCGGTCTGGTTAACATAAAGTTCTTTTCTGTATAACGCTGTGCGCTGCCACCCTACCCGACTACCCATAGGCCAATTAACCACATCATCCTTACTTAAGAAAAGTGTCGGTTATTATCGAGCGACTTATCCCGAAAGCAAGCCGACCTATCTCAAGTCTCCTACCCTCGTTCCAAAATCCGTTTAATCGTCATGGCCTGAAATTCCTTGCCAGTCCGGGTTCGGTTTCCTTCGTCGTTTAACTTTCGGGCAATCGCAAGGCAAGACATTCCCGTGTCACGCATCATCTGGATATACCCGCTTAACTTTTGGTAGGCGCGCCGGGCCTGTTCTTTGTTGGCGATCTGCCCCGTTTGCTGCGCCTGGTCGGTCAGGTTATCGGGGCTGCCAAGTTTCACACCACGCGCTTTCGCTGCTCCTAACGCCGCTTTTGTCCGTTCGCTAATCATCTTGGCTTCATGCTGAGCCATGACTGCCATAATCTGAACCGTCAATTCATTCGCCTCTGGCATATCGACCGCCACAAACTTAACCCCGCTTTCTTGCAAGCCGGTAATAAAATGAACATTACGCGCCAGGCGATCCAGCTTGGCAATGAGCAAGACGGCGTCATGTGCTTTCGCGGCGGCAATGGCGGCCTGTAGTTTCGGCCGTTGGCGCTTGTTGGTTCCTGTTTCAATCTCGGTGAATTCGCCGGCGGGAGAAACAATGGTCAATCTATTGGCCGCCGCCGCATAGTTGACAACGGCTGCCTGCTGCGCCTCTAAGCCCAGACCAGATTGACCTTGTTTTTGGGTACTTACTCGATAATAAGCGATGGCCTTAGTGGTCATACGCTTAGTATAACATTTCTTAAACGCTCGTTTAAGAGATGTTATACTCAAAATTTACAGGGTATTAAGTCGAAAAATTTGTTTTCTATAACTGTTACAGAGCAAGGGGTTCGTAACAGTATTGACT